>JANQQD010000081.1 GCA_028285185.1 Anaerolineae bacterium | reverse complement strand
AGAGATCCTCAAATCTGGTGAACGTGTTCGACTCTTTTCTATTTTGTCTGAAAGCAGCAGAGAAAAGAGGGTCATTTCAGCACTCTTGGCGAGCCTTGTAACCATCCCGGATCTGTCTCGCCAACTGCTTGCCACTGTGGGTTTGCGCATCGGTCCGCGCAGCCAAGTTGATGCCTATACCGAGGTCGTGTTCCGCACGGAGAAGAATGACGTCAGAGATCGCCCCGACGGCCTTCTTGTGATCAGGACAGGACGGCAGACATGGTCTGCGTTGATAGAGGCGAAGATCGGCAACGCCGACCTGAACAGCGATCAGATCAAGCGGTATGCGGAGTTGGCGCGCGACAATGCGGTCGACGCCATTGTCACAATCACCAATCAATTTGTCGCTCGGGCGGATCATCACCCAGTCAGAATAGGAAAGGCCCTTGCAAATCGGGTCAAACTCTTTCACTGGTCATGGACGTTTATTCAAACGCAGGCCTATCTGTTGGATCTTGAGCGGCAGATCTCCGATGCTAATCATGCCTACCTGCTGCACGAATTTGTCCGCTTCTTGAGCCACCCCAGCACGGGCGTCGTCCGCTTCCGCGCGATGAACCGAGAGTGGCGGGACTTGGTGCGCACCGTCCAGATAGGCGGTGTTCTGGGAAGGACCTCTGAGGTCGTGGAGAATACGATTGGCAGCTGGCATCAGGAGACCCGCGACCTCTGCCTGCTGATGAGCCGCGTCGTCGGACGCCCGGTTCGCCTGAAACTCAACAAGAGCCATCGCGACAATCCGACCGAACGCATCCGCGATGACTGCCAGAGACTGGCTGAACACAAGATCCTGTCGTGTGTCATCGAGATCCCCGATGCGGCCAGCGGTTTGGCGCTGGTGGCCGATCTGCAGCGCCGCACGATCACCTGCAGTGCGGAACTGCGGGCACCGGAGGACAAGGCGCGCCCATCCGCCCGCGTGAACTGGCTCTTGCGCCAATTGGAAAAGACGACGGACCAGGACGTCATCGTGAAGGCGAAATGGCCCGGCCGCGCCCCGGCTACCCAGGACACTCTCGCCAACCTGCGGGCCGATCCGAAGCGGCTGTGCGGTGCCAACGCAAAGATGGCGCCGCGCGCCTTCGAAGTGCTGATGGTTCGCGACCTTGCCGGAAAGTTCACCGGTTCCCGCACCTTCGTCGAAAGCGTCGAAGACGCGCTCCCGAGCTTCTACGAGCAGGTGGGACAGCACCTGAAGCAGTGGCGCCCAGCGCCACCCAAGCTCCTGCCAGTCATGGCTGAAGGCGAACCCCATGCGAGCGACGGAGCGCACTCCGCCCCCGCGCCCGCCGAGAGCGTTGTGGCGGCTGGCTAGAAGAGTAGCCAACCGAAGGGTCTGAAGACGAAACTGCGAGCGATGAGAGCTCGGCTTACCACCTGTCGCCAGGGCGAGCAGTAACTAAGTATATCTTCCCGCAACTTATCGTGAAGCCATGGCCCAGCACATCGCAGCCCTAGCGCTTGTCGTTCCCGACTATGACCATGCGCTGGCGTTCTATGTCGGCACGCTGGGCTTCGATCTGGTTGAAGACACGGTGCTTTCGCCCGAAAAGCGCTGGGTGCTGGTGGCACCGCCCGGGGCCCGGGAATGCCGCATACTGCTGGCCAAGGCAGCGTCGGCCGAGCAGGTGCGGGCGATCGGCAATCAGACGGGCGGGCGCGTCTTCCTGTTCCTTGCCACGGACGATTTCGACCGCGACCACAGCCGTATGCTTGGCGCTGGGGTTCAGTTCCTGGAGCCGCCACGGACGGAAGTCTATGGCAAGGTCGCCCAATTCCGCGACCCGTACGGCAATAAATGGGATCTCGTGCAGTATCGCCGCTAGCGCTCGGGCGTGCCTTAGCCCTGCACCGGCGTACCATCTTCCTTCACGAACGGCGTCGCCTGCGCGTTCGGCAGGATGTCGAGCACCGTTTCCGACGGTCGGCAGAGCTTGACGCCCAAGGGCGTGACCACGATCGGGCGATTGATCAGGATCGGGTGCTGCATCATCGCATCGATCAGGGCATCGTCTGTCAGCTCAGTGTTGTCCAGGCCAAGCTCGTCATAGGGCGTACCCTTGCGGCGCAGCAGGTCGCGGGGTGGGATGCCCATGGTTGCGATCAGGTCGACGAGTTTCTCCCGACTGGGGGGCGTCTTCAGATACTCGATTACCACCGGTTCTTCGCCGGAGTTCCGGATCATCGCCAGCACGTTGCGCGACGTTCCGCAGTTCGGATTGTGGTAGATCGTGATGGACACGGGAAGAGCTCCTTTCCAAGTCCGGTGCGGCAGATCTCAGCCTGTCCTCGACGGCGGCAATCTGTCAGAAAGCACTGGGCGCGTCAGGCGAAATAGCCCATCGCGAGATGCGCCGCTTCGACGGAGGCCCCCGTGGACACTGCCGCACGGCTGGAACAGTGCTCGCCGATGCCGCCCGTCAAGAGCGCCGCGGCGGCCGGCAACGCCTGATCGTTGGGCAGCGGTGGTCGGGCCGGAGATGATCGGCATGATCGGCAAGGGACGAAGGATCCGGGTCGTACGGCCAGATAGCGCCGATGGCAGCCTCGAATTGGTCTACGCCGATCCCCATCCGCGCCTCGCCGCACATGTGATGACGTATTGCGGCTACCGAGAGATAACCGGTGCACCCATGCGGCGGAGGGAACTGCCGTGGCCCGGCGTGGTGGTGATCTTCGATTTCGGCCCGACGCTGCGCATTCTCGATCCGACGACCGGCGCCACGGCGGGCGAGCACGGCCGCGGGTTCGTGGCCGGCCTGCACACGCGCTATGCGCTGACCGAAACGGCCGGCGCCCAGAGCGGGCTGCAGATGAACCTGACGCCCATTGGCGCTCGCCAGCTCTGTGGCATGAGCATGCATGTGCTCGCCGACCATGTGGTGAAACTGGAGGACGCGTTCGGCGCTGTGGCCGGTTCGATGGCGGATGCACTGCGTGAAGCCTCCGACTGGAGGCGGCGGTTCGATCTGCTGGACCGCTTCATCGCGCAACGTCTGGCCGACGCACCGACACCCTGCCGCCTGGCCGCAGCCGGTTGGCGCCGGCTAGAGGCAGCGGCCGGTCGCCTTCCCATCGGGGCCCTGGCGGCCGAGCTGGATTGCAGCGCCAAGCATCTGATCGCCGTCTTCCGCGAGCAGTTCGGCCTGACGCCGAAGTCTGTCGCGCGGATCCTCCGGTTTCACAATGCCATCCGCCTTTACGACAGCGGCGACTGTGCGGGCTGGGCCGATGTCGCCTGCGCAGCCGGCTACAGCGACCAGGCGCATCTGGCCAACGAGTTCCAGAGGTTTGCCGGTGCGTCGCCGCGGACCTTTGCGGAAGTTCGCATCCAGGCTGAGAACGCCGCCCTGCCCGGCTGATCCGCCGATGCGCAGGTAAGATTCCTGCAAGATCGATCTACACCGCACGGCCTATCGTCGACCTGCGCACCGCACGTGACCCGCAACAGAATGACGGCAGGAGACGGCAAATGACCAATCGCCCGAACATCTTTCCCGCCATCCGCTACCAGAATGCGCCGGCGCTGATCGACTGGCTCTGCACGGCGCTCGGCTTCGACAGGCATTTCGTCGTTCCCGGTGAGGATGGAATGATCGCGCATGCACAGATGAAACTCGGCGCAGGCATCGTCATGCTTGGCTCGGCTGAGAACCAGCACACGCCGGAAAGCCCCTGGGACAAGGTCGCATTCGGCATCTATGTCCGGATCGACGATGTCGATGCGCACCATGCCCACGCGAAGGCCGCCGGCGCAGACATCGTCACAGAGCCGCAAGACACGGACTATGGTTCCCGCGAATACTCCGTGCGCGACCCGGAAGGCCGGCTGTGGAGCTTCGGCACCTACGACCCCTACGCCGGTCACTGACCGTCAGGGAATGTGTCGACCGACAATGCGCTCCACCGCACCGACATAAGAGCTGCCGAAGATCCGCACATGCACCAAAAGCGGATAGAGGTTGTAGAGATCGCATCGTTGCTCGAAGAAGCCGGGACGGATCGGCCGCAGCTCGGCGTAGCGACGGAAGAACGGCTCCCCAAACGTGCCGAACAGGGTAGAGAAGGCAAGCTCGATCTCCGGGTCGGCATAATAGATCGCCGGGTCGATGAAGCCGCTGATACGGTCGCCATCCACCAGCACGTTGCCGCCCCACATGTCGCCGTGGATCAGCGTCGGCGGTGCGGGGGGGCCGATCAGGTCGCCCAGCCTCTCGGCCAGCCGCTCGATCCGCTGCATCAGCCGATTGCCTATCTCGCCTTCGGCGAGGGCCTTGCGCGCCATGTGCAGAAGGCGGTGGTCACGGAAGAAAGCGATCCAGTCGTCCCCGCACGGGTTCGGCTGATGGAGCGGACCGATCAGCGTTGCCTGCTCGAACCCGTACTCCGGGCCTGTGACGCCGTGCAGGTCGGCCAACAGCTCCGCCGCATGGGCTTGAGCGGCCGCACTCATCCGGCCGCGGTTGGCGAGGCGCGACATGACCAGCAGATCCGCCTCAGCCAGGAAGACCTCAGGCACCGGCAGGCGGGAGTGCTCGGCCAGATAGCGCAGCATCGTACCTTCCAGGTCCAGCGTGGTGCTGGTCGTCGCCGCCTTTGCCACCAGCTCGCGGCCATCGGCCAGGACGATGCCATAGAGTCGCGCCCCATGCCCGCCGCCAAGTGATCCGGCCTGATCCACCGCACTTCCGGTGGCGTCGGCGATCCGTTGCGCTATGGTTGTGTCCATCTTTGCCGTGTCCGAACCGGGCGATCCCGCCGCCTCGGCGTGACGCTGCCACACATTCCGCCGAGTGAGGCCTACGTGGACCCTAACAGGCCGATCCTGTGTGTCACGCCCAACCCGTCGATCGATCGCACCTGGGTTGTGCCCGGATTCGCCGCCGGCTGCGTGTGGCGTGCCCAGGATGTCTCGGCCCAGTGCGGCGGCAAGGGCGTGAACGTCGCGCGCGTCCTGGGCCGACTCGGCCGACAGGCGATCGCCGCCGGACCAGTGGGGGGCCACACCGGACGCCACGCCACCGATCTCGCGGCGCTGGAGGGTCTGAAGACGGCCTGGACCTGGACCACAGCGGAAACGCGCACCTGCGCCATCATCGTCAATCCTGAAACCGGCGACGCCACCGTGGTGAACGAGCCCGGCCCAATGCTATCGCCGGCCGATTGGGACCGGTTGATCGATGACGCAGCGGCCGCAGCGGGCGACTGCGCGGCCATTGCCATCAGCGGCAGCCTGCCCCGCGGGGTGGCGCCCGACGCCGTCGCCCGGCTGATCGAGGCCATCCGGGATCGGTGCAGTGACGTCTATGTCGACACCAGCGGGGATGCGCTGGTCAAGGCGGTGGCGTCGCGGCCTCTGGCCATCAAGGTCAATGGTGATGAGGTTGGTGCGTTGACCGGCGTGCCCTGCGCCAGCCACGCCGAAGCGGTTGCGGCCGCGATGATGCTGCGGCGTCAGGGGATTGCCCTAGCGGCGGTGACGCTTGGCGTCGGCGGTGCGGTGCTTGTGGATGCCGCGGGCGCATGGACGGCGACGGCACCCAGCATCGATGTCGTCAATCCTATCGGATCGGGCGATGCATTTCTCGCCGCGCTGATCGCCGCCCGGCTCGACGGCCTGCCACCTGGCGCCTGTCTGAGGCAGGCGATTGCCGCCGGCACGGCTAACGCACTGGCGGCAACCGGCGGCGATCTGCGCCGAGAGGATGTTGAGCAACTGGCCCGCGAGACTGTGGTGAACGCGGTGACAGAGAGTTCTACGGCTTAGCCGGCCCGTGGCCTGACGCCGACAATGCACCGGTTCATCGCCGTACAAAGTCGGACGGGATCTTTCCATTCGTTGGACGGATGCCCGCTAGACGTCCGTCGGCGTTTCGTCTCGCACCAGCGACCTGAGGACGCTTGCCACCTGGTCTGTCGTCGGCTGCGGTCCCTGGCCGGTGGCATACATCAGGGAAATTCCATCAATCAGGCCGACACAGGTGTCCATTGGGACCTTGCTGCTATCGTCGGATATCAGGCTGACGAAGAACTCGATCGGCCGTCGCGCCGCCACGGACAACCTGTCACCGACATCGGACAAATCACTGTCACGTGCTGCCGCCAAGGTGAGTTCAAGGCGCGCCAACAGGAGGTATTTCGTCTGATCAGCCGATGCGACAAGCTCTCCAGCGACGTGGTCGATCGCAGCCTCCAATCCTTGTTTCGCAGCCACTTCCGCAAAACCGATCTGAAGCGCACCGCAGTCTTTCTCCAGTGCAAGCGCAAGATGGGACGCGGCCGCACGCAGCAGCTCAGACTTCCTCGGAAAATAGTAGGTCGATGATCCTTGGGGTAACCCCGCCGCAGCATCCGTTGCCCTGTGAGTCACGCCGGCCAAGCCCCTTTCTGCGAGCAGCCTGATCACGGCATCCAGGATTGTCGAACGGCGGTCGCTATGTTGGCTTGACATGCATGCTCTACATATGCAGAGATTTTCTCAGCACAAGATGGTTTCCGCTCTGCAAAGTGAGACGACCATGGCACAGCCGCTGATGCGTTTGAACCCAGCTTCTTTGCCAGATGCAGGGGCAATCGGCTATTCGCAGATCACGACCGTCGAGCCGGGCAGGCTTGCCTTCATCTCGGGCCAGGTTGCGTGGCGGCCGGGCGGCGAACCGGCTCCGGACAGTCTCGCGGAACAGGCAAAGCTCGTCATGGGGAATGCACGGGCGGCTCTTGAGGCCGTCGGCGCCTCGCCGGCGGACCTCGTCATGGTCCGGGCCTACGTGGTCGACTTGACGCCCGAGCGCCTGGAAGAGTTGATGCCGCCTCTCCTTGCGATGCTGGATGGTGCTCAGCCGAGCCTTACGGGCGTGGGCGTTACCGCTCTGGCCGCGCCTGACCTGCAGCTTGAGATAGAGATGATCGCCCGTGTGCCTTGATCGTCCGGATCGGAACTCGCTTGCCAGCATCTGACCTAGCCGCCTTCGTCCGTTTGCAGGTCGTCGTCATAGGCAGCGTGGCCGCTAACGCGGTACTCCCCGCCCAGCCAGCGGCCGAGATCGACGTCCTTGCATCGGCGCGAACAGAACGGACGGAAGTCGTGCGCCGTCGGCTTACCGCAGATGGGGCAGCGGCGGCCTCGCTTCGCCGCCGAACCGGCCGGCCTCTCTTCGCGATCGCTCATAACCAGTGTCCAATGGTCCGTCGGGCCCTTGGTAGCCGTATGGCTACGCACCCGGCAAGGCTTCGCCGGCCGGGAAGATCTCGCTAAGCGACCTGCCGCGCCGCATGCGCGCAAGCTCCACCAGGCCAAGCGCCGTCATGGCCGTGCCCAGTCGCACAGGGACCGGATCTTCGCCCAGCGCCGTCCGCAGCACGTCCACCACGCCACGCCGGTCGGCCGCCTTGGGCAGGTTGATGAAGTCGATCACCGTCGTGCCGCCGACGTTGCGCAGCCGAAGCTGGTGCGCCACCTCGCGCGCCGCTTCCCGATTGACTAGCGCCGGGTCCCGCGCCGAACCGGCATTCACGTCGATCGCCGTCAGCGCCCGCGTGGTCTCCACCACCACATTGCCACCGCAGCGCAACGGCACCTCCGGCTGCAGGTAAAGGGGCCACTCGTCGGCGAGGTCGACCGGGCCGATCTGCGGTACGGGGCCGTCGCCGCCGTCGCTGGGCGCCAGGGCCCGGGCATCCGCCTCATCCTCGACCAAGATCTCGGTGATGTCCGCGTGGTCCAGCAGCAGCCGCCGGCCGGGATGCGGTGCGGCCAGCAGCATTGTCGGCGGCTGTGCTGCGAATGCCGCCTCAACCGCCTCTCGCCAGGCGGCGGCCAACGATTGCGCCTCGGCCGTGACGCGGTCGGTCTCTACCTCATTCGCCGCACTGCGGACGATCCAGCCACCTTCAAGCACCGTGCGCCACCGCGCGCGGCTCTCCGGCGGCATCGTCCGCGACACCGACACCGCTGTCCCGTACGGCAGATAGACGAGCGTGCGGCCCGGCAGCGCAACATCGCGCGTGACCTCCGCCGGTTTTCCCTCCCTTGGCTCCGTCGTCACCTGCACCACGGCCGGCTCGGTGGTGTTCGGCGGCTCGCCTTTCCGCACCGGAAGGGCGACCTGACCAAGGGAGCCTGCGTCGAGCCAGGCTGTCCGGGTGCCGGCATCCCATCGCAGCATCCGCGCCTGATGCACCGAACCCGTCCAGCCGGGCCGATCCAGCCGGTCGGCCAGCAGGTCCGTCACCCGGCCCCGCCGACGCACGCCGGCCAGCACCACCGGGCCACTGCGCGTCACCTCCAGCCGCGCGCTCACCGGAACCCGAGGCCCCGCAGCATGGCCGCGGTCTCATAGAGCGGAAGCCCGACGACGTTGGAATAGGAGCCGTTGATGCGCTTCACGAACACGGCCGCGTGCCCCTGGATGGCGTAACCACCCGCCTTGCCGTGCCATTCGCCGTCGGCCAGGTAACGGTCGACTTCCATCGGCTCCAGCCGTTTGAAGCTGACCACCGTGTCGGCGACCCGGACAAGGCGCCGGCCGTCGGGCGCGATGACCGCGACACCCCCCAGTACGTGATGCCGGGCGCCAGAGAGCAAGGCCAGGCACTGCCGCGCCTGCTCCACATCCTCCGCCTTCGGCAGGATGCGCCGGCCGCGCACGACGACCGTGTCGGCCGCCAGGATGAAGTCGCCGGCGAACCGGCCGGCCACGGCCTCTGCCTTGGCCAGAGCCAGCCGTCGGGCGTAGACCGTGGGCGGCTCGTCCTTCTCCGGCGTCTCGTCGATATCGGCAGGGGCGACGGCGGCCGGCTCGATGCCGATCTGGCGCAGCAGGTCCAGCCGCCGCGGCGAAGCCGAGGCCAGAACAAGGCGTGCGGCGGCGGGGCTCCGCTCCTGCGCCGCCGTTTCAGGTAATGGGCTCTCCGGCAACCAGCTTCTCGTACAGCGTCAGCGTCTGGGCCGCGATACTCGACCAGCTATAGATTTCTTCGACCCGGGCGCGGCCCTTCGCCCCCATCTCGCGGCTCAGTTCGGGCGCGGCGGCAAAGCGGTTGATGGCCTCCGCCATGTGGCCGGCAAAGCCGTCGCCATCGGTGGGGTCAAACGGCGGCTCGGTGCTTAGACCGGCATCGACGAGGAAGCCTGTCTCGCCGTCCACCACCACCTCGGTGATGCCGCCGACGGCGCTGCCCACCACCGGCGTGTTACAGGCCATGGCTTCCAGATTGATGATGCCGAACGGCTCGTAGATCGACGGACAGCAGAAGACCGTGGCGTGGCTGTAGAGCGCGATGGTCGTCTGCCGCGACACCATCTCCGGGATCCAGACGATGCCTTCGCGCCGGCCCCTGAGATCGGCGACCATGCCTTCAAGCTCGCGCTGCAGCTCCGGCGTATCGCTCTCGCCGGCGCACAGCACCACCTGCATGGCGGGGTTCAGCCCCTCAATCGCCTTCAAGAGATAGAGCAACCCCTTCTGGCGCGTCATGCGCCCGACGAACAGCACATAGGGCCGCGCCCGGTCGATGCCGAAGCGGTCCATCACATCCGGTGCCTCGACGGCCTTGTATTCGTCCACATCGATGCCGTTGGGGATGATCGGCACCCGCTCAGGCGCCACGTCGAACAGGCGCAGCACGTCGTCGCGTGTGCTGCGGGACACCGCGACCACCGCATCCGCCATGGTCAGCGCCGTACGCTCAACCCAGCTTGAAAGATCATAGCCACGGCCCAATTGTTCGCGTTTCCAAGGTCTTAGCGGCTCTAGTGAATGTACCGTAAGAACGAACGGTACGCCGTAGAGCAGTTTCGCCAGGATGCCGCCGAAATGCGTGTACCAGGTGTGGCAGTGCACCAGGTCGGCATCGATCCCCTGCCCGTTGAAGCTGAGGCAGGTGGACAGCGCCTTCAGCGGCGAGACGAAGCCCTTCGGGCCGCCGGCATAGGCGCTGCCGTCGATCTTCGTCCCCTGCACCGTCAGCTGGCCCTCGGTGAAGGCCTGATCGTGGAAGCTGCGCACCTCCAGCGGGATCAGCTTCGCCAGCTCCTTCGACAGGTATTCCACATGGACACCGGCCCCGCCGTAGATGTTCGGCGGATACTCGTTGGTCAGGAACAGCGCGCGCATGGATGGGATCCCTTGTGCCCGGATGCGCCGGCAAGGCACGCCCGACGGGCGGCGTCTTTCTCTCACGAGCGGCCGGCAGACGCAATCTTAGGGAGTGGCCACAACGACGAAGGGTGGGATTGCACAGCCGCCCGGGTTTCGGCATGAAAGCGCCATGATGGGCGGTGACAGTACCGACCGGTCGGGCTCCGGGAAGTCCGGCGGGCCGAAGGAGGACAGGCGGCTGCGCGAAGCGGCGGCTCTGCGTGAGAACCTGCGCAAGCGAAAGCTGCAGCAGCGGGCGCGCAGCGATGGCGCCGAACCGTCATCAACCCCTGCCGAAGCCGGGCGCCAAGACCCGGATACGAAGTGAACCAGCCAAAAGGCTGCGCGAGCGCCGCAGCCCTTTGCCAAGCCGAGGAGAGCGCCACACCCATGTCCATCATGTCGGATGCCTGGATCCGCGAGCAGGCCGTATCGAGCGGGATGATCGAGCCCTTCGTGGAGAAGCAGAGCGGCGGCGGCGTGATCTCCTACGGCTTGTCGTCCTACGGCTACGACGCCCGAGTCGGCAACGAGTTCCTGATCTTCACGAATGTCGACAACGACGTGGTCGACCCCAAGGCGTTTTCCGAGACCAGCTTCGTCAAGCGCACCGCCGAGGTCTGCGTGATTCCGCCCAACAGCTTCTGCCTGGCCAGCACGGTGGAATACTTCCGCGTCCCCAGGGACGTGCTGGTGATCTGTGTGGGCAAATCGACCTATGCGCGCTGCGGCATCATCGTGAACGTCACGCCGCTGGAGCCGGGATGGGAAGGCCATGTGACGCTGGAATTCTCCAACACCACGCCCCTGCCCGCGCGCATCTATGCCAATGAAGGGGCCTGCCAGTTCCTGTTCCTGAAGGGCGATCGGCCCTGCGAAACGTCCTACGCCGACCGCAGCGGCAAATACATGAAGCAGACGGGCGTCACCCTGCCCCGGCTCTGACACCGCTTTTCCGCACCCCCAGCTTTACGAGGACCCATGGACCGCATCCGCATCCGCGGCGGCACGCCCCTTAAGGGCACGATCCGCATCAGCGGCGCCAAGAACGCGGCCTTGCCGCTGATGACCGCCAGCCTGCTGACCGACGAGACGCTGACATTGTCGCGCCTGCCGGAGCTTGCCGATATCAAGACGCTGTCGACGCTGCTGGGCCAGCACGGCGTCCACATCACGCCGAATGGCCACGCGCCCGAAGGCGGACCGACCGGCCGGGTGATGGACTTCACGACGAAGGCCGTGACCAACACCACCGCGCCCTATGACCTGGTGCGCAAGATGCGCGCCAGCATTCTGGTGCTGGGCCCGCTCGCCGCCCGCTGTGGCGAGGCGCGGGTGTCGCTGCCCGGCGGCTGCGCCATCGGCGCGCGGCCCGTCGACCTGCATCTGACCGGCCTGGAACAACTGGGCGCGGAGATCGAGCTGGACGGCGGCTATGTGATCGCGCGCGCTCCGAACGGCCTGACCGGCGGCCGCGTCGTGTTCCCCAAGGTGTCTGTCGGCGCCACGGAGAACCTGATGATGGCGGCCGCGCTCGCCAAGGGCGAGACGGCGCTGATCAATGCGGCGCGCGAGCCTGAGGTGACCGATCTCGGCGAATGCCTGATCGCCATGGGCGCGGAGATCGAAGGCCTGGGCACGGACAGCATCATGATCCAGGGCAAGGACCGGCTGCACGGCGCCCACCACGCCGTGGTGGCCGACCGCATCGAAACCGGCACCTTTGCCATGGCCGCCGCGATCACCGGCGGCGACGTGGTGCTGCAGGACACGCGCCTCGACCTGGTGGAGGCCATGAAGGGCCTGCTGACCGAGGCAGGCGTTGAGTTCGAACCGGTCGATGGCGGCTTCCGCGTGTCGCGCCGCAACGGCCCCCTGGTGGGCGCGGATGTGATGACGGAGCCCTTCCCCGGCTTCCCCACGGACCTTCAGGCCCAGTACATGGCGCTCATGACCGTGGCCGAAGGCGCGTCGATGATCACCGAAACCATCTTCGAAAACCGATTCATGCACGTGCCGGAACTGGCAAGAATGGGTGCGAATATCAATATACATGGGCGGTCGGCCCTGGTGCGCGGGGTCCGGCGCCTGACCGGGGCTCCGGTCATGGCGACGGATCTGAGAGCAAGCGTGTCGCTGGTGCTGGCCGGGCTGGCGGCCGAAGGCGAAACGGTGCTGAACCGCGTCTACCATCTGGACCGCGGATATGAGCGTGTTGAGCAAAAGCTGGCCGGCTGTGGAGCGGAGATCGAGCGGATCAGGGGATAGTAACGGTATGTCGGTCATGGAACGTCCCAGCGGCCCCTTGCGGCTTCGCGCCAAGGACCCGGAAGATCTGAGCATTCTGTCGGCCGCACTGCAGGACGCGATCGTGCCGGTCGTGGACATGGCGTATCTGCAGAACGACCGCAGCTTCGTGATGGTGGTGAACCGCTTCAAGTGGGAAGACGTTCCCGCCGGCCCCAACGGCCACGCCGTAAATGGCCATGCGGATGGGGGCCACGCCGCTGGCGGAAACGGAGCCGGGGGCAACGGGTCGGCCGAGCCTGCCTATCAGCGTATCAACTGCGGCGTCACGTTCACGGGCATTAAGGCGGTGCACCGCCGCGGCGTCGACCCGCGCCGGCGGGACGAGTTCCTGTCACTCTTGGCCATCGAGCCGGCTGACGGTGCCGTGCGGCTGGTGTTCGCCGGCGGCGGCGAGATCCGGCTGGAGCTGGAGGGCGACGGCGAGGCAAGGATGGATTGCCGCATGCAGGACATCGGCAACCCATGGCCAACCGCCTGGCGGCCCGAGCACCCGTTTGAAGAGGCGGGCGATACGCCGTAATCTTCCGGCGCCCGTCTTCCGGACGCCCGTGGAGATCCCGCCCGTTGTCTGTCGCCGCCGACGTTTTCTCATCCGAGGCCCCTACCCCCCGGTCCTCCCCGAACGAGCCTCTCGTCGTTGCCGTGCCCAAGGGCCGCATCCTGTCTGAGCTGCGGCCGCTGATGGACCGTGCCGGCCTGCACCCTGAGGCCAGCTTCGACGACCGCAACCACCGCGGCCTGCGCTTCGCCACCAACCATCCGGGCGTGGAGATCATCCGCGTCCGCTCGTTCGACGTGGTCACCTTCGTGGCCTTCGGTGCCGCGCATCTGGGTGTGGCCGGCAACGACGTGCTGATGGAGTTCGACTCCGGCGAAGTCTATGCCCCGCTGGATCTCGGCATCGGCCATTGCCGGCTGATGGTGGCCGAGCCCGTTGAGCTGTCGGAAGCCGACGATCCGCGACGCTGGAGCCATATCCGCGTCGCCACAAAGTACCCGCAGGTGACGCGCCGCCACTTCGCCGCCCGCGGCGTGCAGGCGGAGTGCATTAAGCTGAACGGCGCGTTGGAGCTGGCGCCGCGCCTGGGCTTGTGCCGGCGCATCGTCGACCTGGTGTCGACCGGCAGCACGCTGAAGGCTAACGGCCTGCGCGAGATCGAGCATATCGCCGACGTCACCTCGCGCCTGATCGTCAACCGCGCGGCGTGGAAGACCCGTGGCGATGAAATCGGCTGGTGGATCGACCGCATCGGAGGCGTGGTCGCCAATGCCCGCTGAGCCTCGACGCACCACAGCCGGCCCGGCAGGCGCCCGATGACGGAGGCCGCCGACCCACGCCGCATCATCCGCATCTCGCTGGACGAGCGCACGGTGATCCGGCGCAATCCCGAGATCGAGCATGAGCGCGCGGTGGCCATGTACGACCTCTTGGAGGGCAATTACTTCGAGCCCGTGGGCTGCGGCGAGGGGCCCTACGTCGTTTCGCTGGGGGTGGAGGAAAATCGGCTGATCTTCCAGATCCGCGACCAGGCGGAAACCGCCCTGGGCCGCGTGCCGCTGCCCATGCTGCCCTTCCGCAAGGTCGTGAAAGACTATTTCACCATCTGCGAGAGCTATTTCGACGCCATCAAGACCGCCCCGCCCTCGCGCATCGAGGCCATCGACATGGGCCGCCGCGGCGTGCACAACGAAGGCGCGCTGATGCTGAAAGAGCGCCTGGCCGGCAAGATCGAGGTGGACCACGACACGGCCCGACGCCTGTTCACGCTGATGTGCGTGCTTCACATCCGCGGGTGAGCTGAGACGCGGAAGGGCCCCCGACCATGGGCGACCTGCCGACCAGCGTGCTGTTTTCGTGCACCCACAACGCCATCCGCTCGGCCATGGCCGAAGCGATGCTGAAGCATTTGATGGGCCACCGCATTTACGTCGACAGCGCTGGCGTGCGGCCGGGCGAACTGGACCCGTTCGCTGTGGCGGCGATGGAGGAAATCGGCATCGACCTTTCCCGCCACCGCCCGAAGAGCTTCGACGACCTGGAAGACGACAGCTTCGACATCGTCGTGACCCTGTCGCCGGAATCGCAGCACCGCGCCTTGGAGCTGACGCGCACCACAGCCTGCGAGGTGGAATACTGGCCGACCTTGGACCCCAGCTATGTCGAAGGCAGCCGCGACACCCGCCTGCAAGCCTTCCGCGAGGTCCGCGACCAGCTCTTCCGCCGCATCTCCACCCGCTTCGGCGGCGAGGGCGGCCCGCAGGTGTGAGGGCGTGGCGGAACCCGAGGGCGGCCGCAAAGCTGGACGCCCCCGCCCGACTGCGCTACACAGACTGCCGCATCGCCCGGCCCGAGAGGCGCCGGCTTGATCGCATTACCGAGACGGATGCCGCCGTAGCTCAGGGGTAGAGCACACCCTTGGTAAGGGTGGGGTCGACAGTTCAATTCTGTCCGGCGGCACCATGAAACCCACTATTCTAGACTCTTGACCGTGAATGTTGAGGCTAGATAGCGAATGCATTCGCACAGAGTGCTCGACAGAGACCCTGCGAATGCTCCGCCTGGGAGACCCATCCGAGGCGTCTGCCTGAAACTCGCGTCGGTCGCTGTTATTATGGCGATGACAGGCCTCATCAAGGCGACTGCCGAAGAAGTTCCGGCAGGTGAGGCTGTGTTCTTCAGATCTGTCTTCGCGCTACCGCTCTTGATACTTTGGCTTATGTCAAAGGGTCAGTTCCTGAGAAGTCTCCGTACCGAACGGCCGTTTGCACACCTTTGGCGCGGTATTTTCGGTGCCTGCGGTATGACTTGCGGATTCATTGCGATCGGATTGTTGCCACTGCCAGAGGTCATCGCCATCGGTTTTGCCCAGCCGATTTTCGCAGTCTTGTTCGCGGTTCTGCTGCTTGGCGAGCGCATCAGCACCTATCGTATGCTTACCATCAGTCTAGGTGTTCTTGGTGTTTCGATAATCGTTGCCCCACACCTTACGATCTTTGACTTCAATATCTCGCTCCAATCGGCTACCTTCGGAGTCATTGCTGAATTGATGAGCGCTGCGTTTCTCGCACTGGCCCAAGTGTCGGTGCGCAGGCTCACTGTCACCGAGACAACTGTCTCCATTGTGTTTTACTATAGTCTGACGACGATGGTGTTCTCAGCTGTGACCGTCCTGTTCGGCTGGGTCCTGCCATCAACTCCTGCATTGATCATGCTGATATTAGCCGGCATTCTGGGAGGACTAGGGCAAATTCTACTAACTGAGAGTTTTCGATACGCTGAGGTCTCACTCATAGCGCCATTGACCTATTCTGAGATACTGTTTGCCATATTCATCGGATATTTCTTCTTTGGCGAAACGCCGACGTGGCTCATCTTGTCCGGCGCAACCATCACAATTCTCGCGGGATTGCTCCTTGTTCGCGGAAATCGCAGATAGGACATGGCACGCACAGACTTCGTGGGAAGAACACGCGAAGACTTACCGGCTTGGGGCTTGGGCCTACGGTGCCCAACGTCACGGCGCGGGATGCGTTGACCTGTTCATCGCACGTCTCACGTAGATGGTCTTCGGAGGCGGAAGCCTGCTCACGGTACCGCATCGAGGCGACGGCGCTGCGGCCAACTCGGTCAACAACTCGAGAGCGTCGAGGCGCTTCCTCTCAACGTGCGAGGCCGTCAGCAGGGCAGCGAGATCGTCCTGTTCATGCGAAGTGGACCCCGCGTCGGCCGCGATCGTCTCCCATGTTCGTGCGGCGAAAAAGATCCGGCGCGACCTTTCCGAAAGCAGGTCAGCATGATCGTGCCGAAGGCGCCCGCTCGCCACGAGATGATCCAGCGTCGCATCCACGTCGACCGTAGGAACTGTGAGCACTGGGTAACCGGCCTCCTGTGGCCCGTGCAGCACCGCGACAGCTTCGTCATCGACAAGACTGCCGGTGCGATACGCGTGGTAGACTTCACCGACACCGATCATTCCGTAAACGTCCAGCTCGGCAGCGCGCAATGCGCCCATTGATGCTGCGCCATATACTACAATGCCCTCAGACAAGGCCCAGAGTATTTCCTTGTGAGATACCGACATTCGATCGCCGAAATACCCATCAATGATTGCGATGGTGCCTGGAAATGATCTTGAAACCCGAAATATATCTCCCTCTGCAATGGGCGGGAGAAACTGGAAATTCTGGAATCTGAGCTTATCGCTCACACGTATGCTAGGTCCCGCGAATACGACAGTTCCATGATCATCTACTGACATGTTCGGCGCTCTTGTCGTCGTGAGCCGCGTATCGAGTTCTCGCCTGGCAGAAGGTGTCCAAGACCGACAGCAACGACGCGCACTACCGGAATTCCGAGTACGGGATCGGACAGGTCGAAGCCGGCCACTTGCCGTATTCCCATTGCAGAGAATCGATCGAGCAAGGTCAAGATGTCCTCCTCGCAATTCTTGCCAGAGCGGTCGGGTAGGCGAGCCGGCGCGCACCCCGGTTCATCCTGTGAAAAGATATCCTCGAAGATTCTTAGTAGATTATTGTTGGAGGCGCTCTTGTAGTCTTCTGGATGGAGATCATCGCGGGCGCCTGCAATTCTCGTCAGGCGGCTTTGGATGGCCTCCGTGAGAGCCCTAGACAGCGCGATCTCCGGATCAAGATGGCAACCGTACCCGAGTTGTGGACGCAATACGGGAGCGGGATGCTGGACAAGGGTCGCGTTCCCGACTTCGAAAATACTTGCGGCAAACGCATAGACGCCAAAGTCGTTGGTCATGTCCCAGACTTGCGTATGTGCGCCGGCCTCATTGATACGCTCGACGATGTCGGCGGAGCGACTTTCCAGCAAAGCAGGCTCCCAAACACGCCGACGTCGCTGTTCGGATTGGCGGAGTGCATGGAAATCCGCCATGCAATCGCGTTCTATGACTTCATAGAGGGCCGACAGCAGAGCTTCCGCCGTTGTATTGCCTGACGCGAGCCCATTGCTGCCCGAAAGCAGGAAAGTCGTTTCCAGATCCCGTGTGAAGTCCATATGAACGCAATCCAGCGGTGCCCAAACTTCGTCGCCGCTGATGAGGTTCTGGCCGCGTACCCAGGTCAGATTCAGGCTATCGGGATCACCGTTGGTCGGCGCGATGCTCAGCTCGTGCAAGTCCGTTACGTCAGCCTGCGCAAGCAGGGCAATCCGGCTGGTCGTGATGGTCGGGAGCCTGATTGCCTCGGCATGTCGCGACTCAATGGCTTCCATGGCGGCCGACACGACCGCGGCCATTCGCGTTCTTCCCTTACCCTGCTTCACGGAGAGGCATCGACTCATTGGCATCACTGCCTGAACGACAGGAATGCCGATCCTATCCAACCCCGTGACTTCGGCCAGACGGGTGATGCCCATCTGGCCAAGATGAGGCCGGATCCGATCAAAGGTCTCTTCTGGATCGGCTACACGGTGCGCACCGTCCCAAAAGACCTTTTGTCGAGGAGTCTCTCCGGCGAACTTCGAGAGCGAAGATCGCAGTTCCGCCTGGAGCCCCGGCCTGCATTCCGCCGGACCCGGCGCCACGTTCGGATTGTGGTCCATCGGGCGATCCGCCGCGTTACTCTGCTCGGAACCCCACTACAACGGTCGAGCCGATCCGGAGAGAAGGGCTACCCAAGCGCTGCCTGCGATGTCCCCGGCGGCGCTGCCCGCGATATCACCGCCTGCGCTGCCCGCGATATCACCGGCTGCGCTGCCTGCGATATCACCGCCTGCGCTGCCTGC
>JANQQD010000080.1 GCA_028285185.1 Anaerolineae bacterium | reverse complement strand
AGCAGTTTGATGCCAAGCCGGGACGAAAGCGGCGCGGCATTGTCCGACAGCTTGGTTCGCGAGGTCGAGGGCGCAAGTTCGCCCGAAAACAGGAAGAACCTCCGACCTTGCAAGATCAGGGGAAGGCCTGCCCAGCCGTCTGATGTGAAGCGTTTATCGTCGGTCGCCAGCAGCGCCTTATAGGTCTCCACCGGGCCAAAGCTCTCCATGATCAGGGACGCATCCTGGCCATGGCCGAACACCGCGTTGACGCTTGCGACGCAGCGGCCGTCCTTCAGATCCTTCGTGACGGCTTCAGCGTAGGATCGCGGCAGATGTCCGCCACGGACCGCATCCGCAACGTCGGCAGCGGTATCCTCCTCAGCCTTCGGCGCAAGGACACAGATCGAGTCTTCGCCGAATCCCTCTGCCTTGAGCTTCTTGGCGGCGTCGCGCGCTTTCTTCTCGGTTGAGTACGCCCGAACGATCAGGGTCATGCCAACGCTCCCGCCTTGATCCGTGGCCGCCGATCGGCCACGGAGGAAATGGGGGAGGGCTCGCTTGGTGCCGCTCCCCAATTAAGTGTTCAGTCTACTCCGCCACAGCCTCGACAGCCGCCGACTCCGCCGAGCCGTTGAAGAAGGCGCCCATCCAGGTCGTGTTGTCCAGGACGGCGAAGTGCACGATCAGTGAGATCACAGCCACGCCACCCAGGAACAGCGGCAACCCCACGGTCGGATTAACGACGCACCAGATTCTGCCTTGATTCATGACTTACCTCCTTATCCGCCCCAAGGTGAGAAGGCGAATGCGAGAAAGTGCGCGAAGAGGGCGATCGCGAAGAACACACGCGCACCGTCGATGATGTGCTTATGCAGTTCTTCCGACTCCTTGATGGTTAGACCGGTCGGCCACACGCGATCCGGATCGTCCAAATCTGTTGCCATATGCTCTCTCCTGAGTTGCGCCCGAGGTAAGTGGGACCCGCGACTTCAGCCGGGCCGTCCCCGTCGCGGAAAGGTCCGCGAGGGAGGTTAGTATTCTCAGCGAGAGCGCTGCAGATGTCAAGACAGCGCGACAGTATCAAATGTCCATCTTGCTTGACAATTGCTGACAATACCGAACCGGAAGCGCCGATCGTATGTAGATCGCATGGCAGCGTCGTCAGCCGGATCCGGACATCAGCGAACACGAGCGAATCCGCATCGACGAGTGAGCGACCGGTGAAGTCGACCTGGTCGAGCGGTGTGTTTGGCGGTTACGTTGCCGGGGCGGCGTAGCGCCACGGGAGAAGCTCGTCGATGCGGGTGATCTTGTGGTCGGCGATGCGGCCGAGCGTGTCGGTGCGCCAGGCCTGCGGGTTGACGCCGTTAAGCTTGGCCGTGCCGACCGGGGTCTGGTGTTTGATCCCGGACTTTGATGGTGCATTCCTGTCTGGAGAGTGGAAGGATGCGCTATGGGACAGCTTCTTCACGGCTGCGCCACAACGACAGAGGCAGTCCGTCGAGCAATCCAGCAACAACTTGGCAATGGTGTTGCTGCGCCCCTTGTTTCGTTTTACGGCTTCTGTCGCAGCTCAAGCATCGCGCTGGCCGGCGCCATCGGCTCTATGGAATCCGACACATTCTTCTGGCCACCGTCTACGCCGCCTCGTCCGGCAGCGCCCCGCCATCCGTCCCTTCCGGCCCGGCATCAGCGAAGAACTGCATGCGGCAGAGCTTGGCGTAGAGGCCGTCTTGGGCGATCAGGGTGTCGTGGGTGCCTTGTTCTGCCACGCGGCCCTGGTCCAGCACATAAATTCTGTCGGCGTTGCGGACCGTGGACAGGCGGTGGGCGATCACCAGGGTCGTGCGGCCGGCCTTCAGGCGTTCAAGGGCTTCTTGGACGCGGCGTTCCGATTCCGCATCAAGCGCGCTCGTCGCCTCGTCCAGCAGAAGGATGCGCGCGTCGCGCAGCATGGCGCGGGCCAAGGCCACGCGCTGGCGTTCGCCGCCGCTGAGCTTCACGCCACGGTCGCCGACCACTGTGTCGTACCCCTCCGGCAGCTCAGCGATGAAGTCGTGGGCGGCGGCGGCCTTGGCAGCCTCCACGATCTCAGCCTCCGTTGCGTCGGGGCGGCCGAACGCGATGTTCTGGCGTACCGAGACGTTGAACAGCACCACGTCCTGGCTGACCAGCGCCATGGCGCTGCGCAGGCTGGCGAAGGTCACGTCGCGCACATCCTGCCCGTCGACCTGCACGGCGCCCGAGCGCGTGTCGAACAGGCGCGGGATCAGGTTCAGGACCGTGGATTTGCCAGCACCACTGGGGCCCACCAGGGCCGTCGTGCTGCCCGCTGCCACGTCCAGGGTCACATGGTCCAGGGCGCTCGCATCCGTGCCATAGCCGAATTCCACTTCCGCCAGCGTCACATGACCGTCCGTGACCTGCAGCGGCTTGGCATCCGGCCGCTCTACGATCTGCGGCTGTTCGTCCAAGAGGGTGAAGACGCGCTGCACCGCGGCCAGGCCTTCCTGCACGACCGTGTTCAGCGTGCCCAATGCGCGCACCGGCTGGGCCAGCAGCAAGAGCGCCGTGATGAAGCCGGTGAACTCGCCCACGCTGCCTTCGCCCATCGCAGTGCGGTAGCCGGCAAATGCGATCACGCCGCCGACGGCGATGCCGCCCAGCACCTCAAGCATCGGGTCGATGGCCGAGCGCCCGCGCACCGCGCGCATGATGAAACGATAGAGGCCTTCGAAGGTGTCGCCGGCGCGGCGTTCCTGATAGCCCTCAAGCCCATAGGTCTTGACCATGCGGGCACCGGCCAGGCTCTCGCCCAGGAAGGCCGTCATCTCGCCGATATGCTCTTGCGTGCCGGTCGAGACGCGGCGCAGGCGCCGCCCGATCTCGATGATCGGTATGGCCGCCAACGGATAGACGACCATGACGATCAGCGTCAGCACCCAGTCCATGTAGATCATGACGCAGACCAGCGCGATCACGGTCACGGTATCGCGCACCAGATTGGTGGCCGCGCGCTGCATGCCGTCGCGCATCACGTTGACGTCGTTGACAAAACGCGAGATCAGCGTGCCCGTGGGGTCGCGGATCAGCCGCGCCAGGTCCGCCGCCAGCAGATGGCCGAACATGGCCTTCTGCAGATTGGCGATCACGCGGAACACAACGGCCCCGATCATCACGGTCTGCAGATAGAGCGCGCCACCCTTCACCGCCGTCGCCAGCACCACCAGCGGCAACAGCATGGTGACGATGCGCATGTCGCCCGCTTCGAACAGCGCAAACGCCCATTCGATCAACAGTGGATAGGCCGCAGTGGCGCCCGCCACCACCAGCATCAGCAGCATGGCAACCGCTAGGCGCCGCCAATGCGGTTGAACCCAATCCAGCCAGAGGCGGCGCGCCAGATGCCACGTCGCCTCGTCGAGCTTCAAACCTTGCTTCTTCGCCATCGCCGGAGCGTTGGAGCACTGGACGCCCATCCGGTCAACCCGTGCGGGCGCCGCGCATGGCCGGAACCTCTCCGCCAGGCACGAGCGGAGGCCGTTCGCCCTGCAACGGCTACAGTTCTTCCGACGGGAACGACTCGAACCCGCTGTAGTCGGCTCGAGATTCGTCGAGCGACCCGATCCGGAACACATGGCCGTTGAGCTCGCGAACGGCGAATTCACGCATGCCCCAAGGCCGGGTTTCCAGAGTCTCCGCGATGTCGGCACCGGCCGCCTGATAGCGGGCATAGAGCGCGTCGACATCGTCGAGGTTCAGCACGATTTCCATGGGCGTGAAGCCGGCGGGCGCGGCACGCAGGAACATCACGACGTCGCCCGCCCAGACCGCCGCGAAATCGTCTTTGTCCCGCCACTGCGGCAGGATCTCCAGCGTCGTCTGGTAGTACGCAAGGGTCGCGTCCAGATCCACGACCGGAATTACCGGGATGCAATGGGTGAAACCGGCTGAGGGTTTGAGCGCCGTTGGACCGGACCTGGGGGCTGCGACGCGCGACAGTCGCCCGTAGTTGCGCTTTAGTCCATCGCGGTCTTCAAGGGCACGCCTTCATGCTGCAACAGCCAGGCCTTGCGGCGCAGTCCGCCGCCATAGCCGGTGAGCGCACCATTGGCGCCGATCACGCGGTGGCAGGGCACGATGACGGAGACCGGATTGCGCGCGTTCGCCAACCCGGCTGCCCGAACGGCCTTGGGATGGCCGATACGCTCCGCGACTTCTCCATAGCTGGCGGTGCGCCCCGGTGGGATCCGACGCAGTTCGTCCCATACGTGCTGCTGGAACGCCGTGCCGCGGGCCCGCACGGGGATCCGGTCCAGGGCACTGAGATCGCGCATGAAATAGGCATTGAGGGCGTCGCGGATGTGGGCCGGTACCGGCTGGCGGGCTCGCCGATGCGTGGGCCAATGGCGCTGCAGGTACCGATCCGCCCAATCGCCTTCGTCGGCGAAGGCCAGCAGGCACACGGCCTCGCTGTCCATGGCCAGCAGAAGGTCGCCGATCGGCGACTCAACGGTGTCAAGAGACAGGCTCTGGGGTTCGTGCAGCATGGTCCGATCCAATCGCGCTCAGGCTGTGCCAGAGATGGATGGCGGCATAGGCGCGCCAAGGCCGCCAGGCCTCCGCCGCCTTGTCCAGCGCCGCCGGAGTGTCGGCGATTCCCAGCGCCTTCGCCGCCTTCACCAGGGCGACATCGCCCGTCGGGAACGCGTCGGGGTGGCGCAGCGCGCGCATGGCGACATAGCCGACCGTCCAGTTTCCGATGCCCGGCAGGCCCTTCAGCCGTTCCATGGCGTCATCGGGATCGTCGGCGGCGTCGAGCTGCAGCGCGCCGCTTGCCACGGCCTGTGCGAGACCACGCACCGTCTGGGCGCGCGCACGGGTGAGGCCGATCGTGGTCAGGTCGGCCTCTGCCAGACGGGAGGGGCCGGGGAACAACCAGCGGTCTGCGCCATCCGGGCCGGCCGGCAGCCGTTCGCCATGGGCCGCGACCAGACGGCCCAACATGGTGCGGGCACCGGCAACCGTGATCTGCTGGCCCAGGATGGCGCGGACCACCAGCTCGAACGGCTCCCATGCGCCAGGCACCCGCAGTCCCGGCGCACGGCGAATCTGCGGCGCCAGACGGGGATCGGCGGCCAAATGCGCCTCAATGCCCGCCATATCGGCATCCAGGTCGAACATCGCGCGGGCCCTGCCCACCGCCGGCAGCAATGAAGCCGGCGATTCCAGATGCAGGCGCACGGTCAGCGCGTCCCGAGGCTCCGGCGAAACGGCAAGTAGGCCGACCGCCCCGTCGAACGCAATCGTGCGCGCATAACCGTGGTCGCAGCGCTCCAGGCCGGGAATCGCGCGCGACCGCAGGAAGCCCAACAGAGCCGGCCAGTCATAGGGGGGACGGTAGCAAAGCCTGAGTTCGATCGGGGCGGCCGCGCCTTCCTTCGCGCCCACGCCTGCCCTCAGCGCGCTCGGCGGCCGGTTGAAGACCGACCTGAAGGCAGCATTGAACCGCCGCACGCTGCCGAAGCCTGCCGAAAGGGCGACCTCGGCCATGGGAAGGCCGGTGCGTTCGAGAAGCTGCTTCGCCAAGTGCAACCGCTGCGTCTGCGCCACGGCGATTGGCGACGCGCCGAGATGGGCCTCGAACAGCCGGCGCAAATGGCGCTCGCCGACCCCCAGCCGTGCCGCCAGCGCCTCGACTGAGCCCCCGTCCAGCGCGCCGTCCGTGATCAGCGTCAGCGCCCGCCGCACCGTGGCCTCCGTGCCGGTCCAGGCCGGCGAATTGGGTGCCGTCTCGGGCCGGCAACGCTTGCAGGGGCGGAAGCCCGCGTGCTGCGCGGCCGCAGCGCTGGCGAAGAAGCGGCAGTTCGGGCGCTTGGGCGTCGGTGCCGGACAGATCGAGCGGCAGTAGACGCCGGTCGTCCGCACGCCGACGAAGAATCGCCCGTCGAAGCGCGGATCGCGCGCTATCATCGCTTCGTAGAGCCGGTCTGGCGTGTCAGTCGTCATGGCCCGAAGATACGTGCGAGGCCAATCGGGGTCTCGCCGAAATCGGACTCCGATGATCGGCCCCCGCCGTCCGAAGATCTAGGCGGTCGCCTGCGAAATCACCAGCACGGTCAGATCATCGCGGGTTATCCAGCCGCGCCGTTCGACCTCCGCCACCACATTGTCCGGCTGTCCGCAGGCGTGGGCGGCGCAGAACCGGCCCAAAACCTCCGACACACCCTCCATGCCGATTTCCCGTGAGTCTCCGTCGCGGCATTCCAGCAGGCCGTCGGTGATGACGTAGAAGGCACCGCCATCCAACATCACCTCTTCGCTCGGGAAATCGAGGCCCGGCAGGATGCCCAGCGGCGGCCGCTCGGCCTCGAAGCTGAGCGGCACAATGTCGGGGACCAGCAGCAGCGGTGGCACATGCCCGGCATTGGCGAAGCGCACAATGCCCCTTCTCTCGTCGAACAGTCCGACCACGCAGGTGACGAACCGGCCCTGGCTCGCGGTCTCGCACAGCTCGTCGTTCATGGTCGCCAGCACGGTACCGGGATCTCGCTCCGCCTTGCCGAGATGGCGGAACAGGGCCACCGTCTTCGACATCAACAGCGCTGCGTCCAGCCCCTTGCCGGCCACATCACCCAGTGTGAAGGCGATCAGCCCGTCCTCGCGGCGGTAGAAGTCATAGAAATCGCCCGACACGAAGCCCAGTGGCCGATTGACCGCGTCGATCGGGAAACCGGGCGGCGGTGGCGGTGGCAAGAGAGAGCGCTGCACCTGGGATGCCGCCTCGATCTCCCGCGCCAGGGCAGCACGCTGAAGCTGCCGCACGCGGCGGCGCAGCGTGACGACAAGCAGCACGATCAGCGCTGCGGAGACGGCAAGCCCGACGGCAACGCTCGCCAGCACCTCTCGCCGCCAGTCGCCGACGGCAACGGCCCGCGGAACGGCGACGTGGACGGCCCCGTTGAACACCCCGAGCGACGCATCGGCCCCCAGCACGTCATCGTTCCCGATCTGCCGGTTGCCCCAGCCCGCAAGCCATTGCCCGGCAACGGACAGGTCGATCCGCACATCGGCAAAGAAGACATTAAAATCGGCGGGATCGATGAAGACCTCGGGCTCAATCAGCACATAGAGCCAGTTGCCGTCACGCAGCTGGTGCGCCATCACGATGGAGTAGCCGGGCGTGGGAAACGCCTCGGTCGGCACAATGAACTGCACCAGGCCACCGGGCGTCTGCAGGAAGACCGGACGTTCAGGCACGCGATGGGGTGGCTCCAGCACACCCCAGGCCGTGCATGGAACGACAAATCCGGATGTGGAGTAGCCCATGCTGCGGATCGCAAAGTTCAGGGCCGTCGACGCCCGGAATTCCTCGATCAGCGCCTCCGAGCACCCTTGCAAGGCGTCGAAGGCCGTGTCGGCAATCGCCGCCTCGGCATTGAGCAGGATGGTGCGGGCACGCACGGCGATGCGTTCGGCAAGATTGGCGGCCCGCTGTTGCGTCTGTTCAAGCCCGGCTTCGTAGGAGAGGTAGAGCGAGCCGCCGATCGGCAGGAAGACGATGGCGACCGCCACCAGCACCGCCCGCCACGAGAAGAGCTTGACCCAGGCGCGCCGGCCGAAGACGTCGCGCAGGCCGCCGGCGGCTGCCGCCCAGCTGAACCCCGGCCCTGCCGGGTCGGTCGCGTGGCCGACCGCTGATGGGGACTGCTGAGCCAAGCGCCGACCTCTCGACGGATGCCAGATGCCGTAGGGCAACAGGGTGGCGTCGCAAGGGTGTTAAGCGCAAGCGGGGAGTCGCCTGAAAACTGCAGCCAAATGCTGCATGCGGCCCAATGCGGGCAGCCGGCCGATCCGATCAGGGCCTTACGATCAGCGCGCGCAGCTGTTCGGCGGTGACCACTCCGGTCGGCTCTTCACCGATCGACTGCTGAAAGGCCGCGATCGCTGTCTTGCTCTCGGGCCCCAGGTCTCCGTCGATGGCGCCGGAATAGAAGCCGAGGCTGCCCAACCCACTCTGCAGCTCGCGGCGCTCATGGTCGTAGAGGCACTCGTTCGACGGCGACGGGCGGTCTCGCGTGAGCAGTGTCAGCCGGGTGCGGCCCTCCGCCCACGCGATCTCCATCAAC
Source organism: Anaerolineae bacterium (assembly GCA_028285185.1). Classification (GTDB taxonomy): domain Bacteria; phylum Pseudomonadota; class Alphaproteobacteria; order DSM-16000; family Inquilinaceae; genus JACKIG01. Next base: position 12,462 of record JANQQD010000080.1, on the reverse strand, counting down.
GTCCCGTCTTCACCGAGTACATACCAGGCGCCGCCCGACGGTTCGGCATCGCAGCGCCTTTCCAAGGTCTGATAAGTCCCGGCAAAGATGGCGGCATGCAGATCCGCATCGATGGGCTGGCCCGTCGGGTCCACCGACCCGACCCAGCGGGCCAGGATGGCGTCGGACATGCGGGCGCGGAAGGTATGCTCCGCCTCGCGGCCACGCCATTCGCCGAAGCAGACTTCCGGCGAGATTTCCTGCCGCCGATCGCCCTGCACATGCCAGACGCGATCGGCCGCGATCTCAACCCCGATATCGCTGCAGCGCCACCACATTCCGATCAGGCCGGACAGCTCGGTGCCCCGTCCTCCCAACAGCTGCTGCGAGCGATCGGACGGTACTGCCGCCACGTCGCGCGTGAAGGTCTGCAGCTCATAGGCACCCTCTTGCCAGAACACGCCGACCAGCGTGGATTCGTCGGCCTGGATCAGTTCGACCCCGCGGTTGACGTCACCCACGCAACAGCAGGCCGATATGAGCGTGAGATACGGGCCCTCGGGCAGCAACTCGCGCAGACGCGCCGCCACGGATCCGCCATCAGCGACGACCGTCTGATTGGCTTCGTGGGGAAAGGCGATGTCGGCGCCGGATCGGCTGTAGCCCAGATATTCGAAGCTGAGCGGGCATGCGGTTTCCGAGAACTCGGCCCGGTCGTCGCCTACGGTGCGCCACAGCCGGTCTTCAGCGATCTCCAGCGTGTCGCCGTCTTCATGCTGCCACAGGCCGATCATCGGCGTGATCGGTACCAGCTCTTCAAACTCCTCCTGCGCCGCGGCGTTCACGGAGACAGCCAGTGTCAGCGATGCGATCGCCAGCAGACCAACGCCGCGCGCCAGCGCATCGGAACGCAAACGGGAAGGGACGGATGATCGGGCGGTCATCGGCGGAATCCTTGATGGCGACGACCAGAGATACGACTAAAGATACACGATCTGCCTCGGGGAATCGAGGGCGTGCCTGTCATATGACCGTCAACCGAGCTTGGCGGCCAGGCAAACCACAGCGCCGGCGGAACCGCCTGGGCCAAGGCAGGTCGGACAACTGCCACTGGTACCGAACCCTTGGCGACCGCAACGCGAGCGATCTTTCGGCCATCGGCCGATGCCGCGGGCCTGTGCGCTCAGGGGCAAGAGATGGCTCTTACGGGCGGCGGGCCGCAGCAGAGCCGGCGCTTGAAATTGCTGGCCTTTCCGCCATATCGTCTTTTTCGTAAAGGAAACACCAGATACGCAGCGGAACATGGCCCGCGAACCCGCATTGGGAGGGAACGGCGTGAAACACGAAAAACCATCAACGCCGCCCGCCTTGATGGCCGCGCAAGGCCTGTCGTCGCCTGCGCTGCAGCCGCTCCAGCTCGGGCAGCGGATTCGCGATATCCGGCGCGAGCGGAAATGGACGCTGGACGAGGTCAGCCGCAGGACCGGCCTAGCCAAGTCGACGATCTCCAAGATCGAGAACGACCAGATGTCCCCGACCTTCGAAGCGGTGCAGAAGCTGGCCGCCGGTCTTTCCATCGACGTGCCGCAGCTGTTCACCCCGTCCACTCAGCCGCGCTCGTCCGGCCGCCGCACGCTGACACGCAAGGATGCTGGGCAGCCCTACCCGACGGCGACATACGAGCATGAGCTGTTGTCGACGGAGCTGTCCCGCAAGAAGATGATCCCCTTCAAGACCCGCGTGCATGCCCGCAGTTTCGCCGATTTTCCCGACTGGGTGCGCCACGACGGCGAGGAGTTCCTGCTGGTGCTCGATGGTGCGGTCGAGCTCTACACGGAGTTCTATGAGCCCGTGGTGCTCGATGTCGGCGATTCCGTCTATTACGATAGCGGCATGGGCCACGCCGTCATCTCCGTGAGCGAAGAAGACGCGACGATCCTGTGGGTCACGGCGCCGTAGTCGCCGACCAGATGGCGGCCGCCGGTCCCTCGCGGACAATCCTCCAACTCTCTGCCTGATCGTACCTGCCGGATGTTGACCCGTCTGCTGCTTGGGTGGACGGGCCAACAAAGCTGCGCGCCACTGCCCATGACGGATCGATTCTTACTGCTCGCGGGTAATCCTGATCACGAACCTGCTACCGCGCCCTGAGCATCAGCTCACGAGAGCCGACAACGCCGCAATAATCGAAGCCAACAAAGGGCTGTCTCGGCTCGCTGTTTCGTGAATGTGTGTTGATTCGAACAAATTCGTCAGATCAAGTATATTTTTTCTTATCGGAAACATGAGCCGATGATGGCTCTAGAAATTTCCCGGTTCGCGGTCCGCAGTTGCCGCGAGGCGTGTTGAACAGATCCGCAAGTCCGGTGGCGATCCGTCCGGACAATGCCGCAGCATTCGATACGAACAGGAGACCGAACCATGTCATTCATCTCTCGGCACAAGACCAAGGCTGTCGAACTCGGTCAGGAACTGGCCCCCGAAATCGCAGCAATCGGCCTCAGCGAGGCTGCCACCGCGCTGGAAAAAGCCACGGGCTTCCCCGTCACGCTCTTGCTCGAAGCCGGCATGACCATGAAAGAGATCATGGATGCCGCCAAGAGGGACACGGTGATCCCCAACCCGCACTTGCTGCTGCATGGGCTGGGTGACGGACCGTCGCCGAACGTGGAGCACTATCAGCGGGTCCGACGGGCCAAGAAGATCGGCGGCGCCATCTACAGCTTCACCGGTACGGGACTCCAGACAGGTCTGGACATAGCGGGCTTCGGAATGGGAGGGATCGACGCGTTTGGCCTGGCCAAGCATGGCGCCTCGGAGGCGTCGACGCTCGCCCATCTGACGCGTCTCGGCGTGCTCGCCCAGACCGTGCGGCAGAGCAAGTATCTGCAGGGGCTCGTGGTCGACATGATCAAGGTGAAGACCGCCAAGGCCACGATTCGCGGCGGCAAGATCGCGGCCGCCGCCATCCCGAACACGTTTGCCTCCAACGCCGTCTCGATCACCGTTTCCCTCGGTGCGGCAGCCACGTCAGTACTGTTGAAAGAGATCGTCAACCGGGTCGCCTGCGAGGTCCACTGGCGCGCCTATCAAGAGCTGGCGATCGGCCGAATCCACGGCGGCGGCTACGGCCCGGCCTGCCGCATGGCGCAGGAACTGATGAACCACACCATCTCAACCGGTTTCGTGCCCACCGAAAAGGTGAAGGCCTTCCTGCGGGAACCGGGCGGCTACATGGTACTCAAGGACAAGCTCGGCATGCTCTGACCGGACCGGACACCGGCGACCGTTCAAAGCAAGCCTCGATGGGTGGGCACGTGCAGACGTGCCCACCGCTCCCTGATCATGACTCGGCGTGCCATCTGTTCGCTGGCGCCGAAGGCATCGTCTGTTAGAGTCCCCCACGGCATTGTCGACGAGCCGGCTCGCCCGGCGCAGTTCGACAGCAAGGGGAGCCAGCAGAAATGGTCGCCGATCGTCAAGGAAACCCCGTCTCCGGCGCCACGCCTGAAGCCGTGCGGCCCTACGACCTGGGCATCGAGCGGTTCAACATCTATCGCGGCGACCCGCTGGAGGCGCTGGACCAGGCGATTGCCGCCGCACCCGACTTCACCATGGCGTATCTCGCCAAGGCGCATCTGATGGCGTTGGCGACGGAGCCGGAAGCGACGGCCGAAGCCAGGTCGATCGTCGACCATGCGCGCACGCTGCAGGCCGACGAGCGGGAAGCGTCGCATATCGCGGCGCTGGACCACCTGTTGGCCGGCAACTGGGATGCTGCGGCCACCATGCTGGACCTGCACAATATCGGCTTTCCGCATGACATCCTGGCCCTGCAATGCGGGCATCTGATGGACTTCTACCGCGCCAATGCGCGCGACCTGCGTGACCGCATCGCCCGCGCCCTGCCGAAATGGTCGGCCGACATACCGGGCTACCCCATCGTGCTGGGCATGCAGGCCTTCGGGCTGGAGGAGATGGGCGACTACGCGCGCGCCGAGGATGCCGGGCGCCAGGCCATCGACCTCCAGCCGCTGGACTGCTGGGCCCATCACGCCGTCGCCCATGTGATGGAGATGCAAGGCCGCGCGCAGGACGGCATCGGCTGGATGATCGCACGCGAGCCGCACTGGTCGGGCGACGACAACTTCTTCAAGGTGCACAACTGGTGGCACCGTGCGCTCTATCATCTGGACCTGGGCGAGGCGGACCAGGTGCTGGCGCTCTATGACGGCCCGATCCGCAGCGAGAAGAGCGCCGTGGTGCTGGACCTGGTCGACGCCTCGGCCCTGCTCTGGCGCCTGCACCTGGCTGGCCACGGAGTCGGCGAGCGCTGGACGGAACTGTCCGAGACCTGGGACCAGCATGCCGACGGCAAGTCGTACCCGTTCAACGACTGGCATGCGGTGATGGCCTATCTCGGTGCCGGACGCGACGGCGAGGTGGAGCGCATCCGCGGGGCGCTGATGGAAACCGCGGCGGGCAGCACCGATATCGCCCACTGGGCACGCACGGCCGGCCTGCCCTTGGTCGACGGGTTCGCGGCCTTTTGGCGGGGCGACTATGCCGCCTGCGCCATGCGGCTGCACCCAGCGCGCCACATCGCCAATCGCTTCGGCGGCAGCCACGCCCAGCGTGACGTGATCGACTGGACACTGACTGAAGCGACGCTGCGTGGCGGCCTCTCCGATATGGCAGAGGCGCTCGCCAACGAGCGGCTGGCGCTGAAGCCGCACAGCCCGGTGAACCGCCAGTTCCTGCACCGCGCCAGGGCCCATTGACGGGAAACCGCGCCGGGCGCGCGCCCTTGTAACGGGCCCGGCGGCGCGTGCGTCGAAAGCAGCGACGCCTCTGACGCCCTGCGGGGCCGGCCAAACTGCCGCAGCCGCAAGACGATGCAGGTCTGAGGGCGCTGCCGTATCGTCACCGTATCGCTAAGCCCCGAAAGGTACCCGGGCGATGGAACAACCGACGCGCCGCCTGCCCGCCGCGGCCCTGGTCTATGCTGCCGGGTTTCTGCAGGGCCTGACGCTGGTCAGCTTCCCCGCGCTCAGCGACGTTCTGAAGGCGACGCTGGGGCTGACCGATGCGCAGTACGGCACAATCTTCCTGCCGCAAGTGGCGCTGGCCGCCGTCGGTGCCGTGATCGGCGGGGCGCTGGCCCGGCGGCTGGGCCTGCGGCGCCTGTTGGTGCTGGCGATGGTCGCCAACGGCCTGTCTCAGGCCGCCCTGCTGGCAAGCGGCCTTGCCGGGCCGGAGGCCGCTTTTGCCTGGGTTCTGGCCGGCACCTCCGGCCTCGGCCTTGGTTTCGGGCTGTTCGGCGCGCCCCTGAACGCCTATCCGCGGCTGCTTTTCCCGGCCAAGGGCGACGCGGCCGTCGTGGCCGTGCATACCGTCTTCGGCTTCGGCCTTGCCACCGGCCCGTTGATCGCGGGGGCCATGGTCGCATCGGACCAGTGGCTCGGGTTCCCGGTGCTCTTGCTGGCCATCGCGCTCTTGCTGGCGCTTGCCGGCACGCTGGTCCCGCTGCCCCGCGACACCGCACCCAATGGCGGCAAAGCCGAACCGGCTGGCGTGCTGAAGGCGCCGGTTCTCTGGATCTTCATAGGCGTCGCCGTGCTCTATGCCTTTGCCGAAGGCACGTTCGCCAACTGGGCGGTCATCTATCTGCGCGACGGAAAGCAGCTTGATCCGGGGATTGCAGGCCTGGCGCTGTCCGTCTTCTGGGGGGCCATGGTGGCCGGGCGCCTTACCGTCTCGGCCCTGCTGGTGCGTCTGCCGGCGGCACCCGTCTGGTTCGCCCTGCCGGTGCTGATGATTGTCGCGTTTCAGCTCTTGCCTTTCGCAAACACGGCGACGGCCGGCGTGGGCCTTTTCGCGTTTGCGGGGCTTGCCTGCTCAGCCTTTTTTCCGCTCACCATCGCCCTGGTCTCGCAGCGCTTCCCGAGCCATGTCGCGCTGGTGTCGTCGCTGATGATCGCCGCCCTGATGGTCGGCGTCGGCGTCGGATCCTTTGCGCTGGGGGCGCTGAGAGAAATCCTGAGCTTCGAGCAGCTTTACCGCCTGTCGGCGATCTATCCAGCACTGGCCTTGGTGCTGGCGCTCTTGACGCGGGCCCGGCGGCCGGCGGCGGCAACGGCCGAATAGCGGCGCTGCGGCGGTCGGTAGCATAGAGGCAAAAGGTTAACGAACCCTCTCGACCTCGTCGAATTGTTCGCATATTTGTCGAAAGAGCGTCAGGACTTGGGCCGACAAGGCGTGCGATGCCCTAGTGCCGCCGTTCCGTATGCCCATGATCACGATCATCGTATTGGGGCGAACGCCGCGCAAAGCGGCCCCTGCTTGTCCGGCGTCGTCATGGCGCGCGGACGACTGGCCGGAGCCGTGCCAGCAAGGCTGCGGTCGGCCCTTGAGTAAGAAAGAGGAGGCGAGCAGTTGCGTTACCGTCTGGCCGTTATCGGCTTGTCCTTGTGCATCGGTGCGATCTTGCCATCGGCATTTGCGTATGCGCAGCCCATCGGCGCCACGTCGCAGGTGCAAACGCAGTCTTTCCGCACGCCAGCCGGGGGCGCGCGCGTCGACCTCGACCAGGATGACGCGGTGTTCACCCTCGATCAGATCGCAACCGACAGCGGGGGTGCTGCGCGACTGGACATGATCGACGATACGGTCATCACCGTCGGGCCGCAGAGCGAGGTGGTGCTGGACCAGTTTCTGTTCGATCCGTCATCGGGCAACGGCGACGTCGTCAGCCGCATTTCCGTCGGTGGCATGCGTTTCATCAGCGGACAGATGCCGAGTGATGCCTACATCATCGAAACGCCGACAGCCGTCATCGGACTGCGCGGGACGGACGTGACCGTGCTGGTCGCGGCCATCACGGGGGCGACGCGGCTGATCGTGCTGATCGGTGACGCCTGGATCCGACCGCGGGGCGTTGACACCGTCACACAGGTGCCCGTCGGCAGGATGGCCATGGTTCCGACCGCCAATTCCACGCCGCAGATCTCCGGTGCCCCTCCCCTGCCCGGCTGGGCGCGTGGGACCCTGTTCCGGAGCGACGAGTCCGATTTCCCGAGGGCGGGCTCGGAAGGCAATGATGCGGACAACTCCACAGGCGCCGGAGCCCCCAGTGGCGGTTCCAGCTCCAACGACCCCGACTGAGATCAGTCCGGCCCGCCCTTCGGTACCGTTGGCGTTCAGGGCATGGGATTGGTGCGGCCGACCCCGTAGACTGCACAGGCCGGCGCCGACCGTGATGGTGGCTGCCCGGCCTGACGGGCGACGCGAAAGGGCGGCAGGGTCGGCACCATGCGAATTCCGAGATGGCTGCACTATGCCGTCGCCCTGCTGATCCTGTTCGGCGCCGTGGCCTTCAAGGCGGCGGCGCCGGTGCCGTTCCTGCGCCTGCAGGACCTGATCTTCGACACCTACCAGCAGTTCCAGCCGCGGGCCTACACGCCGCCGGTCGTCGACCTGGAAGACCTCTCCCGCCCATCCGGCATCCGCATCATCGACATCGACGACGAGAGCCTGCGCCGGCTGGGCCAATGGCCGTGGCCACGCACCTATGTGGCCCAGCTGGTCGAGCTGCTCGACTATTACGGCGCGCGGGCGATCGTGTTCGATGCCGTGTTCTCCGAACCGGACCGGACATCGCCCGCCAATGCCATCACCGCCTGGATCAGCGACCCTGCGGTGGAGGAGATCAGACCGACGGTCGAGGCGCTGGCCGATCATGACGAAGTGCTGGCGGACGTGATCGGCGGAAAGCCCGTGGTGGCTGGCAATTTCGCGATCTCAGGCCAAGAGGGAGGCACGCCGGAGATCAAATGGGGCTTTGCCTATGGCGGGGCCACGGCGGAAAGCACACCGGTGCTGCACCTGCCTCGGTTCGGCTCCGCTGTCCAGAACCTCGCGCCGATAGAGGCCGCGTCCGTCGGCAACGGGATCTTCAATGTGGTACCGGGAACGGACGGCGTCGTCCGCCAAGTGCCCCTATTCTTCAGCCTAGATGCGGCGCGCCACGACGACGGCGGCCCAACCGCCCTGTTCCCGTCGCTGTCGGCCGAAGCCGTCCGTGTCGCGTTCGGTGCCTCGACCTATATCGTCAAGCTGGCCGGGGCCAGCGGGGAGGAAGCCTTCGGCAGCGAGACCGGCATCGCCCGGATCGCCGTCGCCGGTATCGAGGTCCCGGTGACGGCGGATGGCCAGGTCCGGCTCTACGACACCGGCCCCGTGCCGGAGCGGTTCGTACCCGCCTGGCAGCTGTTCACCGGCGAGGTCGACCCATGGACCATCGCCAACCACATCGTCTTCATCGGCTCGTCCGCCGCCGGTTTGCATGACTTGCGGGCGACGCCACTGCAGCCGGTCACGGCGGGTGCCGAGATCCATGCCCAGGTAGCCGAACAGATCCTGACCGGAGAGTTCCTGCTGCGCCCCGACTGGATCGCCGGGGCAGAGATCGCCTACATGCTGGGTCTCGGGCTGCTGCTGATCCTGGTCCAGCCACGCTTCGGCGCCCTGCCCGGCGGCTTTGCGGCCTTTGGCCTGACCGCCATCGCCCTGGGCGGCAGCTGGATCGCGTTCGACCGCTATCACCTGCTGATCGAGCCGATCTTGGCGACGGCAATGCTGCTGGCGCTCTACAGCCTGAACAGCCTGATCGGCTATCTGCAGACCGAGACCGAGCGGTCGCAGGTGCGCGGCGCCTTTTCCCGCTACCTGGCACCGGAATTGGTGGAGGAGCTCGCCCGCACCCCGGAGAAGCTGGAGCTGGGCGGCGAGATGCGGGACATGACGGTGATGTTCTGCGACATCCGCGGGTTCACCAGCATCTCCGAAAAGCTCGGAGACCCCCAGGCGCTCACCAGCCTGATCAATCGGTTTCTCACGCCGATGACGGAGCTGGTGATGAGCCACCGCGGCACCATCGACAAGTATATGGGCGACTGCATCATGGCGTTCTGGAACGCGCCGCTGGACGATGCGGAGCATGCCGGCAATGCATGCCGGGCCAGCCTCGCCATGATCGGCAGCCTGGATGCGCTGAACGGCCGACTGGCCGAGGAAGCGCGCGCCCAGGGGCGCCCCTATCTGCCGCTCAGGATCGGCGTCGGGCTGGGCACCGGCGACTGTTGCGTCGGCAATATGGGATCCGACCTGCGCTTCAACTATTCGGTCTTGGGCGACACGGTGAACCTAGCGTCACGCCTGGAGGGACAGACGAAGAGCTACGGCGTCGACATCGTGATCAGCGAGACGACCCGCAACAGGGCCGAAGACGTCGCGGCGCTGGAGCTGGACCTTATCCGCGTGAAGGGCAAGGACCAGCCGGTCCGGATCTTCGCGCTGCTCGGCGACGACGCCCGCGCCGCAGAGGCGGAATTTGTAGCGCTCGCCGCGGCCCATGATGATCTGATCGCCCACTACCGCGCCCAGGCCTGGGAGGCGGCGCGCGCCGGTCTGTCGGCCTGCCGCACTCTGGCCCCGCCAGTGTTCGGCAGCGGCCTCGATCACCTCTATCAGCTCTACGAAGAACGGCTGGACGACCTGAGCACACATCCGCCGGGTCCCGATTGGGACGGCGTGCATGTGGCGAAGACCAAATAGACTGCATTGCCGTCCGAAGCTCGCCACGCCTCTGCTGCACAATCACCCAAAGTCGTTCATACTCTTGTCTAAGGTCGGGGGCACATCCGGGGGCGAAGCATCTCCACAGATGAGAGGGCGGCCCGATGTTCCAGATGCTGCGATTGGGGTTGACCGGTTTTGCCGCCGTGCTGGCGCTCACGGGGTCGGCGCTCGGTCAGGACAATCCCTGCCCGGAGGGGCAGCAACCCGTCTACAACACCACGCTCGAACGGGTCGTATGCATGGGCATTCCAGGCAGCAGCGGTTCGGCGGACCAGCGGCCAACCTCGCCCTGCCCCAGCGGGCAACTGCAGGTCGCGACTTCGGACGGCGAGGTCCGCTGCATCGAGGTCAGGGCCGTGCCGGCGGTTCTGTGCGTGCCGCCCTATCGGCAGATGACGCAGCAGGGTTGTGAGTGGACCTGCGGGACCGGAACCCAGCCGGACGAGGCCAGCGGCCAATGCCAGTGTCAGCCAGGGCTGGTTGAAGCAGGCACGGACACCGAAGGCCGGCGGATCTGTGCCGTCGACCCGCGCAGCCTGGTGCCGGTGCCTGGCCGTCCGCCGCTGGAGCGCGATCCGGCGGGAACGCCCATTCTGCCGGACGGCCCGCGCCCCTTGCCAATCCAGCCGCCGGGTTAGGGCTCGCCCTCGACCCTCACGGACGCGCGGAGACGAAAGGCCAGCAGGCCGGACGCCTCAGGCAAGGCGACCGGGTCAAGCCAATTTGGTGGGTTGCCCTGAACCAGCCGGTCGACGAAGGACGCCTCCGCCTCGCCGCGATAACGGTGCCGGTTTGGCCCGTCGCGGCAGACCAGGACCAGGTCGACGCCGCGTGCCTCCAACACCGTGCGGGTCGAGGGGACATCCGTGGCTCCGAAGACGCGATCGATGGTCAGCAGCCCCGCCGGCGCGCGGTGATAGGGGGCGGCGACCACGCCATGGGATGTGCGGAACAAGAGCTCCGGTCCCAGGTCGATGGGAGCCGCGATCAAGAGCGCCCGCCCATCGGGACCGGTTAGAGCCTCCAGAGCAGGCGCGGCCTGTGCCACCTCGCAGGGCAACGTCAGCCCGTCGGCCGAGGCGGCTTCCGGCGCCGCGGATGGCTTCAGCGCAAAGACGGCGATCAGCGCAAGCACGGGGCTGGCACGCACCAGCACGCGCGCCACGGCATGGCGCAGTTGGCCGCCCTGGCGCCAGACCGCCGCGCAGGCCGCGGCTGCGGGTATCACGCCCAACAGTGCGGCGTCGCTGAACAACCGGATCTGATAGGCAAGGGCAAGCAGCGATGCGGCGACGAACACGCACACCACCAGGTATTTCTGGCGCAAAGCCCCATGACCGCGGACCAGCGCGACGGCGGCATAAGCCATCCCCAACAGGGGTACGACGAGGAACCGTGCCATCAGCCCAGCTTCCTCCGCTGGCAAGGCGCTGAAGGGCCGGGCTTCCTTCACGGACTCCAGCCACGTCGCGGCCACCGCCGGGTCCAGGTGCCCATAAGGGCCCTGCAGGCAATCAGGGAAGAGCGCCACAAAGCCGGCGCAGGCCGCGCCGCCGGAAACCGTGGTCCAGATGAAACGCATCGCCGGGCCGGCCGTCAGGCGATCGAGCACCGCAAGAAGGCCCCAGAACGCGGCAACCGCCCCGGCGAACCCGACGGTCGTTGCGGAGAAGCCGTCACAGGCTGTGGTTGTCCACGCCTCAAGGGGATGGGCGACCGGCATGATCAGCACGACGGTCCCGAAATGCGCGCCGGCGAACCACAGGGCCGCGCGCAGCGGCGTGCGCCGCCACACCCAGTCCAGCGCCAGCGCGGCGGAGAAGACGATCAGCCAGGGCGCCACCTCATGGCTCACCCACATGCCCACAGCGGAAACGATGCCGGCGACAGCTGCCACGCGTACGGCACCGGCATTGTCCGCAATCCTGACCGCAGCCCCGAACAGCACCGCCAGAACAAGCAGATGATAGGCATGATGGTCCACCCGCCCCGGCAGGAACTGGATCAAAGCGGGCGCGGCAAAGACAAGCGCGGGCAGCACCAAGAGCCGGGTTGATCCTGTCAGCACCGGCGTCACGGTCCAGCCGAGGATAAGGAGCAGCGCCAGCAAAAGGCCCGCCGGCACGACGGCGGCAGCGATCAGCAGCGCCTCGCGCCGATCCATCTCCGGCTCAAGCAGCCAAGCGACAAGCGCAATCGGCATGTCCGGCAGGCGCGTCCAGTGTGTGGCGACACCGTCCGGCGGATCCAGACGCGTCTGCGTCAGGTCGTGCCACGCAGCACCGCCCAAGAGGTCGGAGACCTGGACGAGGCGCATATAGTCGTCCGGACCGAACGCCGAAACGCCATCCCGCGTCTCGGTGAGAACCCCGGACCAGAATGCCTGGAGCAGCGCCCAGATCGCCAGCGCCGCTGCGGCATACGCCAAGTGGCCGCGCCATTGGGGTCGGGTACCGGAGCGGCGGGGCACCGCCGTACCGCTGGCAAAGGCCTCATACCCTGCGACGGCCACTCTTCATCACTTTCAGCCGCATCGTCCGTGTGCCGAAACACTACGACTGCGCTATCAAGATAGCGTTAACCGGCTCGCATCCTCGGGCTGGCGTCATCCATGGTAGAGATACGCCAATCTGGGCAACCAGGCCTCGACGGATCCCGCCTAAGCCTGCAGTCCCTTCGCGGCGGCGAGCGCAAGCCTGGCCGCGCCCTGATCTGCAGCGGCCCTGATCCAGGTCTCCTCGACTCTGTCCCAGGTATCGAGGAACTGCGGGCAGAGCACATTGGCGTGCTCGTATTCCTGCCTCAAGGTAACCCGAAACAAGGCGGGATCGTCCGTCGAAAGGG
>JANQQD010000064.1 GCA_028285185.1 Anaerolineae bacterium | reverse complement strand
GCCGTGCTGGCCCTGGCCTTGTGGCTGTGGTCGACCGGTGAGGCGACGGCCGGCGATGTCGTCTACATCCTGATCAACCACTACATCATCGGCGGCTATATCCGCGATGTCGGCCAGCACATCCGCATGCTCCAGCAATCGATCAGCGAGCTGGAGGATGTCGTGCTGTTCGCCCGCGCGCCGGTGGAGGTGGAGGACGTGCCCGGCGCCAAGCCGCTGCAGGCATCGCGTGGCGAGATTGCTTTCGATCGCGTCACCTTCCGGTATTCCGGGCAGAGCAAGGCGACGTACGAAGACTTCTCGATCACGCTCACTGCCGGGCAGAAGGTGGCCCTGGTGGGGCCGTCGGGCAGCGGCAAGAGTACCTTTGTGAAGCTGGCGCAGCGGCTCTATGACCTGCAATCGGGGCGGATCCTGATCGACGGCCAGGATATCGTGACGGTGACGCAGGCCAGCCTGCGCCGGGCCATCGCGCTCGTGCCGCAGGAACCGGCGCTGTTCCACCGCTCGCTGGCCGACAACATCGCCTATGGCCGGCCGGGCGCGGATCGGCAGATGATCGTCGACGCGGCGCGGCGCGCCCATGCCGACGAGTTCATCCGCCGCCTGCCGGACGGCTACGACACGCTGGTGGGCGAACGCGGCGTGAAGCTGTCAGGCGGTGAGCGTCAGCGGGTGGCCATCGCCCGGGCGATCGTCGCGGACGCGCCGGTCCTGATCCTGGACGAGGCGACCAGCGCGCTCGACAGCGAAAGCGAGGCGCTGATCCAGGATGCGTTGGCGGAGCTGATGCGCGGGCGCACGGCGATCGTGATCGCCCACCGCCTGTCGACCATCCGCGATGTCGACCGCATCCTGGTGTTCGACGGAGGCCGGGTGGTGGAGGACGGTACGCACGACGCCCTGATCGCCAACCCGGCGGGGCAGTACCGGAAGCTGTACGAAATCCAGGCCGGCGGCTTCCTGATGGCCGGGGAGTGACGGTGCGTCGGCTCGGCGATCTCAGGCCGCCGAGCCGACAGCTGCCATCGGCCCGGTGCCGGCCGCATCCTTCGGCAGGACCATCACGACGCGCAGCCCTTTGGGGCTGTTGTCGGCCAGATAGATCATCCCGCTGTGACGTTCCACGATATCCCGCGCGATCGAGAGACCGAGCCCGAACCCCGTCGCCGCCTGGGCCGACCGCGCATGGTCGCCGCGCCGGAAGGGCTCGAACATGGCCTCGCGGTATTCCTCGGCGACGCCCGGCCCGTTGTCGGCCACGACAAGGCGGATTGCCCCGACGGAAGGATCTTCGCGCAACAACACCTCCGTCTCAGTTGCGTATTTGACGGCATTTCCGATCACGTTCGCGACGGCCCTGCCGACTCGGCCTGGATCGCCGATCATCGTCAGACGGTCAGGGCCGTCATACTCCAGATGCCGATCGGCGCCGACACTGTCGTCGCAGACCGATTGCACCAGAGCGGCGATATCGAAGGGCTGATGGGACAGCGGCGCCTGCTGATTTCGGATGTAGCCAAGCGCGGACTCGATCATCGTTTCCATCGTGCCGATGTCCTGCAGTAGCTTCTCCCGGTCTGTTTCGGGGGAGAGCCCATCGACCCGAAGGCGCAGCCGGGTCAGCGGCGTGCGCAGGTCGTGGCTGATCGCGGCGAGCGTGTAGGCCCGTGCGTCGACCAGCGACTTGATCCGATCCCGCATGGCATTGAACGTTCGCGCGACCGTCCGCACTTCCGCCGGCCCTGTTTCGGTCGCCGGCTCAGCATTGAGGTCGATGCTGAAGCGCCGGGCCGCGCCGGCGAGCCGCTTCAGCGGCGCCACCAGCGTGCCGCCGGCCCAGATCGAGAGCCCTGCGAGCGGCAGCGCCAGAAGCATGGTCGCCAGGGAGAGGGCCATCAGCGGGAAGGTGCGCAGGAACAGGTCGCGCGCGGGCGTGAACGTCAGCCACACCCCATCTGCAACTTCGACGCCCATCTTGTAGTTGCCCATGCTCCACGGCCAAGCGTCGAAGATGATCGCTTCCGCGACGCCGAACCGCTCGGGTGGCAGATCGGGAAGGGTATCTGCAAGTGCGCGCAGGAAACGCCGACCGGCGAAGTTCAGGCGATCCTCTGCGAGCCTCTGGAAATCCGGCTCCAGTGCCAGGCGCTGGTCGGAGTTGATGGCGGCCATCAGGATTTCGGAGGTCCGCGCGGGATCGCTGTGTTCGGCAATACCGAAGGTCGTAGTCAGCGGGCCGACCGCCTCTCCGGCCATGCGCGTCGGCAGCGAAGAACCGAACCCGTCCGTGCCGATGCTGACCACGAGGACATTGGCCGCGTGTGCCAGGAACTGCATGCCAATCAACAGGGCGACGATCTGCAGGCGGATTGGCATGCCGCGCCTCGAGAAGATCGGAGATTTCATTCGCGAACGACCTCCGGCGTGAACAGGTAGCCGCCCAGCCGAACGGTCTTCAGCAATGCGGGGTTCTTTGGATCGGGTTCGATCTTCCGGCGGATACGGCTGACCAGCGTGTCAACGCTGCGGTCGAACGGCGCGGCCGCCCGGCCACGCGTCAGATCCAGAAGCTGGTCGCGATTGAGCACCCGGCGCGAGTGCTCGCAGAAGACCTGCAGCAGATCGAATTCCGCAGCCGTCAGCGTGACCTTCACCCCCTGCGGGTCGAGCAGTTCCCGCGTTGGCGGCTTCAGCTGCCAGCCGATGAAGACGAACGTCGTGTTCGCAATCGGGGAGGGCATGAGGCGGTCGGCCGATCGCCTCAGCACCGCGCGAATGCGGGCCAAGAGTTCCCGCGGGTTGAACGGCTTGCCGAGATAGTCGTCGGCACCAAGCTCCAGGCCGACGATCCGGTCGGTCTCCTCCACCATCGCCGTCAGCATGATGATGGGGATCGACGTGGTCGCACGGAGCCGCCGCGCGATGCTCAAGCCATCTTCGCCCGGCAGCATGAGGTCCAGCACGATCAGGTCGGGTCTGCCGTTGGCCAGGGTCCGATCCATCGCGGAAGCGTTGGCGGCGATCGTGGTGCGCAGGCCGTTCGTCTGGAGGAACCGGGCCACCAGCGCGGCGATCTCGGCGTCGTCCTCAACGATCAGAATGTGAGCGTTCGACTTCATCAGCGTTGCCAGCATGGGGTCGGAGAACTGTCGCACACGGGCGTCGCCGGCCGGCGGGCCGCGGCGAGAGGGCCATGTGCGATCCTTCCACGGCTGCATCTACCGCCTCCCATGCTAGCCGGCATGATCTCCGGGCCTTCGTTCTAGTCCCATCACCGACCGGCTTCAGTGGGAGAGTTGTGTCTGAAATTGTCTGCACGCGGTCTGGACACGTTTGGACACATCTTTCTTCAACCCAGCCAAACGGCGGAGACATCGCGTGGCTATAGAGGCCCCGGTCGATGCCGGACGCGATGACGGTCGCCAGGGTCCTGAGCCTGTGAGGCGTTTGCATGGTGGTGCCGTCTTCCGCAGTCCGGCCATGGCCGGCGATCCGCGTCCGCCGCTGGCGTCATTGCCCCCGAAGACGGTGCGGCGGGTGCGGATCGTCCCCACACCGCAAAAACGGAGACGGTTCATCCATGACGACAACAGCATCGCTGAGTCGAGCCCGGCAGTCGTGTTTCGCCATCGCCGCAGTGGCAGCGCTCTGCCTGACCTGTATTCCGCCGGCAGAGGCCACAGAAGACATCATGGCCATCGTTGCAGATGGGCGGCCTTGGACCATCCAGATGGCTGAAGGGCGGGAGGGCACGCTTGCCCTCAATCCCGATGGCACAGGCACCATGCGGGCGGGTTTCATGAGCATGGACATGACCTGGACCCGGCAGCCTGGCGGGTTCTGCATGACCGGCGGGCGCATGGGAACGCGATGCGTCACCTTGCAGGCCGACGGCAGCGGCTATTTTGGCGTCGGCAGCGATGGTGGAGCGATGCGCCTGAGCCGCTAGACCCAGCCGCCGCGGCGATGCAGGTCTCGGATGATCGCGCGGCAGTCGATCCGCAATCCGAAGGCTTAGATCCACGATATTGCAAGGAATGCCGATGGTGAACGCCTTTGGTTGCAGGGCGTTGCTGCGCGTTGCCGCGGTGATCGCCTCCCTGGCTGCCCTGTTGACGTCGGCGCGACCCGCCAAAGGGCAGTCCGATACCATGGAACCCCCCGCCGGTGAGACCACGGAGCCGCTGGTCGAAGAAACAACCACAGTGACCCTCGGCGTCGGGGTCGGCTATGCGCCGGAGTTCCTGGGGGCCGGCGATTACGAGATCAGTGCCGTGCCGCTGGTCCGCGTCGCGAATTTTTATGGCTTCACGCTGGCGCCATTCTCCGTCTCTTACGATCTTGTCAGCCATCGCTCCGCAAACAGGCTCTGGGGCGTAAGAGCCGGCCCCTACGTCGCGCTCGACTTTGGCCGCGATGAGGACGACAGCGATTTCCTTGACGGCACCGGCGACATTGGCACCAGCGTATTGGCGGGCGGGTTTGTGAACCTGCGCTATGGCCCGGCCATGCTGAGTGTCACTGGCGCTCAGGATCTTGCGGGCGGGCACGAGGGGTTTGTGATCAACAACCAAGCCAGCGTCCGGTTCGGCGTGACCGACAAGCTGATGGTCGTGCCCGGTCTGTCGGCGACCTGGGCCAGCGAAAACTACATGCAGAGTTTCTTCGGCATCACCGCCGCACAGTCTGCCGGCAGCATCTACGACCAGTTTGACGCAGACGCCGGCGTGCGCGATGTCGGTCTCAATCTCAGTGTCCAGTATGAGGTCTTCGAGAACTGGTTGCTGACCGGGCTGGTGTCGTACAGCCGGCTTGTCGGCGATGCCGCCGAAAGCCCGATTGTCGAAGGGCCCGGTGGCTCGGAAGATCAGGTCAGGGTCGTCTTCGGCGTCACGCGTCGGTTCAGTTTCTGAGACATCCGCGCAAGACGTCACAATCGGTTCAGCGCCATGCCGCAGTTCCATGCCCCAGGGGAGGAATCCTGGCATGCGGCATTGTTTCCATGGTCTGGCGACCTTGCGGATCGACCGTCTTATCGACGTCCACGGTCGTATCACCAATATCATCGATTGCAGTGCCATATGCTCGACCGGTGGGCGTTCGGGAGGTTGGCGGATGTGGACCCCGTTTGGTCGCGAAAGCACCGATCCGGTCCTCCAGGCGGCTCTGGCGGGCGAAGAGCGGGCCGGATTGCGGTTCGCGCTGATCATGCGCGCTCTGGCGTTGACGGTGATCGCCGTCTGGCTCTTGGTGTCGGTGCCGATGCCACGCGTGCTCTATTGGCTTGGGCTCGCCAGCCTCTTCCTGGTTTCAGGCCTGATCCCCTACCTGATGCGGAACAGCCGCCACTGGTGGCTCTGGGTGATGGGGTTCGCCGGGGTCGATGCGCTCGTGCTGGTGACGGCGATGTTGATGCCCAACCCGCTGGAGCCGATCGATTGGCCCATCCAGATGGTCTTGCGCTTCCACAACGTCCTCTACCTGTTCGTGCTGCTGGCCGGTGCAGCGTTGTCCTATTCGCCGTTCCTGGTGATCTGGACGGGGTTCACGGCCGCAACGGCGTGGACCGTGGGAACACTGCTGATCGCCGGCCGGCCGGAGTCCATCACCGAAGGCCCGCCGTTGACGGGTGATCCTGCAGCCGACAGCCAGAACGGTCTCAGCAACTTCCTTGAGCCCACCTATGTCAGCTACCAGATGCTGGCGAACGAGGTGATCCTGCTGATGGTCGCTGCTGCGATCATCGCTGCGGCGGTGTGGCGGGCGCGGCGGCTGGTCTTACGGCAGATGGAGACGGAACGGGCCCGGTCAAACCTGGCACGCTATGTCTCGCCGTCCCTGGTGGACCAGCTGGCGCAGCTCGAGGCGCCGCTGGCAACCAGCGAACAGCGCAACATCGCCATCCTGTTTGTCGACATCATCGGCTTCACGCGGCTTGCCGAGCAGTCGACGCCTGACCTGACGATCGTCATGCTGCGCAGCTTTCACCGGCGCATGGCCGAAACCGTGTTCGCCTGCGGCGGTACCATCGACAAGTATGCTGGCGACTCCGTCATGGCCACGTTCGGTGCGCTGGGCGACGAAGGCGATCCCGCAAACCGATCGCTGACCTGCGCCTGCACCATGCTGGACGCGGTCGGCCGCTGGAACGCCAAGCGCCAGGCCCGCGGTGCCGCGCCGATCAAAGTCGGCGTCGGCGTCCATTACGGCCCGGTCGTGCTCGGCAATGTCGGCGACCAGCGCCACCTGCAATTCACGGTCGTCGGCGATACGGTGAATGTCGCAAGCCGCATGGAGCGGCTGACGCGGGACCATGGCACCCCGATCCTGGCGAGCACCGAGGTGATTGAGGCTGCCCGGCACGAAGGCAACGGATCGGTCGCGGTGCTGGCCCGGTTCGACGAGGCCGGGAGGGTTACGGTGCGGGGCCGCCAGGGCGAAGTGGGCCTCTGGCGCCTGAGCGACGCCATTACGTAACAGGTGTCACCGAGGCACTCGCGGGCCCGCCGGGCGCGGCCCGCGAGTGGGGATCAGCAGGCGTGGAGGCGGAACAGCTGGTGTTCCGGGTCACTGCGCAGCCAGTAGCTCTCGGCGGTGTCGAGAGCCCCGCACTCCAGAAAGCTCAGGCCGCCCAGGGTGTTGGATAGCAGGACAGAGCCGTCGCTCGACCGGTGCGTCAGCGTGAACTGGCCGCCGTCGCAGGCGACCCCGCAGTTCCGCTGATCGCCCCTCTGTGCCTCGCAGATGATCGTTGCTTCATAGCTGATCGCAGGGGCGGCCCCAGGGCGTAGACCGATGGTCAGCATACCGAAAGCAACGCCGTCCGGCGCCGGCGGCTCCAGTTGAAGCTGCATGGTCGTGACCTGTTGCCCCGGGTGTCCGGCCAGGTGCTCGGCGGAATAGGCCCGCGTCCAGCAGGGTTCGGCGGCTGCTGCCTGGGCGGCGGAAAGTCCCATCAAAGCAAGCCAGAGGCAGGCGCGCATCATCGTGGTCATCGCCTATCCCCGCTCCAAAACTGCTGCGATCGGTCGGGTTGATCTGGCAGCTCCTGCCCTGGTGCCTTCATCACGCTCTGCAACCGTCGGAGCAGCGCCCCAGCCTGTACCCGTTTCATCCAGGCCTGCACGAGTTTCGTCATATTCAACGCAAATGCAAACGACCTGAGCGCGCTTTCCACGGTTCCTCAAACGGTGATCACCACGCTCTCACGGCATTGTGAGGATGCATCGGGACAGCGGGTCCCGCAATGAGGACGGGAGCATGAACGCCACCAGAGTGCCGCTGGCGAGCCGCCGACAGGTCGGATCGCCGCACGGCAGTACCTCTTGGCAATCCCTGCTGGGACTGCCGCGAGCTGCCACTATGACTGCCATGGATCGCGTCGCCAGGATCTATCAGCGGCGGCGGGCCATCCGGCATCTTCGATCGCTTTCAGATCACTGCCTGAAGGACATTGGGATCGACCGCTCGGAGATCGTCTCCGTGGTCTACGGAACGGGGCGCGACCGCAGCCGCCGCAGGGTGCGCTGACGGCCGTCTTCGCCGAGCCCCCATTCATCGAGATCGGCGGGCGAGCCGGAAAGCCCCGGCAGCCACCACCTGATGCCGCGACCGAACGGCCGCCGATAACGGCCGTTGCGCCCCGCGCACGCCCGTAGCCGGGACCGGTGGTACTGCAGGGGGTTCCCAGTCGCCCTGTGCAATCAGACTGGAAGGGATACGAAGATGGCGATTACCGCATCCTTCAATCCGCTCACCGGCTTGCTCTTCATCGTGGGCGATGCCCCGGACAACGCGATCGAGGTCAGCCGCGCCAACAACGGCGACATCCTGATCAATGGCGGCGCCATTCCGATCGTCGGCGGAACGCCGAATGTCAACAACACGGCGCAGATCGTCCAGTTCGGCCTTGGTGGCAACGACCAGCTTGTCCTGAACGAGGCCAATGGCGACCTGCCGCGCGTCTTCGAGTTCGGTGGCTCCGGCAACGACGTCGCAATCGGCGGCAGCGGCCAAGACTATCTGTCGGGCAGCAGCGGCAACGACTTCCTGCGCGGCGGCGACAACAACGACCGTCTGTTCGGCGGAAACGGCGACGACACCCTCCTCGGCGATCGCGGCAATGACGAGATGCACGGCGGGGCCGACAACGACCTGATGATCTGGAACAACGGTGACGGGTCTGATTTCGTCGAAGGCGGCGACGGCCTGGACACCGTTCAGGTCAATGGTGCCAACGGCGCCGGCGACAGCTTCCGCATCAGCGCCAACGGCAACCGCGTGCTGTTCGAGCGCAACAATCTTGGCCTCTTCCAGCTCGATATCGGCACGACGGAGAACCTGGACATCAACGGCCAGGGCGGCAGCGACGGGGCGCGTCAGCGTCGAATGGGATGCCAAGCGGCATGGCGTCACCACCGTCAAGAACTTCGAAGTCGGCGTCGACAAGCTTGTCGTTGCGGGCCTCGGCAAGGGTTTCGCCGAGCAGGCCACGGCCAAGGACTTGGTGGAGCTTGAAGAGTTCCTGTCGCTGAAGCTGGTCGACAACAAGGCGGTCCTGTCCGTCGACATGGACGGCGCCGGCAAGGGGGCCGACTTCCAGGACCAGTGGGTCTTCGAGGGTGACGGCGTCGCCGACATGACGCTCAACTCCCTCTGGGACAGCTTCGTCTTCGCGTAAGACGCATCGGCTCCCGGCGTAGCCGACGGCCCCTGCCCATGGTGCGGGTGGTTTCGAAGGCTGGTTTTGGACCCCGGCGTACGAGACAGTTGACGCGCGTGGTGGTTCTCGTGGCGGCTTTGATGACGTGGGCTGCAATCTTCAGCAGACGCAGGCCCAGGACGGTGTATTCGGCTTGTTCCAGCGGGCCCGCGTTCGGCACGACCTCACGCAAGGGCCGGCATCATGCTCAGAGCGACGAGGGCACGCTTTCGCTCCTGCATAGCAATCCTTTCGGTTCGACAGGGCGATGGGCACGAAGACCAGTTCGACGACGGAGACTTCGCGACTGGCCATCGTTGCCGGAGGCTGCGAGTCCCGGTTTTCGGCCGAGACACCTCCGTCCGCGAACAATCCCCGTTCGAAAAGGGTCGGGGTATTTGACTTTATCGATGGTGACTGCGGGCGAGCGTCGCCCCCTTGCGGCTCGTCAAATCCACATCTTCTCGACGACCAGTTCAGATTGCGTAGGCTACAAGGTTTTGAGTTTTCGAGGTAACTGACCCGAATCTTCAGCTCGGACACAACCGGCGGTCATCGACGCGCGGGACGCCGCGCGACTTGTTCGGCAGCACCGGCCGGACGGCCGACCACTCCCGATCCGTCAACTCGAACTCGCGCATCGCAGTCGTCCGGATTTCTTCCTTCCGTCCGCGCGATCGGCGCGCCGCCCTGGCAGGCGGGGCCGATCGCAAGGGATGATGTCGGCTTTCGGCGCTGCCTCAAGCCGACCTATTGGCAAGCAGGCTCGATGTTCCAGAAGTCGCCGAAATAGGTTTCCACGCAGGTGTCCTCGGCCTGGGCCTGTTCGCTGCCGGGCCCGGCGGCCGGTTCCAGGTCGGCGAGGTTGATCGGGCCGTTCGTCCCGCCGCCGGCGGCCGGCTGCAGCCCGCCGATGGCGAAGCCGTCGGTGAACACGGATGTCTGGAACGGCTCGGCCAGCTCGTTGGTGAAGAACGCAGCACCACCCGGACGGTCGACCTGGCTTTGCGCACCGCGGATCCGGTCCAGCAGGGTTTCCACGTCCGTCGGGAAGCCGGTCGGGACGTCGGTCGGGTCGACGGCCGCCGCGAACAGCGGCGTCGCCAAGACGTAGTAGGCGAAGTTGCCGTCCACCGTCGGTCCGCCGCCGACCGCGGTGCCCGGCACATAAGGGCCGAGACCGAAGCCGAACACACCCTGGTTGTTGGGGCCTTGGGCAGCGCCGTGCGGCATGCCATTGAGAAGCGCGTTCGGGTCCACGCCGTCGTTGGCGATGGCTGTCAGATAGATGCGCAGTTCGCCGCCGTTCGCTTGCGGCGCGCTGGTGAACCGGCTGGCGGCGTCGGTCGTCAGCACGCCATTGACGCCGACGAAGGTGTCACCGCTCTCATACTCGCCGTCGGCGTCGATCAGATGCCCGATGAAGGCGTTGGTCAGCGTCGCCCCGCCGCCGATCCGGACCAGAACGTTGCCGTCGACCGTGTCGCCGCCATCCCCATCGTTCGGCTCGTCGCCATGGCCGATGAGGGCGTACTGGTTGACCGGGTTCTGGCCCGTCAGAGTCAGGTCGCCAAGGACCGTGAGGTCGATCGCGCCGGAGAAGCTGCCGTCGGCCTCCACGCCCCCGTGGCCAAGCTGGGCGTAGGCATCGTCGCCGCTGCCCGCCGTGAAGGTCACGCCGCCGGTGGCGCCGACGGTAATCGCGCCGCCGTGATCGCCGCCGGCGCCGTCGCCGCCATGGCCGAGCTGCGCGTAGGTGTCGTTGGCCGACCCGGCGACGAATGTCAGGCTGGTTGCGGTGACGTCGATCGTGCCGGAGAAATCGCCGTCGGCCTCGTTGCCGCCGTGGCCGAGCTGCGCGAAGGCGTTCCCGCCCCCCAGTCCGCCCGAGAAACTGATGGCGTCAGCGGCTACAGAGATGTCGGCGTCGACGTCGCTCCGAACGTTTCCGCCGCCATGGCCGAGGTGAGCGAACGCGTTACTGCCGATGCCTGCCGCGAAACGCAGGTCGTTGCCGGCCTCGATGTCGATGGCGCCCGTAATCCCGTTCCGGGCGAACGAAAACGCTCCGCCGTGGCCCAGTCGGGAGAACGCGTCTTCGTCTTCTCCGCCGGTAAAGGTCACGGTCCCGGTCACCGCCACGCTGATCGCACCTCCGAAGCTATCGGCACGGGCTACGTAGCCGCCGTGGCCGAGCTGGGTATATGCGGCCGCGCCGGAGCCGCTCTGGAAGGTCAGGTCGGTGGCCCGCAAGATGTTGATCGCGCCGGTGACCGCGCCTAGGGAGACGGCAAACGGACCGCCATGGCCGAGCTGCGCATAGGCGAAATCCCCATCGCCGGTGAACGACACGCCGCCGAACAGGTCGAGGTTGATGTCGCCCGAGGCCGAAGCGAAAATGGGAAAGACGCCGCCGTGGCCGACCTGCACGGCGGTGGAGAACCCGCCGGCCGCTGCGTTGAGGCTGCCGGCCGTCGCGTTGATCGCAATCGCGCCGCCAAGCGCGCCTGCTTGCTGCGGCGCGAAGAGGTTGTAGAGCTCACCGCCGTGGCCGATCCGCGCGAAATTGGCGTCGCCCAGGCTGGAGAGGTCGACGGCGAAGACCGCATCGTCGGGGCCGTTGGCCGTGACCGTGATGTCGCCCAGCGCGCTGCCGTTCGCGGCGTACCCGCCATGACCGATCTGCGCCGTTACTCCGAGGTTTGCGCTCGGCGCGCCGCTGGCCGATAGCCGCACGAAGCCCTCGCCGACGCTCGTGCCGGTGGCGGTGACGGTGATGTCGCCGGAATGGCCGCCGTCCGAAAGCGGGCCGCCGTGGCCAACCTGCGCGGTGCTGCCCGCGCCGGTCGCCAGCAGTTCGATGAACAGGCCGCTGACCGCGACGGCGCCGGTCGAACCGCTTGCATCGAACCCGCCATGGCCGATTTGTGCGACGCTTTCCCGGCCGCCGGCCGTGCTGCTGACGCCGCCGCCGGCAACGACGGTGATGGCGCCGTCGAGGCCGTCGCCGATGGCGGTGAAGCCGCGCCCGCCGTGGCCGATCTGGGCCGTGCTATCCAACTCGCCGGCCGACAGCGTGACGCCGCCGGTGAGGGTGATGTCGATGTCGGCGGTCAGGCCCAGCGCCGCATCGGGCGCAGCGCTGCCGGTGCCGCCTTCGCCGCCGTGACCCACCTGGGCGTAGGCACCGTTACCGCGTCCGGTCAGCGCGAGGCTGGCGGCCTCGATGTCGATGGCGCCGGTAATCCCGTGCTGGGCGAACGAATCCGCTCCGCCGTGGCCAAGTTGGGAGAACGCGGAAGCGCCGCCGCCGGCAAACGTAACGGCGCCGGTGACCGCCACGTTGATCGCGCCCCCGAAGCTATCGGCACGGGCACCGCCGCCGCCATGGCCGAGCTGGGTGTACGACCTGGAGCCGGAACCGCTCTGGAAGGTCAGGTCGTTGGCTCCCAGGATGTTGATCTCGCCCGTGGTCGCGCCGGTAGAGGCGGAATTCGGCCCGCCATGGCCGAGCTGCGTATAGGCAAGAGATCCGTCGCCGCCGGTGAACGACACGTCGCCGAATACGTTGAAGTTGATGTCGCCCGAGGCCGAGGCGAAGCGGGCACCGCCGCCGCCATGGCCGAGCTGGGTGTACGACCCGGAGCCGGAGCCGCTCTGGAAGGTCAGGCCGTTGGCCTGCAGGATGTTGATTTCGCCTGTGATCGCGCCGGCGGAGACGGAACCCGGCCCGCCATGGCCGAGCTGCGCATAGGCGAGGTTCCCATCACCGCCGGTGAACGACACGCCGCCGAACACGTCGAGGTTGATGTCGCCCGAGGCCGAAGCGAAGACGGCAAAGGCGCCGCCATGGCCGACCTGCACGGCGGTGGAGAACCCGCCGGCCGCTGCGTTGAGGCTGCCGGCCGTCGCGTTGATCGCAATCGCGCCGCCAAGCGCGCCCGGTTGCTGCGCCGCGTTGTTGTTGTAGCCCACACCGCCGTGGCCGATCTGGGCGAAGTTGCGGTTGCCCGGAGCGGAGAGGTCGACGGCGAAGATCGCATTGTCGAGGCCGTTGGCCGTGACGGTGATGTCCCCAAGCGCGCCGCCGATCGCGCCGAATCCGCCATGGCCGATCTGCGCCGTCGCACCGATGCTGCTTGCGCTCAGCCCGCCGCTCGCCGACAGCCGCACGAAGCCGTCCTCGTCGCTGGTGCCGGTGGCGGTGACGGTGATGTCGCCGGAATGGTCGCCGTTCGAAAGCGGGCCGCCGTGGCCAAACTGCGCCGTGCTGCCCGCGCCGGTCGCCAGCAGTGCGATCTCCAGGCCGCTGACCGTGACGGCGCCGGTCGAACCGCTCGCACCGAACCCGCCATGGCCGATTTGCGCGACGCTGTCCTCGCCGCCGGCCACGGTGCTGACGCCTTCGCCGGCAACGACGGTGATCGATCCGTCGAGGCCGTCGCCGATGGCGGCGAAGTTGCGTCCGCCGTGGCCGATCTGGGCAGTGGTACCCAATTCGCGGGCCGACAGATTGACACCGCCGGTGAGGGTGAGGTCGATGTCGGCGGTCAGACCCAGCGCCGCATTGGGCGCGGCGCTGCCGGTGCCGCCCTCGCCACCGTGGCCTACCTGCGCGTAGGCTCCGGCGCGGCGTGCGAGAAGCATAAGTCTGCTGGCCTCGGCCACGATGATGTCGCCGCTGTGGTTGCCGTCGGAATCGGCGCCGCCGTGGCCGAGCTGAGCGTAGGCGTCTTCACCGGCGCCGCCGGTGAAGGTCAAGTCGTCCGCTCGGCTGATCGTGATCGTGCCGCTGAGGTCCCCGCTGACGCTAATTCCCCCGTGACCGAGCTGCGCATAGGCGAGATCCCCGTCGCCGCCGGTGAGCGACACGCCGCCGAACACGTCGAGGGTGATGTCGCCCGAGGCCGAAGCGAAAACGGCACGAGAGCCGCCGTGGCCGACCTGCACGGCGCTGGAGACCCCGCCGGCCGCTGCGTTGAGGCTGCCGGCCGTCGCGTTGATCGCAATCGCGCCGCCAAGCGCGCGCCCTTGCTGCGCCGCATTGCTGTTGTAGATCACACCGCCGTGGCCGATCTGGGCGAAATTGCCGTCGCCCTTGCTGGAGAGGTCGACAGCGAAGATCGCATCGTCGGGGCCGTTGGCCGTGACCGTGATGTCGCCCAGCGCGCCGCCGGTTGCAACAAACCCGCCGTGGCCGATCTGCGCTGCCGAACCGATGGCGCTTCCGGGAAGTCCGCTGGCCAACAGCCGCACGAAGCCTTCGCCGGCGTTCGTGCCGGTAGCGATGACGGTGATGGCGCCCGTATGGACACCACCGCGCGAAAGCGGCCCGCCGTGGCCAATCTGCGCGGCGCTGCGCGAGCCGGACGCCAGCAGTTCGGTGAACAGGCCGCTCACCGTGATGTCGCCGATGGCATCGACGGCGCCGATCGATCCCCCCGCCGAGAACCCGCCGTGGCCGATTTGGGCGACGCTGTCTTCGCCGCTGGCCGTGCCGCTGATGCCGCCGCCGGCAACGACGCTGATCGACCCGTCGAGGCCGTCTCCGGTGGAGAAGAACTCGCGGCCACCGTGCCCGATCTGGGCGGTGGCGCGGTCGTCGTCGGCCGACAGCGTGACACCGCCGGTGAGCGTGAGGTCGATGTCGGCGGTCAGACTCTGCGCCGGATCGGGTGCGGCGCTGCCTTCACGGTCTTCGCCGCCATGGCCCACCTGGGCGTAGCCGCGGCCGCCGCGTCCGGTAAGCGCCAGGCTGGCGGCCTGCGTCACGATGATGTCGCCGCTGATACTGCCTAGGGACAATGCGCCGCCGTGGCCGAGCTGGGCGTAAGCTTCCCCGTTGGAGCCCTCGAAGGTCATATCGCCGGCTTGGCCGATCACGATCGTGCCCTTAAGACCGCCGACGGTGCCCAAGCCGCCGTGGCCGAGCTGGGCGTAGCCGGAGTTGCCGCCGCCCTGGAAGGTCACATCGCCAGCTTGGCCGATCACGATCGCACCCTCGTGATTGCCGTTGACGAACAGACCCCCGTGGCCGAGTTGGGCATAGCCAGCCTCGCCACTGCCAGTGAAGGTCAAGTTGCCCGCTTGCGCGATCGTGATCTCGCCCTGGTGATTGCCGTCGGCCAACAGGCCCCCGTGGCCGAGCTGGGCATAGGCACCCAAGCCTGCGCCACCCATGAAGGTGACGTTGTTCGCGAGCTGCACCGTAATGGTGCCGACATAGTTACCGTCCGAGTCATTTATCGTCGTG
>JANQQD010000054.1 GCA_028285185.1 Anaerolineae bacterium | reverse complement strand
CTGTCGATATAGGCCTCGATGTCGCCGTCGATATTGCTTTCGAAGACAAGCGACCAGCCATCCTCTGCGTCGTCGTAGAGGAAGACGCTGGCGAAGTGCAGCGTGTCCACCTCGCCGAAGCCGAAGGGGTCGTGTGCAGGGAGCGGGCCGATATATCCAAGAGCGACCAGCAGATCGTTAAGCTTGCCCTGCTCGCCGGGCCGTACGGGCGAGACAACGGTAAAGATCGTCTGACTCATTGACCCGCCATCCCTGTTTGCGCCGATCTGAGCCGGCTGTTGTCTCCGCGGGCCGCCGCCAGCAGGCGGTAGCAATTATCGGCGGATGGTAGCCACAGGCGGTAGCAATTACCAATACTTTTTATTATCGTATCATCGTCAATTACTTTCGCAGACAGCCACTATATATTGTGGTTTCGATCGTCAATGCCGTCTACCCTGTGATTGCGCGACACTTGTTCGGGATAGTAGAGAAATGACGGAAAGTAAGAGGCAAAAGAGCGGCTTTGTCGCTCGGCTGGCACGGTGGGCCATCAACCGAACGGATTTCTTCTATCGCCAGCTGCGCTTTTTCTGGCCGACTCCCATCTTCGCATGGGGTGGTAAGACCACCGCTGTCGTCACGCGCTTCGATGACGTGCAGGAGGTCTTGCACGAGCTCACTACATTCCGCGTGCCCTATGCGGAGAAGATCAAGGTCATGATGGGGGGCGGAAACGTCTTCCTTGGCAAGGATGACGATCCCGAACGCGCGGACGAGAAGTCCCTGTTCTATGAGATCATGCCGAAGGAAGAGGCCATCGACCGCGCCAAGCCTGAGGTCGAGGCGCTGGCCGATGAGGTTGTCGAAGCGGCCGGCGGCCGGCTCGACATCGCCATGCAGCTGACGCAGGACGTGACCACGCGCTTCTTCGGTCGCTACTTCGGCCTGCCTGGGCCGGACGATACGAGCACCGAGACCTATTCCGATTGGGCGCGTCTTCTGTTCGAGTTCCAGTTCGTCGATCGCGGCAACGACCCGGCGCTGCGTCAACGCGTCGACGCCGTCGCGGCCACAATGCGCGACTATGTCGACGGAGCGATCGCTGCGCGCAAGACGGCGATGGGCGAACACGACGACCTGCTGGAACGCTGCCTGCAGTTCCAGGCCGCGGGCCGGCCACTCACGGACGAGCAGATCCGCAACAATCTGATCGCCTTCATTGTCGGCGGCTTTCCCCAGCCGCCCATGATCATCCCGCAGCTGTTCGATGTCTTGCTGGATCGGCCGGTGCAGCTTGCGATCGCCCGCGGGGCCGCGAAGGACGGTGACGACGAACGCGTCGCCAACTACGTCTTCGAGGCGCTGCGTTTCTTCCCGCTGACACCCGGTCTCTTTCGCACCTGTGCGCGTCCCTACACGATCGCCAAAGGAACGCGCCGGGAGAAGGTGATCCCTGAGGGGGCCACGGTTTTCGCGCTGACTCGGTCAGCCATGTACGACGATCGCGTGCTGGATCGTCCTGCGGCGTTCCGCGTCGACCGACCGTGGCAGCACTACATGCATTTCGGCTGGGGGCCGCATCTCTGTTTCGGGGTGTTCGTCAATCGGCAGATGACGCCTGCCATCTGCAAGGCGGTGTTGAAGCGCTCCAATCTGCGCCGCGCCCGGGGCGACGATGGGCGGCTGGTCCATAACGGCGCATTCGCAAAGAGCCTTGTGGTGGAGTACGACTGAGCGCCTATGCCCGACCGTTGGCGCGTTGCATCTATGCGCTGGCCGATCGGTCGGTGTGTACGAAGCGGGGCGGCACGAGGATGCGCATCCGGGTCCCGCGGCCGGGCTCGGTGTCGATTTCGAGCGTCAGGCCAAGGCCGCGTGTGACTTCATCGGCGATCGCCAAGCCCAAGCCTTCGCCAGCAGAGTCCTCGCCCTTACGTCCGGCCTGTCGGAATTCCGCCAGCGCCTCGGGCGTCATTCCCGGTCCGGTGTCCGTCACCTCCAGGTAGACGTGCCCCTCAGCCTCGCCGGACAGAACCGAGATCGTGCCATCTGCCGTATGTTTCACCGCGTTGGCGACCAAGTTGTTGACCAGACGCATCAGCGGCAGGACGGGTACGGTGATCAGCCGACCGGAGCCGCGGCTGCGGAACGCCAGGCCCTTGCCGGCAGCTTCGTCACGGAACATCTGGTCGACGGTGTCCGTGACCAGCGACAGGGGATAGGGCTCCGATTGGTCGGGGGCATCCGGCATCGCCTCCTCCTGGGGCGCATCGCGTTCACTCTCGGGGCCCTCGCGCGCTTCGGCAATGTAGGTGCCGGTCAGGCCTTCAAGATAGTCGAAGGCCTCTTTCAGACCCTTTCGCACGCCGGGGTCTCCGTCCGCCACCAGCGCATCCAGCGACAGCCGCAGCGATGCAAGCGGCTGCTTGATGTCATGCGATGCCGCGGCCAGGCGGCGCTGGCGCGTGTCGGCCAGGTCGCGGGCTCGGGCGTATCTCTTCTCGCTCTCGAACAATTCGCGGTTCAGTTCGGCGTCGCGGCGCGCCGCCGCCACTTCGCGCTCCAGCGCGCCTTCGTGGTCGCGGCGCAACCGCATGACGAAGCCGACGAAGGTCAGCATCGTGGTGAGGCTGATGAACAGATAGAAGATGCGGTGGGCGTTGTTGACCAGAAGCGGCGGCATCTGCACGCCGGCCAACGAGAGCCCGATCATCGTCGTGACACCGAGCGCCATTATGGCCGCGCCGGACATGCCGGTGCGCCCGACGCCGCCCGTCTGCTGAACCATGGCCAGGGCGCCCCACGCCTGGCAGACCAGCATCAGGGCCAGCATCGCATAGGCCGTGATCGCCAAGGGCCCGAGGGGCGCGAACGGCACCAGCACGATCATGCCCAGGCTGATGGCCGTCATGACGATCGTGAACCGCCGAAACCGCGGACTGGGCGTGAACATCTCCCTGTGAACGCCGGCGACGTAGAACCCGAAGGCGCAGATGGCCAGCCAGATCGGCAGGGCCGCATAAGCATTCCAAACGGGGAATGCTGGCCACAGAAATTGGAAGGTCAGCCCGTCGATCTGGGCCAGCAGCAGCAGCGCCATGGCCAGCAGACCCGCATGGAGCAGACCCAGCGACTGCCGCGCGGCAACGCTGAACAGGACGAAGAAGAGGATCGCCGCGGCGCTGAACGCATAGAAGATGCCGGTCAGCGCCGCATCGAAGGTCAACAGGCCGCGCAGGCTCTCCGCCGATTCGATCGTGAAGGGCAGGGAGCTGACGCCACCGGTTCGGAGCTGGATCGCCAGATCCGCCCGTTCCCCGGGCGCCAATTGGAAAGGCGCGCTGACCAGGAAGCGGTGATCGATGGGCCGATCGGCATGCGGGGTGTCGTAACTTGACTCGAGCAAGGTCGACAGGCCGCCACCGTCGGACTGCAGGTGGATGTGCAGGTCCGGCACGAAGGGGGCACGGGTGGCCACATACCAGGTGCCGGCCTCGCCGGTGTCGTTGGCGAGCGTAACGAACAGCCAATAGCTGCCGAAGACCAGCCCGAAATCCACGGAGTCGCCGGGGATCGGTGTCGTCTCGCCAGACTGGTCGGCCGCGAGTGCCTGTTCCAGAGTCATTGCGGCGCCGGGATCCTCCACATAACGGATGTCCACGCCCGGCACCTCTGCCCGCTCGCCGGGTGTCAGATCGAGCGCAAGGGCTGCCGACACCAGGACGAGCACGAGCGGCAGTGCGGAGAGCGCCGCGCCAAGCACGGTCCAAAGTCGCGATATCGGGCTTGATCCGGTCATCTTGGCCGCCATGATGGCAATGCAGCGCACCGCCTTAACAGGAAACCGCCGTGACCGACGCCGACCCGTTCGCCTATCGGGCCGTGCTGGCCGACGATCACCAGATCGTCCGAGCCGGGTTGCGTGCCGCGCTGGAGGCACCGGGGGTTGTCGCCGCGGCGTCGGCCATCCGGGTGGTCGGTGAGGCGGGCGACGGCCTGGCCGCCATCGCCGCCGTCAAACGCCACCAGCCGGATCTGCTGATACTGGACGTGTCGATGCCGCACGCCGGTGGCGTGGAGGTGATGCTGGAGGTGCGGCGCTGGAGCCCGGACACCAAGATCGTCGTCTTCACCGGCATTTCCGCGCCAGGGCTGATCGGGGACCTGATCGATGCGGGCGTCGACGGCCTGTTTTCCAAGGCTGCCGACAATGAGGAGATGTTTGCCAAGTTGCCGTTGATCCTGCATGGCGGCCGCCACATTGCCAGCGGCTTCGTCGACAAGCTGGAGATGCGGCCCGCGCGCGGCGGCCTGACCGACCGCGAACGGCAGACGCTGAACCTGATCATCGCCGGCCGGTCGAACAAGGAAATCGCGGCCAGCCTGGGCATCAGCATCAAGACCGTGGACAAGCACCGCACCAGCCTGATGCAGAAGCTTGAGGTCTCGTCCGTCGCGCAGCTGGTCGCCCTGGCGCTGAAGGAGGGGTTGATCGACCCGGCGCGCGAGCTTTAGCACGCGCCGGGATCCGTTCTCCTGGCCGGCATCTCGCCGGCTTGCATCTCGTCCTGCCTGGGTCATGCCTGGCTTTCCTTCTTCGCCGAGGCTCTGTGCGAGCCGGTCCGGTCGTGCTGCCCGCGGAACCGGCTGGTGGAGCGTATCAGATGCAAACCGGCGCGCCGCTGCTGGTGTCCAGCCGGGTGCCGCCGGGGCAGGAATAACAGGAGCCGCCGGACTGAAAGCTGCCCGTCGGGCAGCCCGAGCCGCCAAGATTCTCCGCGGACGTCATGGGGCCGAACACGCCGCCCGACTGGCAGGCCTGGCCGCTGCGCACGTCGAAGACCGTACGCGCCGAGTCCGTTGGGCAGGAATAGCACTGGCTCAGGCCGATGTCCCAGAAACCGCGGCCGCCATTATTGCCGGTGCGCTGGGTGCATTCGCTGGCGGTGACGTAGGTGGCCGGTATCGGGTTGGCGCCGGGCTGACCACCGCCGCCCGGGTTCGGGCCGTAGATTGGGGCCATCGGCACGCAAGCCCCCAGCGCGATCGAAGCAATGGCGGCCGCCGCAGCCAGGCGCTTGCCATGGGTCAGGTTGATGGGCAAAGACCGTCCGAACATCGCATCCTCCTTCGTTTTGTCAGCCGCTGCCATCTGCGGCCGTTCAGGATGACGCGAAGGTAGGCGGTGCGCGCTTCGGGCGGCATGGGGTCAACACCCCATATTGCGGAGCCGGAGTGTGTTCGACCCATTTGATTAAGACATACCACCGTAACCAGTCATTAAGCGTCTTGCGTAATAATTGGTGGAATTGAGAGCGCGCCGGGGCAACCATCAGGCGCGGTACACTCTGACTTCGTGTCAGTGACCATCGTTCGTCGGCAGACGAACCGGTCGCAATCTCAGTCCGTGCAATGAGCCGGCCCGGCTGGCCGCGAGAATACGAGGATCGGAATGTGACACGCCAAGAAAAGGGCTTAACAGGCGTCGAGCGCACGTTTCCAGAGTCTGAGATCATCGTCACCAAGACCGACACGCGCGGCCGGATCACGTATGCCAACGAGGTGTTCGTGAGTATCAGCGGCTACAGCGAAGCGGAAGCACTCGGCCAGCCGCATTCGATCATCCGGCATCCCGACATGCCACGCTGTGTGTTCAAGCTGCTTTGGGACACGATCGAGGCCGGCCAGGAGATCTTCGCCTATGTCAACAACCGGGCGAAGAACGGTGACCACTATTGGGTCTTCGCCCATGTCACCCCGACCTTCGACCGGACTCGTGGGATCATCGGTTACCACTCCAACCGGCGCTCTCCCAGGCGTGAAGCGATCGATGCCATCTGCCCGGTCTACGATCAGCTGTTGCGGGTCGAGCGGCAGACCGCGGACCGCAAGGCCGGTCTGCAGGCGTCGACGGCCATGTTGCACGACTTCTTAGCCAAGCAGGACACGACGTACGATGCGCTCGTCCACGCTCTCTAAGGTATGGTTTGCGTTCGCCGCGATCGCAGTGGCCCTCACAGCGCAGCTGGGCCTCGGGATCGTGTCGTTCGACATTGCGGGCATCGCGATAGCGGCCGTTGCCGCCGGTGCTCTCGGCTTCGCGTACATCTTCCTCAGACACACGCTGGCGAAGATCGACCATTGCGTCGGTGTCGTACGAGCTGCCGCTGCCGGCGAACTCGATACGCGCATCACCGGACTGCAAGCCGAGACGGGCGAGGTCGGTCAGCTCGCCATGAGCCTCAATCGACTGCTCGATCTGACGGAAGCCTTCACGAAAGAGGCCGATGCGGCCATGCGGTGCGCCAATGACCGCAAGTACTACCGCAAGATCGTGCCGACTGGGCTGAAGGGCGCGTTCATATACTATGCCGATACGATCAACGCCTCACTAGATCTCATGGCCCAGCGTGACAGGGAGTTCGCCGACTTCCTGAACGTCAATGTCGTCCCCGTTTCGGGCACCGTGTCGACCGCGGCGGCCGAGCTGATGTCCCACGCGGGAACGCTGGCCAAGCTGTCGGAAGACACAAGCCACCAATCGGAAACAGCGGCTGGCGGTGCTTATACGGCGAGCGAGAATGTCCAGGCCGTTGCGGCTGCGGTTGAAGAGTTCGCCGCGTCCATTCATGAGGTCACCGCCCAGGTGCATCGCGTTGCCGACATCTCGACGAATGCGGTGGAGTCGGTGGAGCGCACGGATACGCTGGTGCACGGCCTCAACGAGGCGGCCGGAAAGATCGGCTCCGTTGTCGAACTGATCGGCGATATTGCCTCCCAGACAAATCTTCTTGCCCTCAATGCGACGATCGAGGCGGCCCGTGCCGGAAGTGCGGGCAAGGGTTTCGCGGTCGTGGCGGGCGAGGTGAAGAGCCTGGCGAACCAGACCAGCAAGGCCACGCAAGACATTGTCGCCCAGGTCGAGCGGGTGCAGGAGGTCGTCGGGCAGGCGACCGGCGCTATCCAAGAGGTGGGCGCCACTGTGCGAAGCATCGACGAGGTCTCTTCTGCCGTCGCCGCAGCGGTGCAAGAGCAGCTTTCCGTGACGCAGGAGATCGCGCGGAACGTCGCGGAAGCAAGCAGCGCAACGATCGCAGTGTCCGATGCAATCTCCGCTGTCGACGCCGCGACGCGCGAGACCACGGCGAGCACGGAGGGAGTGTCTTCGTCTGCCACGGCTCTCTCAGGCCAGGCTGAATCGCTGCAGCATCAGATTGGCGAATTCCAAGGCAGGATCCGCCAGGCGGGCTGACAGAAAGCCGCACCCTCCGCCATCGTTGTTTCATCAGCCTGCAATGCTCCCGTCATCGGCGGGCGGTATCCGTGACGCCACGAGGCCGTCCGGCCGTCCGATCCATGACAGGGAGATGAAGTAATGAGGCTTATCCGTATCGCCGCCCTTGGCGTGACCGCGCTGGCGGCAGGTTCCATCTCTGCCGCCGAGCCGTTTCCGGCCACGCTGGCCGGCCATGCTGCCCTGCCGGCCATGACCTTCGTGGCCCCGCCGGCCGATGCGCCGGCCATGTTCACCACCTCAGGCACCTTCGCCGGCCCCGGCAACCTGCGCATCGACACGCTGAACCAGGTCGAGGGCACGACGTGGATCTCAGCACCCGAAGCCACGCGCGGCACGGGCCTCTATTTCCCCTTCGTGGGTCAGCCCGTCCAGGGCTTTTCCGGCATCAAGGCGATGGGTGACGGCGAGTACATGATGCTGGTCGACAACGGCTTCGGCAGCAAGGTGAACTCGCCCGACGCCATGCTGCAGGTCCATCGCGTGCGCCCCGATTGGGAGACCGGCCGCGTCGAGATCCTGGAGAGCACGTTCCTGTCCGATCCCGACGGGGTGCTGCAGTTCCGGCTGACGACCGAGGCGACGGACACCCGATATCTGACGGGTGCGGATTTCGACCTGGAAGGCATGCAGCCGATCGGTGACGAGATCTGGTTCGGCGACGAGTTCGGGCCGTATGTCTTCGCCACCAACACCGATGGTGAGGTCATCTACATCACCGAAACCTACGTCGACGGCGAGGTTGTGCAGTCGCCCGACCATCACGGTGTGCGCATGCCGTCGGTCCCGGGTG
This sequence comes from Anaerolineae bacterium, assembly GCA_028285185.1. Lineage (GTDB taxonomy): Bacteria > Pseudomonadota > Alphaproteobacteria > DSM-16000 > Inquilinaceae > JACKIG01. The sequence goes on along the minus strand of JANQQD010000054.1, from coordinate 8,004 downwards.
AGGTGACCTTCCCGGTCCGCCGCTCGCGCGGCTTCGAGGGCATGGCCGCCAGCGTCGACGGCACCTTCCTCTACCCGATGTTCGAGGGGCCCTTGTGGGATGCCGAGGCCGGTGCGTTCGAGACCGACGCCGACGGCAACGCATACTTGCGGATCATCGAGTTCGACGTGGCGGCGCGCGAGTTCACCGAGCGGAGCTGGCAGTACCGGCTGGAGGATCCCAGCCACAACATCGGCGACTTCAACATGATCGACGAGACCCGCGGCCTGGTGATCGAGCGCGACGGCAACGAAGGCGACCCGCGCATGGCCTGCGAAGGCGAGCCGACGCCGGACTGCTTCAACGCCCCGGCCACCTTCAAGCGCGTCTACCTGATTGACTTCGCGGGTGCCACCGATGACGGGTTCGTCGAGAAGGTCGGCTATGTCGACCTGATGGACATCGCCGATCCCGACGGCGTGGCCCTGCATGGCACCATCGATGGCATCTTCACCTTCCCGTTCGTGACCATCGAAGACGTCGACATGGTGGATGCGGAGCACATCATCGTTGCCAACGACAACAACCTGCCGTTCTCCACCGGCCGCACCATCGGTGAGGCCGACATGAACGAGTTCATCCTGCTGCACGTGCCGGAGCTTCTGGCCGCCGAATAGGCCGACCGGACATTTTGGGATGGAGGGGCCGGCCGTGGCCGGCCCCTCGCATTCCCCGCCGTTTCGACGAGTGGTGAACGGGCTGGCGCTGTTCCCCGGTATTCAGGCGGCGGCTTCGAAGTGGTCTTCGCGAAGGCGGGCCGTACCGTCCGACTGAAGCACCCAAAGCTCACGCGTGATGACGCCGTGCGCGCCGTCCATGCTCCATCTCGCCGTCAGAACGCCCGTGCGCTCGTCGACCGGCTCGATCAGTGTGTCGGTATAGGCGACGTTGCGATAGCCGGCTTCGATCAGCTTTGCCCAGAAGGCCTGGATCGCCGGCCGTCCGCGATACTCTCCGAACGGGGCAGCAACCATGGTGGCGTCATCCTCGTAGAACTCCGCGCACGCCATGGCGTTGCCCGCGTTGAACGCCGCTTTCCACAGCTCGCTGGCTGCGGCAATGGCCTGCTCGATATCCCATTGCATCTTTGTCTCCCGGCAAGGACTGGCTGCATGCAGCGATATTTGCGCCGGCCTGCCTGATCTGATAAGCGGCAATTGTTCTGATTATCTGTTCAGGAAAATGAACAATGAGACCCAGCCTGGACGACATGATCGTGTTCCGATCGGTCGTGGATGCACGCTCCTTCACGCTGGCGGCCGAGCGGCTCGGGCGGGCGAAGTCGGCGGTCAGCCAGATCGTGTCCCGTCTTGAGGCGGACCTGAACTGCCGGCTGCTGCACCGGACCACACGCGCGCTGTCGCTGACGGAGGCGGGCGCCCGCTTCTTCGCTCACTGCAATGACCTGCAGCGTGCTTACGACAGCGCGGTCGCCGACGTTTCGGCCAACGCGGCAGAGCTGTCCGGAACGCTGTTCGTTACCATGCCGCACGCGCTCAGCGCCCCTCTGGTGGCGCCGGCAACGGCTTTGTTCATCCGCCGGCACCCAAAGATGCGCGTGCGTCTTGTGACCGCCGACCGACCGATCGATCTGGTCGAGGAGCGCATCGACCTTGCCGTGAGAGTGGGCGCTCAGGCAGGCCAGGCGGCGCGGATCGTCACGCTGGGCTCATTGACCGAGAGTCTTTATGCCAGCCCGGACTACATCCGGCGCGCCGGCGGCGTGCCGGCCGAGACTGCAGCGCTTCAGACTTGGGATCACATCGCGAACGAGTGGCAGGGCGATCCGGTGACTTACCGTCTGGGTGGGGCAGTGGCCCTTCGCGTATCCCCGCGGATCCGGTGCGATACCGTGCTGGATAGCCTCGGCTTGGCCGATCAAGGGCTCGGTGTGGCCTTGTTGCCTGACCTGGTGGCCAGGCAGGCGGTTTCCGACGGCCGCCTTCTCCCGCTGTGTCGTGTTGACGCCTCGGCCGTCCACGCCGTGCACAACTTCGCCTCCGCGGCGCCCAGAAAGGTCGCGGATTTCATCCAGGCCCTGCACGAGGTTCTTCGCGACCAACCGGTGTTGTCGGGCCAGGCGGACGCCTGACGAATTCCGGACCGCGGTGCTGTAGACGCGCATTCATGCCGTCGGAAGACCCGCGACAGCCGAGCCCGCGAGCGGCATTCGGCGCTAAGGACCGTCCAGCCGGTCGACTTCCCGCATGGGTGTTGTCACTCTGCGATCAACGGAATAGGAGACGGCAATGAAGCACACCGGCAGCTGCCACTGCGGCAACCTTCGGCTGGAGTTCGAAAGCGCGCTCGATCCGGCGGAGATGGAGGTGCGAGCTTGCCAATGCGGGTTCTGCCGCAAGCACGCCGCACGGGCGATGGCCGACCCCCAAGGCCTGCTGACGGTGCGCGTTGCCGATGAAAGCCGGCTGAACCGGTACGTCTTCGGCTATCGAACGGCGGAGTACCTGATCTGCCGCGACTGTGGCGTCTATGTCGCGGCCGCGACCGTCGGCGAGGAAAGTCCGCGCGCCATCGCGATCGTCAACGCGATGGACCACCGCCAGCTCTTCGCCCGGGCTCCTCTGTCGGTGACTTATGACTCCGAGACCCGCACCGAGCGCGTGGAGCGCCGCCGGGACCGTTGGATGCCTGTGGTGGTGGAGGTTGCGGCGGCTGCGGGAGCGGATTGACTGAGGCCATTTCGTGCTGCCGGCATTCGTGCCATTGCCTTGATCCCGGGTTCGCCGACTGGTTGTCTGAGGCAGGCCGCAGCGACGGGAGATCGCGCCGATGAAATTCTACGATTGCAGCACTGCCCCAAGCCCCCGGATGGTGCGCATCTTCATTGCCGAAAAGGGGCTGGACATCCCGACGAAGCAGGTGGACCTGCGCAACGGCGAACACCTTTCGCCGGAGTTCCGCGCGATCAATCCATACTGCACCGTTCCGGTGCTGGAACTGGACGACGGGACGCGGATCACGTCGACGCAAGGCTGCTGGCGGTATCTGGAAGAAACGGTCCCGGAACCGCCCCTGCTGGGCGCGACGCCGAAGGAACGGGCAATCGTCGCCGATCACGTCTGGCACATCGAAATCGATGGCTGGCAGGCGATGACGGAGGGCTTGCGCAACTCGGCGCCCGGATTGAAGGACAGGGCGTTGACCGGGCCCGAGAACTACGCGCAGATCCCGGCGCTGGGCGACCGTGGCAAGCTGCGGGCGCAGCGCTTCCTGGAAAGCCTCGACGACTGGCTGCGCGATCGCGCATTCCTCGCCGGCGACCGTTACAGCGCCGCCGACATCATGGCCCTGGTGGTGGTCGACTTTGCCGGCTGGCTGAAGATCCGGCTGCCGGAGGGGGCCTCGAACGCCCGCCGCTGGTACGAGGCCGTCAGCGGCCGCCCAAGCGCCAAGGTATAGGCTCAGCGAAGGTCATAGCTATACGTCTGCGGCAGCGATTGCCTCCAGAAACGGCTCCGCGAGATCGCGCAGTTTGGCCTCGCCAACGCCGTGGATTCTTGCGAACTCCAGCGTCGTGCGGGGTCGCTGGTGGGCCATTTCGATCAGCGAGCGGTCCGCGAAAATGACATAGGCCGGCACGCCGCGCTGTTCCGCCAGTTCGCGCCTGAGGGCCTTCAGCTTGGCCAGCAGGCTCGCGTCCTCGTCGCTCAAGTCGGTTTCGGCCCGCTGGGTGCGCTGTAGCTTGGCCGGCTTGGCCTTGACCGTGTCATTGCGATAGCGAAACGATCCTTCGCCTTTCAACAAGCCGCGGCCGACCTCGGTCGTCTTCAGGCCGCCATAGCCGCCGATGTCCAGCGACAGCAGATCCGCGGCGACCATCTGGCGGACGATCGACCGCCAGACATCCTTGCCATGATCGTTGCCGACACCGAAGGTGGGCAGGCGGTCGTGGCCGGCTGTTGCGACCTTTTCCGTATGTGAGCCACGCAGTACGTCGATGATGTGGGCGGCGCCGTATCGCTCGCCGGTCCGCACCACCGCTGACAGCGCCTTGCGGGCGTCTTCGGTGCCGTCCACCAGCTCCAGCGGCGTGCGGCAGGTGTCGCAGTTGCCGCACGGGTCCGTCCGTTCGCCGAAATAGGCCAGCAGCGGGCGGCGGCGGCATTCCGGGGCCTCGCAGAAGCCGATCAGCGCGTCCAGGCGCTTGTGCTCGCGCCGCTTGCGGTCGTCGTCGCTGTCTTCCTGATCGATGAACATCCGGCGCATGCGGATGTCGTCGAGCCCGTAGAGCAGGCAGGCCTCGGCCGGCTGACCGTCGCGGCCGGCACGCCCGATTTCCTGGTAGTAGGCCTCAAGGCTGCCCGGGATGTCGGTGTGGAAGACGAAGCGGACATCCGGCTTGTCGATGCCCATGCCGAAAGCGATCGTGGCCACGATCACGGTCTGCGGCGCGGTCAGGAACGTGTCCTGATTGGCGGTGCGATCCGCCTTGTCCATGCCGGCGTGATAGGGCAGGGCGGGAATACCCTGTTCCGCAAGGAAGGCCGCGGCCTCTTCCGTCTTCTTGCGCGACAGGCAATAGACGATGCCGCTCTCGCCATCATGGGCCTTCAGGAAGGTTAGAAGCTGGCGCTTCCAGTCCCGCTTCATCTCCACAGACAGGTTGATGTTGGGGCGGTCGAAGCCGGTGACGAAGGTGTGCGCATCGCCGTCGAACAGCTTTTGCGCGATGTCTTCGCGGGTGACCTGGTCGGCTGTGGCCGTCAGCGCTGCGATGGGCACCTCGGGGAAGAGGTGGCGCAAGCGGGCCAGATCTTCATATTCCGGCCGGAATGTCGGGCCCCATTGCGAGATGCAGTGCGCCTCGTCCACTGCGATCAGGCGGACCGGCAGGCGGGCCAGTGCTGCCAGCATCCGGTCTGTCATCAGCCGCTCCGGCGCCAGATAGAGCAGGCGCGTCTCACCGGCGGCAACCCGACGCCAGGTGTCCACATTCTCCGTGCGGGACCTGGAGGAATTGATGGCCTCCGCAGCCACGCCGGCGAGGCGCAGGGCCGCCACCTGATCCTGCATCAGCGCCACCAGCGGGCTGACCACCACGGTCAACCCGCCCAGCACCAGGGCCGGCACCTGGAAGCAGAGCGATTTGCCGGAGCCAGTGGGCATCACCGCCAGGATGCTACTCCCACCCAGCAGCGTGTCGACCACCGCTTCCTGGCCCGGCCGGAAGCCGTCGAAGCCGAAGACGTCGCGCAGCACGCGGTGCTTCTGCTGATGCAGGGTGTCGTCCGCGAGCATGCGGTGGTCTCAATCATTCCGGTATCAAAACGGGCTGTCAGGCGGCCATCACCGCTTGGTTGCCGAAGCGGGGATGGTCCTGCCGGCCCATTCGGTAGAGGAACCGGAAATGCGATGCAATGGCGCCGATCAGATCGGTCCGGTTGTAGGGCACACCGTGCCTCGCGGCCGACTTCGCGATCAGCCGCGACAGGGTGCGGTAGTGCGCGTGGCTGACATCGGGGAACAGGTGATGGGCGGCATGGCAGTTCAGCCCACCATAGAGCCAGGTCCAGAACCGGTTCTGCGGCGCCCAGTCCAGGGACGACCGCATGGCATGCACGGCAAAGCTGTCGGCCAAGTGCCCATCGTCGCTGACATGGCCGAACGCAGCTTTGTCGGAGAAGTGAGTCGGGATCAGCGGCAGGATGAACATCAGCGACGCAACCCCGGCCGCCACCAGATAGCCGATGGCAATCTGCCAAAGGGCATAATCCATGACCAGCGTGGGCACGACGAAGGCCAGCGCCACAAATGCCGCCTTGCCCAGGAAGAAACCGATGAACTGTCCTGCACCGTGGCGGATGTCGCAGAGATTCGCCAGCCGGCGCTTGAAGAGATAGATCGTGTCCTGCACGAGGATGGAGTGGACCGCCACTAGCGCATAGGCCGGCAACGCATAGAGGTGTTGCCAGCGGTGCCACCAGCGCCGCGGCTTCTCCGGCGACAGGCGGATCAGCCCATTGTGGTCGATATCGGCATCGCAGCCGTCGACATTCGGAAACACATGGTGCGACTTCACGTGGCGCAGCTGCCACAGATAGCCGTTCACGCCCAACAGGTTGAACAGGCAGGTATGGATCAGGTCGTCGGCCCGGCGGTTGCCGGTCAACGCGTGGTGGGCTGCGTCATGCGACATGTTCAGCACTAGAAACAGCAGCGACACCTGGCAGGCCACGGCCAGGCCCAGTGCCGCCAGCGGCCCCGGGTGCCCGAACAGCAGTGCCGAATAGGCAGTGACGGCGAGACCGCCGAACATCAGTGCCTTGGTGTAGATCTCAGGCGTCGCGGTGCGCGGTCGCCCGCTGCTGGCGAACCATCTGGCGGCGCGCCGCCGGACATCGTCGTGGAACGCGCGGTCGTTGCCGTTGCGGAACTTGATGCGCCGAACGGTACGGTAGTTGGGCATCACGGCCTCCAATAAGCGAGCATTCACTCATTTTGTAATGCGAGCGCTCGCTTACAAGCAGTGACGACCGTCATAGCTGTGGCGATATTTGATCTGAGGGCGTGTTGGAGCGGACCGCTGGGAAGGGATCGGCTGCGCGGTTCCGATAGTCGCGCCGGCTGTCAGCCGTTCGCGGCGTTGGCGATGATGTAGGCCCCCAGCATCAGCAGCGCGATGAAGAAGACCCGGCGGAACAGCGTCTCAGACAGCCGCTGGCGGATGCGCTGGCCGAACACCATGCCCAGCATGGCCGGGATCAGGGCGAGGGCCGACAGTCCGCCCAGCTCCGCTGTCAGCAGGTTGTTGCCCTGCAGGGCAACCGCCAGCGCCACTGTGGACGCCGTAAACAGCATGCCCATTGCCTGGATCAGCATGTCGCGCGAAAGGCCGATTGCCTGCAGGAACATCACGCCCGGCACCACGAACGACCCCGTCATGCCGGTCAGGATGCCGTTGGCCGAGCCGACTAGCGGACCCACCCAGACCTCGTGGCGTGTTGCGACGGTCAGTCGGATGCCGGCAAGGCTGACCGAGGCGTAGACCACCAGCAGCACGCCAAGCAAGGCCGAGAGCAGGGCGAGATCCAGGCTCGTCAAGGCCTTGGCCCCGAACCAGACGGTGACGGTGGCCATCAGCAGAAACGGCCAGATCCTGATCAGGATGGCCCGGGCATTTCCGCCCACCGAGGCCTGCCAGACGTTCGTGACGAACGACGGCACTAGCAACAGCGCCATGGCGCTCGGCAAGTCCAGCGCCACCGTCAACAGAGCCAGGCTGACCGTCGGCAGCCCCAGACCAATCACCCCCTTAACCGAGCCGGCGATGAGGAAGGTCAGGACAACCACAAGCAGTGTGGACGCATCGGGCATCCGCCAATGCTAGCGCCCTCGCCACGCCTACGGAAGGGCGGCGCTGGTCGTAGGTTCGCTCAGCTCTCCACGATCGTTTCGAAGCCGCCGAAGACCATCCGCTTGCCGTCGAAGGGCATATTCTGCATCGCCTTCTGCATCCGGGGATCGGCCATTGCGGCCGTGTTGCCGGCATCGCGCGCCTCCCGCGACGGCCAGACGATCCAGGCCAAGACGACGGTCTCATCGTCCTTGCACTTGACCGCCATGGGGAACGACGTGACCTCGCCGTCCGGCACGTCATCGCCCCAGCATTCGACGAAGTGCAGGGCGCCATGCGCTTTGAACACGGGGGCCGCTTCCGTTGCCAACTTGACGTATGAGGCGCGGTTCGCGGTCGGAACGGCCAGTACAAATCCGTCCACATAGGCCATGGGAGAGTCCCTTCGTGTTCGTTCAGCCGGTGTAGGCGTCTTCGAGGGTGCGGATGTCGAGCTTGGTCATCTGCATCAGGGCCGTCATCATCCGCCCGGCCTTCTCGGAATCGTCGCCTTGGAGCATGCGCATCACGGCGGTCGGGACGATTTGCCAGGAGAGGCCGAATTTGTCCTTCAGCCAGCCGCAGCGCTGCTCCGCCTCGTCCCCACCCTC
>JANQQD010000053.1 GCA_028285185.1 Anaerolineae bacterium | reverse complement strand
GTGCCGAAGCGCCCGGCGTCGCAGCATTGTGGGCACGCAACCGCATCACGGATCTGGAGCGGGACGGCTATATGGGCCGCGACGATGCAGAGATCCGGGCAGAGATCCTGGAGATCGCCCTGGCCCACCAGATCGTCAGCCGCGTCACCAGCCTGGTGGCGATCGACAGCGAGGTCGTCCGCCCACCGGAGGAGGATCTGGAGACGGACACCGTCGCGACCAACATGCCACACGGCGTGGACATGGAGATGGCCGGCGGCGTCGAGCAGGAAGCGCCGGAGCCGGGGCTGGAACCGCTGCCCCAGGACGCGCACAGCGGTGCCATGGACACGGCCGATCTGCCGACTCCGGCCGCGGGACCGCAAAGCTCGCTGGACCTGATCCATGGGATGGCGCAACTACACGGGCCGGCGCAGCACGGGCCGGTCACGGTGGTCACGCATCTGCCCTCGGGCGCAACCGCGCAGATGCTGAACGCCATCATCGGCGGGCTGCTGGCCGTCGCCGCGGCGCTGCTGTTCTGGGCGTCGCGGCGCCGCACGCGGCCCGTCGTCGGCTGATGCTGCGGCGATCGATGCGGCGGGGTGGGGCCGCATGGCTCGCCCTGCCGCTCGCCCTTGCGGCGCTCTGGTTTCTGGGCAGTGCCGCGGTCATCTCAGCCAAGGCCTGGCTCGGCCAGCACCTGCTGGAGCGCGCTTGGGCCAGAACCGTGGAGGGTGACGCCGAGGCGCGACCCTGGCCATGGGCCGACACCTGGCCGGTGGCCCGATTGTCGGTTCCGGCGCATGACGTCGACCTGATCGTCCTGGCCGGAGCCCAGGGCAACAGCCTCGCCTGGGCCCCCGGCCACCTGACCGGAACGGCACCACCCGGTGCCCCCGGCTTGACCGTCCTCGGCGCCCACCGAGACACGCATTTCCGCTTCCTTGAGTATGTGCGGCCCGGCGAGGCAGTTACCTTGGCAACGCCCGACGGCGAGATGCACCACTATACAGTGACCGAGGCGCAGGTCGTGGACGCGAACTCGGCCCGCATCGCAGCGCCGCCCGGCCGATCGATCCTGGCGCTGAGCACGTGCTACCCGTTCGATGCCATCACGCCGGGCGGCCCGCTGCGCTATCTCGTGCTGGCGGAGCCCACTTTCGAACACAGAATCTAGGGACCAAAATCCAAGGTTCCGCTCCCACCAGTCCGACACTGAAGTGCCGGCCTCGACCATCGGCCATGTGTCACCAGCGCACGCCCGGACAGCAGCCTTGCCGGTGGCGCCGCCCGAAGACCTGACCATCCCGTGGGCGGCGGCACTGGTGTTCGGCGAGGCTGGGTCCATCGCGCTGCACCAACTGCGTCACAAAGGCGCCGCCAATGCTATCCCAAGGCCGTGACAACGATCACAGCGCCATTCATAGACTCCACCTAGTGTTCCCCCCGCACCGGCCGTGTCGGCCAAGATCTTGAATAAGAGACGGGGAAAGTGTCATGCCGACGATCCATGGAACTTGGCAAAGCGAGACACTGATCGGCGGTTCTTTTGCCGATGTCATCTATGGAAACGGCGGGTATGATCTGCTGATCGGCTATAATGGAGACGACTACCTGAACGGTGGGGACGGCAACGATATTCTGCTGGGGCTAGGCGACAACGACACGCTGTCCGGCGGCAACGGCGACGATACTATGAGCGGCGGGTCGGGCATCGACTGGCTCTATGGCGGCAGCGGCGACGACGACCTGAGCGGCGGCGAGCAGAACGATTTCTTGTTCGGCCATGACGGCGAAGACAACCTGAGCGGTGGCGGCGGCAACGACTACCTGAACGGCGGCAGCGGCGACGACATCCTGGCCGGCGGCGCCGGGGCGGACAGCATGAACGGCAGCACCGGGTTCGACCTGGCCGACTACTCCGGGTCTTGGGCCGGCGTCTGGGTCTCGCTGGCGGGCGGCGTTGGCTTCTACGGCGATGCCCATGGCGATCTGCTGACGGCCATCGAAGGGGTGATCGGCAGCCAGTTCAACGACTGGCTGGTGGGCGACGGTGGCGCCAACCACCTGGAAGGTCTGGGCGGCAACGATGTGCTGGAGGGCGGCGGCGGCAACGACGTGCTGCGGCCCGGCGGTGGCACGAATACGGTGGATGGCGGCTCCGGCGACCAGGACCGGGTGGACTACAGCGATCTCAACGGCAGCCCTTCGGGCCACGGCTTCTTCATCGATCTCAACGTCGGCAAGACGTTCGAATATGTCAGCCTTGCCGAGAAGGACACGCTGAAGGGCATCGAGCAGGTTACCGGCAGCAAGCGCGGCGACCTGATCCATGGCTTTTCAGAGCAGCGCAACGTTCTGTTCGGAGAAGGCGGCAACGACAGTCTTGTCGGCGGCAAGGCCAACGATTCGATGTTCGGCGGGATCGGCGACGACTGGCTGAACGGCAATGACGGGGACGACCACTTGGAGGGCGGCGACGGGTCGGACACTCTGAAGGGTAGAGCGGGAAGCGACACCCTGATCGGCGGGGCGGACGCAGACACCCTCTATGGCGGCGAGGATGCCGACGCGCTGTTCGGCGATGCCGACAGCGACCGGCTGCTCGGCGAGGAGGGGCGGGACATATTGCGCGGCGGGGCGGGGCACGACCTGATGGACGGCGGCACCGGCGACGACGTGCTGATCGGTGGTGGCGACAAGGGCGACCACTACACCGGCGGGCTGGGCGCCGACCGCTTCCAGTTCTTCGGCGACGTGACCGAACTGCCGGCGGAAGGCGAAGCACAGGCCAAGCTCGGGACCATCCTCGATTTCAGCCGGGCCGAGGGCGACCGCATCGACTTGATGCTGATCGATGCCGATCCCAGCGTGCACTTCGACGAGGTATTCTCCTTCATTGGCAATGATGCGTTCAACGGCTATGCGGGAGAATTGCGCTACGACATCGTTGATCAGGGCGGCGAGGTGAACACCGTGGTCTATCTCGACACCGACGGCGACCTCGTGGCCAACGCGTTTTTCGTCCTGACCGGCGTGCACGAGCTGGCGGCGGACGACTTTCTTCTTTAAGGGCTGGCCGGTCGCGTGGCTGTCAGAGCTTGGCCGCCTCCACCAGCACCGGGCAGGCGACGCGAATGAACTCTCGCGCTTGCGGGCCCCTGCGACAGATCCCCACTCTTTTCCGGCGAGACGCCCATCGACCATTGAGCGGCTACTCGGCACCGGCATGTGAGCGGCATGCACCGGAGGAAATCTTCCGGAACCTGCTGAGGAGGCATGACCGCTATGGGTACCAAGCGCCAGATTCCTGGGACAAGGGTACGCCGCCGCTAATCCGGGCAGGCTGAAGCCCGGTCCGCCATCCGCTCGCTCAGCGAGCTCAGCGCCCGTCCGTCCGCGTCGAAGTTCTCGTCGTCAAGCCAGGCGGCGATACGGGCCCTCACCTCCGGCCATTCGTCGTCAAGGATGGAATACCAGGCGGTGTCCCGGTTCCGGCCCTTCACGATCATATGGTTGTAGAAGATGCCTTCGAACCGGAAGCCGAGGCGGCGTGCCGCGGCCCGCGACTTGGCGTTCAGCGCATTGCAGCGCCACTGCATGCGGCGATAGGCGAGATCGTCCATGGCGTGGCACAGCATCAGGAACAGGGCCTCGGTGGCGCCGCGTGTGCGCTGCAGCGCCGGCGAGAACCAGATATAGCCGATCTCGATCACCCCGGCCTTCGGCTGGATGTCCATGAACTGCGCCATGCCGCAAGCCCGGCCGGAGGGACCGTCCAGGATCGTGAACGCGATCCGGTCCAGCCGCGCCGCGGCATCCGCCACCCAGGCCGCAAAGCCCGCGCGGTCCGGCCACGGTCCGTCGGGCAGGTAGTCCCAGACCTTCCGAGCGTCGGCATCACCGTGGGATGCCTCGTACAGCGTGTTGATATGGGCGGCAGGATCGGTGGGCTCCAGCCGGACGAAGCGGCCGTTCAAGGGGCTGCGCCTGGGCACCATCCCGCTGGGCGGCCGGTCAACGGGTCCACCGCGAAGCGGCCTTGGCGCCGCACATTCCTGATCCCGGTCCATCTGAGTTGAGGGTTCCTGCTTGCAGTCTGGATCTCGACGGCCTGAGCCTCTTGCCGCCGGTCGTCACCGCTCCGACAATCGACGTGATGGCGAAGCTTGCGGATACATCATGTCCGGCCGCAACCCGTTTCCTGTTGAGGCACCACTCGCACGCCAGGCGGCGGCCATGTTCGGCATGACCCCGCCGGACCGAGCGATGGTGCTGGCGGCGGGGCTCGGCACCCGCATGCGGCCACTTACCGAAGACACGCCGAAGCCGCTAGTCGAGGTGGCAGGCTGGCCGATCATCGACCATGTGCTGGACCACCTGGCCGATGCGGGCGTCCGGCAAGCGGTGATCAATCTTCACTATCAGGCCGATCGCCTGGCGGCCCATCTGGCCCGCCGCACCGTGCCGCAGATTCACACGATTGTGGAAGAGCGGCTGCTGGACACCGGCGGCGGCATCCGCAACGCGCTTGGGCGTCTCGGCCGAGCCCCTTTCTACGTGGTGAATGCGGACATCGTCTGGCTGGAGGGGCCGATCCCGGTGCTGCACCAGCTGGCTGCCCAGTGGGATGGGGCGCGGATGGATATGCTGCTGGTGCTGGCGCCGCGGGTCCGCGCGCTCGGCATCGGCACACGCGACGACCTGATGCTGGATCAGCTTGGCCGGGTCAGCGTGCCTGCGGAAGGGCGGATCGGTCCGTTCGTCAACACCGGGATTCAGCTCTTGCACCCGCGCATCTTCGACGGCATGCCGGAGGGGCCGTTCTCCATTCTCGAGTGCTGGGGACCGGCGCTGGCGGCCGGGCGCCTGTGCGGCATCGCCTTCGATGGCCTATGGATGCATATCGGCAGCCCCGAGGCCCTGGCCGCCGCCAACGCGCAGATGGCCCGCCTGGGCTGGACTGCAGCGCCCTAGAAGTCCAGCGGCGCGTTGTCGATCACCTCTTTCATGACAAAGAAGGTGCGTGTCTGACGGACACCGGGCAGCGCGATCAATTGTTCGCCCAACAGCCGGCTGAAATCGGCGATGTCGCGCACCCTGATCTTGAGGAAATAGTCGAAGTCGCCGGCGACGAGATGACAGTCCAGCACATAGGGAAGCCGGGTGATCGCCTGCTCGAACGCGCCGAAGCTCTGGGACGTCGAACGGTCCAGCACGACGCCGACAACGACCAGCGTGCCGCGCTCAACCCGATCCGGCGCGATCTCCGCCCTGACAGAACGCACATAGCCCTCCTCGAACAGGCGCTGCGTACGGCGATGGCATGTCGCCGGGCTCACATGGACCTGCTTCGCCAGATCCGCGTTGGTGAGGCGGCCGTCCCTCTGCAGGTGGCGAAGGATGCGGCGGTCGATGCGATCGAGCGACATCTTGTGGAAGGATCTTCCGTCCTAGCTGGCTTGTTGATGGGCAAGAGTCATTCTCTCGGCTACTACGAATGCAATCAACCAAATCCCACCGATCGTAGAGAGCACCTTCCGTGCGTCATGCACTAGGCTCTGGCCTCGGACCATGATCGAGGAGCCGGACCATGCTTGAGAAATTCGAACGCTATCCGCTGACCTTCGGCCCCACGCCCGTCGAGAGGCTGCCGCGGCTGTCGGAGCATCTGGGCGGCGCGGTCGACCTCTACGCCAAGCGGGAAGACTGCAATTCCGGCCTCGCCTTCGGCGGCAACAAGATCCGCAAGCTGGAATACATCGTGCCCGATGCCCTGGCCTCCAACGCCGACACGCTGGTGACCATCGGCGGCGTCCAGTCCAACCACACGCGCCAGGTCGCGGCCGTGGCCGCCAAGCTGGGCATGAAATGCCGCCTGGTGCAGGAAAGCTGGGTGCCCTTCCCGGATGCCGTCTACGACCGCGTCGGTAACATCCTGATGAGCCGCGTCATGGGCGCGGAGATCGAGCTGGTCGACGAAGGCTTCGACATCGGCATCCGCGAGAGCTGGGAGCGCGCCCTGGAAGACGTGAAGGCCAGAGGCGGCAAGCCCTACGCCATTCCCGCCGGCGCGTCGGTGCACAAGTTCGGCGGCCTCGGCTTCGTGGGCTTTGCCGAAGAGGTGCGGGCGCAGGAGGCGGAGCTGGGCTTCCGGTTCGACTACATCATCGTCTGCACCGTCACGGGCTCAACCCATGCCGGCATGCTGGTGGGCTTCGCCAAGGACGGCCGCGCCGACAAGGTGGTGGGCATCGATGCCTCGGGCACACTGGACCAGACGCGCGCCCAGGTCATGGACATCGCCCGCAACACGGCGGATCTGGTGGACCTCGGCCGCGACATCACCGATGACGATCTCACGCTGATCCCGGACTACGCCTATCCCGCCTACGGCGTGCCCTCAGCCGAAACCAACGACGCGATCCGCCTGGCCGGGCGGCTGGAAGGCATGATGACCGATCCGGTCTATGAGGGGAAATCCATGCAGGGCATGATCGATCTGGTCCGCAAGGGCTACTTTCCCGCCGGATCGAAGGTGCTTTACGCGCATCTCGGCGGCGTACCCGCGATCAACGGCTACAGCTACCTCTATCGCAACGGGTGATCGGCCGCTGTGCGTAAACGCCGCCCCGGCATCACGCACGCGCCGCGGCGACGGCGTTATCCGACCGTACCGTGTCCACCTGGCTCGCCGGGAACGTGACCGTGAACCTCGACCCCTGCCCCTCGGCGCTGGTGATCGACAGATGCCCGTCATGTAGTGAGGCCAGCTTGGTGACGATCGTCAGTCCCAACCCGAAGCCTTGGGAAAGGCGCTTTTGCGTGTGCAGCCGCCCATAGTCCGGACCGCCCTGGACGAACGGCTCCGTCAGCCGGGCGGCCTGCGAGACAGGGAATCCGCGCCCGTCGTCGGCAACCCAGAGCTTGCCGCTGCCGTCCGCCCCGATCGACCACCCCAGCTCAACGTTCACCGCTGGGCCGGCATGCCGCAGCGCGTTCGACAGCAGGTTGTCGATGA
Organism: Anaerolineae bacterium; assembly: GCA_028285185.1. Lineage (GTDB taxonomy): Bacteria > Pseudomonadota > Alphaproteobacteria > DSM-16000 > Inquilinaceae > JACKIG01. Next base: position 61,383 of record JANQQD010000053.1, on the reverse strand, counting down.
TCTGCGAGACGGCCATACGATCCGCCCACAGAAAGCCGGGCGCACCGTCGACGACCACCCGCAGGTCCTTTCGATCTTCCTGCCCGATCAGCGGTCTGAAGCGATGCCGGGCCATGTCGAGCTCAAGTGGAATGTCCACCCATTCCTTGGACAGCGGGCTCTTGCCGCTCTCTATCTTCGACAGATCCAGCAAGGCTTCGATCATCTCGTTCAAGCGCTGGCCACAGTCCCGGACGTGACGGATGTACTCGACGTATTTCGGATGCCCGACGGCACCATGCGTCCCGGCATCGATCATCTCGGAAAAGCCGATGATGGAGTTGAGCGGCGTGCGCAGGTCGTGGCTCATGTTCGAAAGAAAGTCGGACTTGGCTTGGCTGGCTTCCGTCGCCGATGTCAGTGCAGTCTGAAGGTCGGCTGTCCGCGCCCTCACCACACGCTTCAGCAGGATGGAGACGGCAAGGCCCGCGACCGAGAGGAGCGCCAGGCTGAGCAACCCCCACGAAGCCCAAGCCGGCATATGGAAGTGCTCGGGATGCTCGATCCACCGGTGCAGGGCCACGTAGTAGGCTGATTGGGTGTCGGACTTCATCACCACCAGATTTGCGTCGATCACCTCGGCAAGTCCCGGCTCGGCGTGGCGGGAGATCCCGAAAAACAGCGATGTCGGGTACAGCACGATACCCACCGCCGACAGACCGTGTGCGTCGATGACATCCATGGCGAAATAGGTGTTGACGATGCCGGCTTCGGCCTCCCCTGCACTCACGGCGCGCAACACCGCATCCATCGTATCGAAGCCGACAATGTGGATGCGGATGTCGGGCAGGCCGCGGTAGTCCAGCAGACGGGCATGCTGGATGCTGCCGCGCATCACGGCAACGCGGCGTCCATCCAAATCCGTCAGGCTGTCAATCGGGCTGTCCCGGCGCACATAGAAATCGGACCAACTGTGCAAGGCCTGCAGCGCATTGAAGTCAAACCGGGCCTCGCGCTCGGCGGATTGGGCGACGTCGGGCAGGATGTCGATGTCACCGACTTCAAGCATGTCCAGGCAGTCGGCCCAAGCGCACGGCACATAGGTCAGTTGCCAACCGTTGTGCTGCGCCATCGCGGCCATGATGTCCGGAAAGAAACCGGACGCATTCCCATTCCGATCCATGAAGATCTTCGGCGCGTTCTGGTAGATGCCGACGCGAAGGTCCAGCCGATCTTCGGCATATGCCGTTGGCGCCGGTGCCGCGGTCATGCCGCTCAGGGCGCAGATTGCGCCTGCTAGCGACCGCCAGTTCGGATGGATCCATCGATCAGAGAACCGGGAAACGATCATGGCTTTCTTGCGACGTTTCGATCCATGAATCCACGTCAGTGTGCATCATGAGACTCTACATGGACTTATGTGGCGTCCTCTTAAGATAGAATGATCGTGCCGGCTTGCTTCCATTTTAAGGAGCCGGAAGACGCAGCTGGCGGTTCGTCGCGTCAGTCGGCCGATGCGCGGGTATCATCCAGAAGACCTATCGGCGAGTAGGGTGAGGGGCCGGGGTCGTAGGCGGCACCGTCCGTGTAGGGCGTGAGGGTCTCGGCAAGATCTTCCATGCCGCCCTGCAGGATCAACCGGTCATGCTCACCGCTCGGGTCATAGACGGGTTCTTCGTAGTCCGCGATCGCCGCCAGTTCATCCTCCGACAAGGGGCGCTCGCCCGCCGGCTCGACCGCATGCTGCAGCCAGGTCCAGGGATTGGTGGCGGTGGGCAGGCGCGCGGGATCAATGTCGACGAACCCGACCGAGCCCGAGGCGGACAGCGGCGTGCCACCGTGATAGTCGCCTTCGCTCGCATACTGGCGGGCGGCGGCAATGGTCTCGGCATGTGCAGAGGCTTCCAGCGGGATCATGGCGATGGGTGCGATCTCGAACTCCATGTCGAACAGGCCGGAGACATACGCGCCAAGCGTGGCCGCCTGGGTGCTGTCGAACTGGATGCCGGGTTGGCTGAAGCCCCAAAATGCCAGCCGCTCGCTCAGGATGCCGTCCAGGCTCAGCGTCAACCGCAATGTCAGCGGCGCGTAGCCCAACCTTTCGCTGCTGTGATTGTCGGCAAGCGCAAACACGGCATCCTTCAGCGGGTTGTCGTCGTCGTGCCGATGCACGGTCTCGACCACTGTGCCGGTTACACTGAAGGCCGCGTCGATGACGTCTTCGATGTTGCAATAGGGCGCGGTCTCCCCGTCCGGGTGCGGCGGCTCCCAGGCGCAGGCCTCCAACTGGTCGTAGATCATGGCCCCGCCGCCGCTGACCGTGCCGTCGGCCGACACCTCGACCGTTCCGTACAGGCCGAGATACATGCCTGAGACCGCATTCTCCGGCGCGAAGACCTGGATCACGCCGACAAAGGGATAGACGATCTGCGGTTCCACCTCGGCTGCGGCCGTCGGCACGGCCGCCGCAGCGACCGCAACACCGATGGCAAGAGCGCAAGTAGCACGGGCTCCAGTTCGCATTGTCGTCTCTCCCCCGATTGTCCTCACACAGGCGGATCTGGCAACGCGGGCGCGGCCAGCTTGCCGAGTTAACCACTGGCTGGTGAAGATCTGATTGACGGGCCTGCTCAAGTTCAGTGCTTAAACGGATACGTCGGCATGAGCATCCATACGGGAAATCGGGCCGAAAGAACGACCAACCCATGACCATGACGTGACTTTCATCAACATTCGACCATGTTTGGTTCTGAAATTGGTTAAGGGATATTCCCGGCGACTGAACTTTGCCGCACAGCTTTCTTGCAGGGCGGCTATGTCATTTTCGTGAATCGGGTGCAAATGTACAGCCGCGTACATTTCAGACCACTTCCAGATGTCCCTCTTGTTACCCATTGACCACGACGGGGCGCCCCGGTTCGCTCGCCCATCTCGCCTCATCCCGCGAAGGCACTGCCTCGCATGTACCTGCGCCCCGTCTACAGGCGCTCAGCATGGATTCTCGCCCCGTTGCCCGGTACTCTTTGGGAGGGAGGAAGACACGGCTTGGAACGCAGACTCGCTGCCATTCTTGCCGCAGACGTGGTGGGTTACACACGCCTGATGGGCAATGACGAGGCAGGGACACTGCGCCGCCTGACGGAGTTACGCCAACATTTCGTGGAACCTCTGGTCCGCGCCCATCGAGGGCGGATCGTCAAACTCATGGGCGACGGCCTGCTGATCGAATTCGCCAGCGTTGTCGACGCGGTCGATTGCGCTATGGCCTGGCAGGCAGGCACGGCCGAGCGAGAGGCGAACACAGATGAAGACAAACGGCTTCGCTTTCGCATCGGGATCAACCTGGGAGATGTGATTGTCGAAGGCGACGACCTTTACGGCGATGGCGTGAATATCGCAGCGCGGATTGAGGCTCAGGCTGATCCTTGCAGCATCTGCCTTTCCAGCGACGCGTATCGTCAGGCCAGGGGCAAGGTAGACGCCGAGTTCGAGGACCTCGGAGACCACGAGTTGAAGAACGTCGCCGAAGCTGTGCGCGTTTATCGCATCGCGGCCAGCTTCAGCTCCCCAAGTACTGACGTTGCACCTCAGACCGCGGCGCCGGTGCTCTTGGAGAAGCCGTCCATCGCCGTGCTTCCGTTCAAGAACTTGAGCGGTGACGCCGACCAGGAGTACTTCGCAGACGGGGTCTCCGAAGACATCATTACAGCACTGTCGCGCAACCGGTGGCTGATGGTGATCGCCCGCAATTCGAGCTTCACCTTCAAGGGTGAAGCGGTGGATCTGAAGCATGTCGGCAAGCAGCTTGGTGTGCTCTATGTCCTCGACGGAAGTGTTCGCAAGGGGGGCAACCGGATCCGTGTCGCGGCGCAACTAATCGATGCGGGCTCCGGCAAACAGATGTGGGCCGAGCGCTACGACCGGGTGCTGGAGGACATTTTCGCGGTCCAGGACGAGGTTACCGAATCCATCGTCGCCGCCATCGCGCCGGAACTGAGCAAGGCGGAGCAGCAGCGCGCAACCGCCAAGACGTCGGAGAACCTGACCGCTTGGGAGATCTACCAGCGGGGAATGTGGCACCTCTATCAACGTACCAAGGAGGATCTGAGGGAAGCCTGCCGACTCTTCGACTCCGCGCTTGCCGTGGATCCCGGCCTCTCACCAGCCTGCTCAGGGTTGGTGGACGCGTACTACTATGAGGTTGTGCTCGGCTTGGCAGAGTCGGCAACGAAGAACCGCGAGATGGCCCTTCACGTTGCCCGCCGTGCCGTGCAATTGGACCCGGACGACGCAGCCGCGCACTGTGCCATGGGCAAGGCGCGGATCGTCAGGCGCGAGCATGCCCAGGCGATCCCGGATCTTCAGCTCGCCGTCAGCCTCAACCCCAGCCTCGCCTGGGCCCATTACGGCCTCGGTGCCGCCGCTGTTTTCTCCGGAGACTCCGACCAGGCGATCACGCATCTTGAGGTCGCCATCCAGTTGAGCCCGCGCGATCAGCACATGGGCTCATTCATGGTGCGCCTGGCCGAGGCGTATCTTCTGAAACAGGACTACGGGCGGGCGGTGGAGTGGGCGCAGAAGGCGCTGCAGCAACAGGGTTTCCAATGGTCACGCTATGCCGCCCTGCTCGCAGCGTTCGGCTTCCTGAACGAACAAGCGCAGGCCCAGCGAGTTCTGCAGGAGTGCCTCGAACAGCGGCCGGATTTCTCCGTCTCGATGGTTCGCGACGGCCACCTCTATACGGATGCGGCGTCGATGGATCACTACTTGAACGGACTGCGGAAAGCGGGCGTGCCGGAATAGTTCAGCGCCCCTGGGCAACATGGGTCCAGTCGCGATCCGTCGGCGCGCCGTCCCTAGAATTCGTCGCGGCCGAGCGACATCACGCCGATGCCCATACCGATGCTGCCGAAGGTGACGAACAGGCCGAAGAACAGCATGAACAGCCACAGCCAGGAGGATTCGGCCGCCCAGATCAGCGTCCGCAGGCCCGCGAAATCCTGTGCCAGCAGAAAGGCGCCAAAAGCGAACCCGCCGACCGTCCCATAGATCAGGTGACGGACCAGGAAGCCGATGGCATGCCGTTCATGGGGCTTCAGCATAGCCATGGATATAGCGCGGACGCCCGCGCCACACACCCTCCTATATCACCAACCGCCCTGTGATGGCCCGGTAGGTGGCGACCGACGCGTGGATCATCAGCAGGACAAAGAACGTCGTGAGCACAAATAGCAACGCATAAGGTGTAAATGACATCTCCGGTGCCGACTCCACCAATCGCCTCACCAAGGGCTTCACCACACCAAAGATCAGGTATCCGGTGATCCCAAGCGGAGCGACGAAGAACAGGGCAACCATGACCAAGACAGGCTCCCACGCCTGCTTCAAAGAGGCGATGGAAGCTTGGAATGGCCTGCCGCTGCTCGGCCCCTCATTCATGGCAAAGGGCATCGCCGTCCAGCCCGCCGCCGACAGCAGTACGATCGCAGGGACGAAAATCCATGCCTTTGCAGGAATATCGGCGGGCAGCACTATGGCGATCACAGGCAGGACGCAGAATATGAGGAGAACCTGCCCAGCACGCCACCAAACGCTGGCAGGAATCGATGTGAGGCTGGCCCAGGAGAATTGGCCTTGCTCTTGCAGATCAAAGCATCTACGGCAAAAAATGGCAATAATCGCTCCAAAAACAAAAGTACCCAGCATCATGCTAACGTAAATATTGTTCGCGCTTGCATTTGATCCCGCCAAAGCGAGAATGATAAGTGGAGCAAGTAGCAGCGTACCATTTCTGGCGTCGGCAAGACCATATCGCAGGTTCTGCCAAGCAAGACGAAAGCCATAGCCGATGTTCTGGAAAGAGAACATATCCATCCTCGGGGAGCGGGTCGGAAACTGCACCGTATAATATAGGTTCCCGGCCCGATATACACGTCAAAGACCGGGGGCCCGCGCCGTGGATTGCTCCCGGCAGGCACTGCCCTCGACTGGGCAGATTCTTCTCGATCGCCCCGGTTGCCGAGGACGGTTCTGACGTCCTGCACCGATCCCAATCGGACTAAGCCGTTCATCCGACACGACTCTGAGAATGTGGCATCGGCTTTGCTTAAGACATGTGCGGGCGATACCGCCCGGACGACAGACATTTCAGTGGCGACGACACCATGTCCGAATTTCATGCTATTGGCGGCTATCAGGTCAGCGATCGTGTGCTTTCCGCGGTTCAGGAAGCGAGCCAGCGCACCGGCATAGACTTCGCCTATATGATGGCCAAGGCCGCGCAGGAAAGCGCGTTCCAAGCTAACGCACAGGCCCCCAACACCAGCGCCACCGGCCTCTACCAGTTCATTGACAGCACCTGGCTTGGCATGATCCACCAGCATGGCGATAAGCACGGCCTCGGCCACTATGCCGACCGGATCGTCGTGCGCCAGGATGGATCGCTGACCGTCAGCGACCAAGCGGCGCGGCGCGAGATCCTGGGCTTGCGCGAGGACCCGCGGCTGAACGCGATCATGGCGGGCGAGTACGCCAACGACAACCGCGAGCATCTGCAACGCACCGTCGGCGGCCGGATCGGCTCGACGGAGCTCTATCTCGCGCATTTCCTGGGAGCCGGCGGTGCCACCACGTTCCTGCGCCAGCTTCAGCACAACCCGCACCAAACCGCGGCATCGGTGTTCCCCGCGGCGGCCAATGCCAACTACAACGTCTTCTATGACCGGCACACCGGCGCGGCCCGCAGCCTGCAGCAGGTCTATGACTGGATGGACCGGCGGATGTCGCAAGGCATGGCCATGGTCGGCGGCGAACCTCCGGCCGGATCATTCTCGCGCGCCATGGTGACGGCCCCGCATTTCGCGTCGCCGCGGGCCGTGACGGCGATCCCGCAGGCGGCGCAGCCGGCCGGCTTCACGGCCATCAACCCTGACAGCGTGCTCGGCGCACGCATGGCTGCCCTTTCGGGCTCCACCGGACCGGCGCAGCCAACCCCGGCCGGCGGCACCGGCTTGTCGCTATGGACACTGCTGACGGCATCGGCGCTGCCGGTGCCGGGCGAGACGGGTGGCGAGATGTCCGACACGCTCTAACCCCGGCTGAGACGTCCGCCGCGGACGCTAGTCGCCACACGGCGGACTGGCCTATATAGGGGGCATGAGCTCAGCCCCCCAACTCGCCCAGCCATTGCCGCGTCCCGACCTGCCGGACAAGGATGTCGGCCGGCCGTTCCAGGTTGTCTCCGACTTCGAGCCGGCGGGTGACCAGCCGCAGGCCATCGCCGAACTGGTGGATGGCCTGCAGGCGCACGAGCGTGACCAGGTCCTGCTCGGCGTCACCGGATCCGGCAAGACCTTCACCATGGCGCATGTCATCCAGGCGATGCAGCGCCCCAGCCTGGTGCTGGCGCCCAACAAGACGCTGGCGGCCCAACTCTATGGCGAGATGAAGCGGTTTTTTCCGGAGAACGCGGTCGAGTATTTCGTCTCGTATTACGACTACTACCAGCCCGAAGCTTACGTTCCACGCACCGACACGTACATCGAGAAAGAAAGCTCGATCAACGAGCAGATCGACCGGATGCGCCACAGCGCCACCCGCGCGCTGCTGGAGCGGGAAGATACCATCATCGTAGCGTCGGTCTCCTGCATCTACGGCATCGGCGATGTGGAAACCTATAGCGACATGGCGTTTCCCATCCGCGTCGGCCAGCCGGTTCGCCGCAACGACGTGCTGAAGAGCCTGGTGGAGCTGCAATACAAGCGCAACGACGCCGATCTGCAGCGCGGCACCTTCCGCGTGCGTGGCGACTCCGTCGAGATCTTCCCCGCCCACTATGAAGATCGCGCGTGGCGCCTCTCGTTCTTCGGCGATGAGATCGAGGCCATTCAAGAGGTCGACCCGCTGACTGGCGAGAAGCATGCGCTGCCGCAGCAGGTGCGCGTCTATCCCAACAGCCACTACGTGACGCCGAAGCCGACGCTGGAACAGGCCGTGCGGCAGATGAAAGAGGATCTGCAGGTGCGCCTCGCCGAGTATATCGCGGAAGGCCGGCTCTTGGAGGCGCAGCGGCTGGAGCAGCGCACCCAGTTCGACATCGAAATGATCCAGGCGACCGGGAGCTGTGCGGGCATCGAGAACTATTCGCGCTACCTCACCGGCCGCCTGCCCGGCCAGCCGCCACCGACGCTGTTCGAATACCTGCCCGAGAACGCCCTGCTGTTCGTCGACGAAAGCCATGTGATGGTGCCGCAGTTGGGCGGCATGTTCAAAGGCGACCGGGCGCGCAAGGAAACGCTGGCGGACTTCGGCTTCCGCCTGCCGGCCTGCGTCGACAACCGGCCGCTGAAGTTCGAAGAATGGGAGGGCATGCGGCCGCAGACTGTCTTCATCAGCGCCACCCCCGGCGACTGGGAGCTGGAGCGCACGGGCGGCGTGTTCGTCGAGCAGGTGGTCCGCCCCACCGGCCTGATCGACCCCGAAGTGATCATCCGGCCGACGGAGACGCAGGTCGACGACCTCTTGGAGGAGATCCGCGCCGTCACCGCCAAGGGCATGCGCGTGCTGGTCACGGTGCTGACCAAGAAGATGGCCGAGGCGCTGACTGAATACATGAACGAGGCGGGCATCCGCGTCCGCTACATCCATTCCGATGTGGATACGCTGGAACGGATCGAGATCATCCGCGATCTCAGGCTTGGTGTCTTCGATGTGCTGGTCGGCATCAACCTGCTGCGCGAGGGGCTGGACATTCCCGAATGCGGCCTGGTGGCGATCCTGGACGCCGACAAGGAAGGCTATCTGCGCAGCCGCCGTTCGCTGATCCAGACCATCGGGCGCGCGGCCCGCAATGTCGACGGACGTGCCGTTCTCTATGCAGACGTCATCACCGACAGCCTGAAGACCGCAATCGACGAGACCAACCGGCGCCGCGAGAAGCAGGAGGCCTACAACGCCACCAACGGCATCACGCCGGAAAGCGTGCGCAAGAACATCGACGACATCCTGCAGAGCGTCTACGAGAACGATCGCGTCACGGTGAAGACGGGCGACGCCGCGGTCCACCAGTTGACGGGCAAGTCGCTGGCCGACCATGTCGCGGATCTGGAGGCGCGCATGCGCGCCGCCGCGGCCGACCTGGAATTCGAGGAAGCAGCGCGGCTGCGCGACGAGATCCGCCGTCTTGAGACCGCGGATCTGGAGATCGAAACGGGTGTTCTGCCCGGGCGCGCCGGCGGCGGCACCCACCGCGCCACCGTGGAAAGCGGCGCGGGCAAGGCGCCTCGCAAAGGCCGCGGCCGCCGTCGCAAAGGGCCGTAAGCTCCACCAGGTTCCACAGAGGCGGCGTCCGGAGGGCAGCAATCGACCCGTCGCGGGTTGTGAGCGGGGGCAGCATGCCCCATGTTGCACAGCAGGCTAAACCGATCCGAGCGGTTCCCACGAATGACGATATCTTCTGAGACCCCATGTCCGCCTGCTCCCAGCCTCTCCCGCGCCGGATCGGCGGGTGCACGGGCGCAACGCTACGCCTTGGACCAGGGCCTCGCCGATGGCTGTCATGACGCCACCCGCCTCTGCATCGTCGACGGAGGTACCTTCGCAATGACCATCTTCGGACAGTAGGTCTGAAGCCGGGAGAACAAGCCGGACGGCCAGCCGGACAGCGGCGACTGCACGCGTCGGACCAAACGTGGCCGGCGATGTGTCGCGCTCCGGCCGCCTTCGACGGAAACCAGGCCTATGCTGATCGACGTTGCGCTGACAGTGGGCGGTCTCGTCCTTCTTGCCTTGGGGGCCGACTATCTGGTGCGCGGCGCCGTGGCGTTGGCGCACCGGCTCGGCATCTCGGCCCTTGTCATCGGCCTTACTGTGGTCGCCTTCGGCACCTCGCTGCCCGAACTGCTGGTCAGCCTGCGCGCCGCTCTGCAGGGCTCCACGGGGCTAGCGGTGGGCAATGTCGTCGGGTCCAACATCGCCAATGTGCTTCTGATCCTCGGGGCGGCCGCGGCGATCTATCCAATAAAGTGCCATCGTTCCACGCTGCTGCGCGATGGCACGGCCATGCTGGTGGCCACGGCGCTGTTCATCGTCGCCGGGCTGATGGGCTCCATCGACCGCGTGCACGGGATCGTCGGGCTGCTGTTGCTCGGCAGCTATCTGTTCCTCTGCTATTTCATGGACCGCCGCGCGAACCACGCCGTGACGGCACAGGAAGTCCAAGACGTCGATGCGATCAAGGGGTCGCTTGGTTTCGCTGTTCTTGCAGTCGTCGGCGGACTGATCGGCGTTCTGGCCGGCGCGGAACTGTTGGTGGACGGGTCCGTCAGCCTGGCCCGCGCCTTCGGCGTGTCGGAGGAGGTGATCGGCCTGACGCTGGTGGCCTTCGGAACCTCGGTGCCCGAGTTGGCGACTACTGCCGCCGCAGCGGTGCGCCGGCACGCAGACGTGGCGCTGGGCAACATCCTGGGCAGCAATCTGTTCAACCTGCTGTTCATCATGAGCGCCGTCGGGCTGGTCGTGCCGTTCGACTTCCCGGCCAAGATCGCCGCCTTCGATATCTGGATCATGGCGGCGGTCAGCGTGGCCCTGATGCCGTTGATGGCGACCGGCTGGCGCCTGTCCCGCCTTGAGGGGTCAATCCTTCTGGTGCTCTACCTCGTGTTCGTCGCTGCGCAGTTCTTCGGCGTAGGCGAGATGATGATGACGATGATGTGACGACCATGGGCGCATTCACCCGACAAGCAGGCCGGGCCCTTGATCCTCCGGCAGCCGGCGCCCAGACTCCTCGGTCATGACGTTAGACGCCTCGAATGTTGCGCTGGTGACCGGCGGCGCTCAGCGCGTCGGCAGGGCGATCGTGCGCGACCTCGCGGCCCATGGCTGGGCCGTCGCCGTGCACTTCAACCGATCGCGTCAGGCAGCGGAAGACCTGGTGGCGGAGATCCGGACCGAAGGCGGCCAAGCCGTTGCGCTTGGCGCCGATCTGGGCGACGAACAGGCAGTTTCGCGGTTGGTGCCGGATGCCGCCGCGGCGCTTGGCCCGCCGACGCTCTTGGTCAACAACGCTTCGGTGTTCGAATACGACACGATCCTGGACCATAGCCGCGAGAGCTGGGATCGGCACATGGAAGCCAATCTGCGCGCGCCGGTCGTGCTGATCCGGGCCTTCGCGGCGATGCTGCCCGAGCAGCGGTCCGGCAACGTGGTCAATCTGCTGGATCAGCGGGTATGGAACCCGACGCCGCATTTCATGTCCTATACCGTGAGCCGCGCGGGTCTGTGGACACTGACCCAGACACTGGCCATGGCGCTGGCGCCACGGATCCGGGTCAACGCCATCGGCCCCGGCCCAACCTTGAAGGCCGAGCGCCAGACCGAAGAGCAGTTCGAGAGACAGTGGCAATCGATTCCCTTGAAGCGGTCCACCGATCCGGCAGAGATTGCTGCGGCAATCCGCTTCCTGGTCGACGCCCCGGCGGTAACCGGTCAGATGATCGCGCTGGATGGCGGAGAGCACCTGGGATACGCGCAGCCGACCCGGGGCATCGTCGCATTTGAATAGGGGATACGACCGCATCTCCGAAGCAACCGACCGTTGTTCGGGGACAGACGGTGAACTCGCATGTATGGCAGCGTCCGCCGACACGACGGGGCACTTGTGCACAGCCGGAAACTCAGACGCAAACCAACTACTTAGCCGAAGATGCTTTCCCTATGTTGCAATATAACATTCATCTTGACATGGGTGTTTCTAGGAAAATCAACCACTTAGCTCTCTGCCTATTTTTTGAGCAGAACTTGGGGACGCCTGGGATGCCAACAGTGACGGCGTTTCCGCATGACGTTTTCGACAGAGTTATCCACAGCATCGGTGGATAGTCCACAACGCCCCAGTTGGGCCTCCGGTGCTTGTACCTCCGCGCCCGCTCGGCAATATGGATGGCCATGGCAGATCGGCAAAACTCTTCGGAATCAACACAAAACGACCTGACACCCGATGCGGTCGGTTGCGAGGGTCGCAGCTCGGGCCTCACCGAGGGGCTGTCGGTGGTCCAATCCCACGTGAAGACACTGCCGAATCAGCCCGGCGTGTACCGGATGCTCGGCTCGGACGGAAACGCGCTGTATGTCGGCAAGGCCCGCAGCCTGCGCAAGAGAGTCAACGCGTACACCCAGGTCGGACGGCACCCCTCGCGGCTCTTGCGCATGATCGCCGAGACGCGCGGCATGGAATTCGTCGTGACCCGGTCGGAGGTCGAGGCTCTTCTGCTCGAGGCCAATCTGATCAAGCGGCTCCGGCCGCGCTACAATATCCTGCTGCGCGACGACAAGACGTTCCCGCATATCCTGGTCACGGCCGACCACCCGTTTGCGCAGATCATGAAGCACCGGGGGGCGGAGAGCCGTCCGGGCCGCTACTTCGGGCCCTTTGCATCCGCCGGCGCCGTCAACCGCACGATCACAGCCTTGCAGCGCGCCTTTCTCTTGCGCAACTGCAGCGACAGCGTGTTCGCCAGCCGCACACGGCCCTGCCTGCAGTACCAGATCAAGCGCTGCACGGCGCCGTGCGTGGGCTATGCGGGCGAGGCGGAGTACGGGCGGCAGACGGCACAGGCATTCGATTTTCTGAGCGGCAGGAACCAGGCCGTCCAAGACACCTTCGTGCAGGAGATGACGGCGGCCAGCGACCGGCTGGACTTCGAGACGGCGGCCCGCTGGCGCGACCGCGTGCGCGCACTGGCGGCCATCCAGGCCCATCAGGACATCAATGTCGAAGGCATCGACGATGCCGATGCGTTCGCCGCCCACCAGACCGGTGGGCAGACCTGCATTCAGGTCTATTTCTTCCGCGGCGGCCGCAACTACGGTACGCGCGCCTACTTCCCGAGCCATGACAAGAGCGAAGAGCCGCCGACCGTCCTGGCGGCCTTCGTCGCCCAGTTCTATGACAATCGCCCGCCGCCGCCGCTGGTGATGCTGAGCCACGATCTCGCGGAACAGGGGCTGGTGGAAGAGGCGCTGACCGTCCGCGCCGACCGTCGGGTCCAGCTTGCCGTGCCCAAACGCGGCGACAAGAAGCGCCTGATCGACCACGCGCTGGCCAATGCACGCGAGGCCCTTGCGCGCCGGCTGTCGGAAAGTGCCTCGCAGTCGCGCCTCTTGGACGGCGTCGCCCAGGTGTTCAACCTGGATAGCCCGCCCAACCGCATCGAGGTCTATGACAACAGCCACATCTCCGGCACCAATGCTTATGGCTGCATGATCGTTGCGGGGCCGGAAGGGTTCCGCAAGACCGCCTATCGCAAGTTCCTGATCAAGGCGGCGCCGGCACCTGGCGACGACTATGCGATGATGCGCGAAGTGCTGAGCCGTCGCTTCGCCCGCGCGCTGAAGGAAGATCCCGACCGGGAGGCTTGGCCCGATTTGCTGCTGATCGACGGCGGTCTCGGCCAGCTTAACGCCGCGCTCGACGTGCTGCGCGAGATGGGGATCGACGATGTGCCCCTGGCCGCCATCGCCAAGGGTCCGGACCGCAATGCCGGACGGGAACGTTTCTTTATGGAGGACCGGGATCCCTTCTCGCTGGAGCCGCGTGATCCCGTGCTCTATTTCCTCCAGCGTCTGCGCGACGAGGCGCACAGGTTTGCCATCGGCACCCATCGGGCCCGTCGCGGCAAGCAGCTGGGCAAATCGGCGATCGACGAAATCCCGGGCATCGGGCCACGCCGCAAGAAGGCGCTGCTGCAGCATTTCGGCTCAGCACGCGCCGTATCGCGCGCCAGTCTGGAAGATCTGGGCGCCGTGGATGGCATAAGCGACACGGTTGCCCGTAAGATCCACGATCATTTCCGCGGCGAGGGATAAACAGCGCCGCGGGCGCCCCCGCCCCGCCGTCCGACGGCACGAAAGGCGATCTCGCGTGCAAGACCGGCTGCTGACGCTTCCCAACATCCTGACGGGGCTGCGGATTGCCTTGATCCCGCCCCTCTTGGCCCTGTTCTTCGTGCCCGCGGCGTGGGCGGCCTGGGTGGCCACCCTGCTCTTCATCGCGGCCGCGGTTACCGATTTCTTCGACGGGTATCTCGCCCGGCGCCGGCAGGTCGTCTCGGTCTGGGGCCAGCTATTCGACCCGATTGCCGACAAGATGCTGGTCGCCGCCACGCTGTTTGCGCTGGTGGCCTTCGACAGGGTCACCGGGGTGCATGTACTGGCCGCGGTAATCATCCTGTTGCGAGAGATCCTGATTTCCGGCCTGCGTGAGTTCCTCGCGGGCGCCAATGCCAAGGGCGTACCAGTCACGGGTCTGGCCAAATGGAAAACGACCGTTCAAATGATGGCAATCGGCATCCTGATCCTCGGGCATGCTGCCCCCGGTGGGGCGGTGGTGATGACCATCGGCATTGCCGGCCTCTGGCTCGCGGCTGCGTTGACGGTGATCACCGGATGGCAATACATGGCGGGCGGCCTGCAGCAGATCACGGGGCCGCAGCGCCCCGCGACCGACGCCGCCGACGCACCGTCGCAAACCAGAGGCTGAGCCGGGGTTCCGCGTTGACAGACGGTCGCACCCACCGGTATTGCGGAAGTGTCGTTCCTTGTTTCCATGACGGCGAGCGCGACTGCTACGGGCCGTGAGATCCCTCAAACGCCAGTATTTCCGGCGGGTGTTGCGGCCGATCAGCCGCATGCAGCTCTCCCCCCAGATCGTTGCCAACACCATGGCGGCCGGGCTGGGTGTTGGCCTGATCGCGCCACCCGGAATCCAGCTTGGGATAGTCGGCATCGTCTGGGCGGCGGGCCGCCCCTTGGGACTGCGCTTCAATCTGCCGATCGCTGCCGTGCTGACGCTGGTGACCAACCCGTTCACCTTCGTACCGATCTATACGATGTATTTCGCGATCGGCTGCACCCTCACCGCTTGCGGCGCCGGCGACTTCCAGGTGGAAAGCCTGCTGACGATGTTTCAAGAGGAAGGCACGCTGGCCGTGCTGGAGACATCGGGCTATTTCATGCTGCTGATCCTGCTGGGCGGTCTGCCGTTCTTCGTCGGCGGCGGTGTTGGAGGATACTATTTCGGCCGCGCGCTGGGCCGGCGGCTGGAACTGAGACGGCTCACGCGGATCCGTCGCCAGCGACCCGCAAAGGCCCCGGTTCACAATGGGGCCCAGCGCCCGCATATAGCGGAAGGAACGGATCCGTGAGCCCGAGGGGCCGATGAGACTGCTTTACTTCGCCTGGCTGCGCAGCCAGATCGGCATGGCCGAAGAAGAGGTGACGCCGCCCGACGACGTCCGTGATGTCGGATCGCTGCTGGCCTGGATGCGCGGGCGCGGGCCGGCTTACGCCGCCGCGCTGTCCGACGACCGCGTGGTCAAGGTGGCCGTGAACCAGGAGTTTGCGCGCGCCGGCGATCCGGTCTCGCCGAATGACGAGATTGCCCTGTTTCCGCCGGTCACCGGAGGCTGAGATCCCATGACCGTGCGTGTGCAGGCCGAAGACTTCGACATGGGTGCCGAGCTGTCGGCGCTGCTGGCCGGCCGCCACGACATCGGCGGGCTGGTCAGTTTTCTTGGCACCGTCCGCGACCTTGCCGGCGACATGCCGGTAACGGCGATGACGCTTGAGCATTATCCGGGCATGACCGAGAAGATGCTGACCCGCATCGAGGCGGAGGCGGCGGAGCGCTGGCCCGTGGCCGCAAGCCTGATCATCCATCGGTACGGCCGGCTGGAGCCGGGCGATCGCATCGTTCTGGTCGCCGTGGCCTCGTCCCACCGTCAGGCGGCATTCGAGGCCTGCCAGTTCCTGGTCGATTGGCTCAAGACGCGCGCCCCGTTCTGGAAGCTGGAGGACACGCCGGACGGCGGCCAGTGGGTGGAAGCCCGCGCCAGCGACGACGAGGCGGCAGACCGCTGGAGCCGGGAGCCGTCGCCGGCCTAGCCTGCGTCCACTACGTCCGCCACCCAGAGATAGAGAACAGCCCGATGCCCAGAATCCTGAACGCCGAAGCGACAGAAACGGGATTGGCCGTGTCGTTCGAAGGCGTCGACGCGACGGCCCACTATCCCTGGTTCTGGCTGCGCGACCATGGGGAGGAGCCGGCCAGCCTGAACCCCGCCACGCTGCAGCGCGAGGTCGACACTGCGTCCCTGCCCCCCGACATCCGAGCCCGCGCGGTTCGCCTCACTGACAATGCGACGGCCTTAGAGATCGAGTGGGCCAACGGCACGGATCACATCGGCCGCTATTCTGCCGACCTGCTGCACAGGTTGCGCCAGCCGGACGCGAAGCCAGCTCCGGAAATCCGGCTGTGGGATCGGGACCGGATCGCAGGCGAAATACCTTGCTTCGCCTATGACGCGGTGATGGAGAGCGACAGTGGCCTCTTGAACTGGCTGGAGGCAGTCGAGACCTACGGCTTCGGCCTTGTCGAGGGCGTGCCCGCGACGCCCGAAGCGACGGAGAAACTGGCGTTGTGCGTCGGCTACATCCGGTCGACGATCTTCGGCGGATTCTGGGACTTCACGGCCAACATGGCGCGCAGCGACACCGCCTATTCCAAGCAGGAGCTGGGCGCCCACACCGACGGCAGCTACTCGGTCGACCCACCTGGCTTGCAGATGTTCCACTGCCTGCACTTCGACGGCAATGGCGGCGAGAGCATCCTGGTCGACGGCTTCAAGATCGCCGAGGTGATGCGCCACGACCGGCCGGAGGATTTCGCGACACTGTGTGAGGTGCCCGTGCCCGCCCGCTATCTGGAACAGGGCATCAGCCTGGCTGCCTCACATCCGGTATTCCGCACCGACACTTCGGGACGCGTCGTCCAGGTCGTGTTCAACAACTACGACCGGGCGCCGTTCCGCCTGCCGGACGACGAGATGGATCGGTTCTACCGGGCGCTGACCGGCTTTATCCGTCTGGCCGCCGATCCTGAGATGCAATGGCGCCATCCGCTGCGTCCCGGCACCGCGCTCTTGTTCGACAATTGGCGCACACTGCACGGCCGGGCGGCCTATGAAGGCCAGCGGCGTCTTTGCGGCTGCTATTTGAACCACGAAGACTTCGAAAGCCGGCTCAGGGTGCTGCGCCGGACAGCCGGCCGGTGAACCGGCCGATCCGCCGGCACGCCTCGGCCAGGTCCTCCTCGTCGGCAGCCAGGGACAGCCGGACATAGCCCGCCCCGCTGGCGCCGAAGCTGTCGCCGGGAAGCACCGAGACACCGGCCTCGTCCAAGAGCCGGGTGGCGAAGGCAGTCGCTGGAAGGCCAAAGGCGGCAACGCCCAGCATCACGAACATGCCGCCTTCGGGCCGCACCACCTCCAGGCCAGGCAGCGCGTCGCACACCAGGTCACGACGAAGGCGATAGCGCGTCCGCACCGCCTCGCTGATCTCCTCCACCGCTTGCAGCGCAGCGACCGCCGCATCCTGGATGAACGGCGGCACGCCGAACAGCATGCAGCCGGCCAGAACCTCAAGATGCGTCACCAGGTCCGGCGGGCCGACGATCCAGCCGATGCGCCAGCCGGTCATGGCGCTGCGCTTGGACAGGCTGTCGATGGTGACCGTGCGGTCTGCCATGCCCGGCAGGCTGCACGGGCTGACATGCGGCCGCTCATACGTCATGCCGGCATAGACTTCGTCTGACAGCAGCCACAAATCGTTCTCACAGCATAGCTTGGCCAGCGCGTCCAGCGCCTCGCGCAGGGCCACCGCGCCGGTAGGATTGTGCGGTGAATTCAGCAGCACCGCCCGTGTCCGCGTCGTGATGTGGGCCGCCAGCCGTGCCGGGTCGAGCGCGAAGCCGTTGTCCCCCGACAGTGGCACCGGCACGACCACGGCGCCCGCCGTCTGCAATGTGCCGGCGTATGTGACATACATCGGCTCGGCCACCAGCACCTCGTCACCCGGGTCGATCAGGCACTGCGCGGCGGCATAGAGGCCGCATTGCGCGCCCGGCAGCACGGCCACCCCGTCGATGCCGATGGCCATGCCGGTTCGGCGGTTGTGGTCGGCCGCGATGGCCTTGCGCAGCGCCGCGGTACCGGTCGCCGGGGTATAGTGGTGGCGCCCCGCACGTAACGCCGCGATGGTCTGGTCCACCACCACATCGGGCGCGTCGAATTCGTGATCGCCGATCGACAGCACGATCACGTCTTCGCCCGCAAGCCGGCGTGCCATGGCGCGGGCGTGCAGCTCCCAGCCGGTGACCGAGACGGCATCGACGCGGCCGACCCGCTCAGCAAAGCGGCGTCGCGCCGTCCCCTGACGACCGGCATCGGGCGACATGGGCTGCGCCCTCCTCTAAAACGGTTATTGTACGATCGTACAATTCCACGCAGTCTAAGTTTTTGCCTTTGAGGTGGCAACGGTGCTGGCGCACTCTGAAGCTCAGCAGGATTGGCCTCTGCCGGTCCGACAAGGCTGTGACGACAACAACAGAACAGGGAACACCGAACCAATGACGATCCGATGCAAGCTGGGTTTGGCCGCCGCCGCACTGGGCCTGGCGGTTTCCGCCACCGGCACCGCCATGGCCGGCGAGGTGCTGGACCGCATCCGCGAAGAGGGCGTGCTGCGCGTTTCCACCGACCCCGCCTATCCGCCGCAGTCGTCACAGACGCCGGACGGCAGCTTCGAAGGCTTCGACATCGATGTTGCGACCGAGCTGGCCGCACGCATGGGCGTGGAGGTGGAATTCGTCACCCCGGCCTGGGAGATCATTACCGCCGGCAACTGGGGCGGACGTTGGGATGTCTCTGTCGGCTCCATGACGCCGACGGCGCAGCGGGCCGAGGTGCTGGATTTCCCGGCGATCTATTACTACACGCCGGCCGCCCTTGTGGTGCACGAGGACTCAGCGGTTCAGAGCGTGGAGGAGCTGAACGGCACAGCCATCGGCACCTGCGGCGGCTGCACCTACGACAACTATCTGAACCACAACCTGGAGATCGACGCGCAGGACGTGCCGCCGTTCGAATATGTGGTGGAGCCTGGCGAGATCCGCACTTACGAGACCGACACGAACGTATTCGACGACCTGCGCCTCGGCGACGGCGTGCGCCTCGATGCCGGCATCTCGGCCCTGCCGACCATCCAGGCGGCGATCGATGCGGGCTATCCCCTGCGCGTGGTCGGCGAGCCTGTGTTCTACGAGCCGCTGTCGGTCGCGACGGACAAGGGCGACGCAGAGCTGAATGCAGAAGTCGCCCGCATCATCGAAGAGATGCGTGCCGACGGGACCCTCACCGGCTTTTCCGAAACTTGGTACGGTGTGGATATCAGTTCCGTCCAGTAGGGCGGTGAACTGATGGCAGAGCAGGCCGGCGCGGCACCGCCCCCGCCGGCCCTGCCGCAGAGACAGGGCCTGGGTGAACGCCCGCTTCGCCGCTGGCTGATCATCTTCGGCGCGCTGACGGTCGTCTGCTTCGCCATCGGCCTCGGTGACGGTCAGCTTTCGCGCCTGGTGATGCCCGTGCTCGGCTTCGGTGAGGCCGCGGCGGGCACGCTCATGGAACGGGCCCTGATGGCGCTGCTGGCCGGCGTCCTCTTGACGCTGAATGCCATGGTCATCCGCCTGATGCCGCTGTCGGTGCAGATCGGCGTGGTCTGGACGGAGCTGCTGCTGGTCTTTCTGGCGTTCTTCTATTCGTTCGACCTCAGCTTCCCCTATATCGTCGAACGGCTGCCGATCCTGATCTTCACCGGCGCTTTCACGACGATCTACGTTTCGCTGATCTCCATCGCCTGCGCCTGCGTGGTGGCCATGGCAGGCGCTCTGGCGCGGCTGTCGAAAAGCGGGCCGGCCTTTGCGATCGCAACCTTCTACATCTCGTTCTTCCGCGGCACGCCCCTGCTCTTACAGGTCTACATCATCTATCTGGGCCTGCCGCAGATCGGCGTGACGCTCGACCCGGTGCCCTCGGGCATCATCGCGCTCACGCTCTGCTACGGCGCCTATATGGCGGAGATCTTCCGCGCCGGCATCCAGAGCATCCCCAAGGGCCAGACCGAGGCCGGGTTGTCGCTCGGGCTGCACAACTGGTTGATCATGCGCAAGATCGTGCTGCCGCAGGCGATCAAGGTGATCGTGCCGCCCACGGGCAACCAGTTCATCGCCATGCTGAAGGACTCATCGCTGGTCTCGATCCTCGGTGTGTGGGAGCTGATGTTTCTCGCCCGCACGCAAGGCCGCGCGGAGTTCAAGCATTTCGAGATGCTGATCACCGCAGCCCTGATCTACTGGGCGATCTCCATGGTGTTCGAACTGATCCAGGCACGCATTGAGCGGCATTACGGCAAGTCGGACGTGCGATGAGGGACGACGCGCCCACCGGAGGCGCGCCGCCATCCGGCCATCGCCTGCCGCCGGCCGACCGCCGCCGGGAGCTGTTGCGTGCAGCTGCCGACTGCCTGGTGGAGCGCGGCTATGCCGGCACCTCGGTGCGCGAAATCTGCCGTCGCGCCGGCGTCTCGCCTGGTCTGCTGACCCACTATTTCCCCGGCAAGACGGCGTTGATTGCGGAGGTCTACCGCGACGTGGCCGATGCTCTCGCCGCCGACCTTGCCGCCGCCGTCGACGCCGCTGGCCCTGACCCGGCGGAGCGCCTGCGCGCCTTCATCCGGGCCAGCTTCCGCCCACCGACACTGTCGCGCGACATCATTGCCCTGTGGCTCGTCTTCTGGACCCTGAGCCTCACGGACACGGCCGTCGCGGACCTGCACCGGCAGGATTACGCCCGCTACCGCGACACTCTCGTCGCTCTGATCGGTGATGTCGCCGCGGCCCGCGGCCGGACCATCGACCTCCGCCTCGCCGCCCTGTCGCTGACGGCCCTCATCGACGGCCTCTGGCTCGAGTGGTGCCTCGACCCGACGGCGTTCACAGCGGAGGAAGCCTCGGCGATCGCGTTGGCCTGGGTAGAACAGATGCAGTAGGAAACGGCATCCCACCTCATGCGATCAGGCGTGGCACGGTTGCGACGGTCATTCGCCATATGGGGTGGGTTGTGGCAGGGCCCGTTTGCGCGAAATCTGTCCTCGCATCTCACCGTCCCTCAACGCTCGCGTGATCAAGACTTGCTGCCAACTTCACGGCCTATCCTTGGATCAGCAGGATCAGGTCACGGATTGCGAACCACTCACCCTGCCGCCGCAAGGCAATCCATGTCCGACGCCGAGGGGTCCTCGCGATGGCCGGTCCAGCGGGCGGGGGGAAGGACGATGGACGGGCCCGGGAGGCCTGAGAGGTCCATCTGCCAATGGCCTGAGAAGCTGCTGAAATCAGCGGCGAACGTGGCCTCGAACGGGCCGGTGCCGTAGGCGTCCCGCCAAGTGCAGGTGAGAACCCTGCCGTCGGACATCGTGCACGCTTCCAACGTGCCGTGCGCGATCTTGTCTTCCGGATCGAGGAAGCCGTAGGTGCCGGTAATCGATGGCCCGGTGTCGTCAAACCGGGTGAAGGCAGGCTGATCCTGCCCGCTCGACAGTATTGTGCCGCAATAGAGTCCGGAAAGGCTCGCCTGGCCCGGCTTGGGCGGATCTTCGCCCAGCGCCGGTGAGATCGTAGACGTGCAAAGCAAGACGAAGAGCAATACCCGCAAGGGAGCCTTGGCCATTTCCCAAACCATCCCAGAAAATTCAGGTTGTCCCGGCAGAGTAAGGTCAACGCGACAAATATATTGATAGCTAAGAGTATGGTTTGGCTATCGGCGAGTCAATCCGCGAGAGGAACTGGCCTGCGCCCCTTTGGTTCCGCAGCAATCTTTGGAATCCCGGCGTTTCATGACGTCTCCGTGACCGCGAAGGTGACGGTCGAGCGTGCACAGCCGGTCGCGCGTTGAATGCCCCTTCCTATACCGTGTGTTCGTCCGCCTCGATATACCGCTGCCTCAGCCGTTCGAGCGCTCCGTCCGCGTTTCCGTCTTCAATATCCTCGCAAGTCGCATCGATGATGTGGGGGTAGAGCCCCAGGGTCTTATGGCGGCGTCCATAATACTCCACATAGCAAGCGCTCTTGCCAGACAGAAAGGCGCCGGCAAGTTCCGAGGGATCGTGCAACTCCCCAATATCGGTATTGCTGACATCAAAATTCATGAACGAATCTATCAGCCTCAAGACGTCCAGATACGCGCTGTCCCGTATCCTGAACTGTACCGTGTTTTCCTGAGCCTCACATGGGGAGGCAAAGCACGCCGGCACGGCGTAGACATCCGGCCGCCCCTCGACCTCATTGGCCTGACCAAAGACCAAAACGTCGCGATGGTGGAAGAGATTGATGGCCACGGCGTCGTGGCCGAAGGCACCGAGGTTTCGGTAGTAGAAAGGATAAAGATAGAAGACCGCGGCATATGCTATGGGCAGGCTGAACAAGATCGCCGCTGCCGTCCTCTTTGGCGCGATCACATTGCGCCGGCCCTGGGCATCCTTGCGTAAGGCGGCCCGTTTGAACGCCGCTGCGGCAGCCCTCGGTCCCAGTGTCAGGGGAACCGTGATCGGGCACAGGATGATCGCTGCGGGCACCCCGAACACCAGAGCCTTCGCAGCCTTCAGCGGTGAGAGGCCTGTGGGATTGCCCTCAGCGTCTTTGCCATGGGCGACGGTCTTGAACGCTGCCAGACATGCGGCACGCCCCCTGGTGACCGGCAGATTGAGCAGCCACGTCACGGCAGAACAAGAAAGCCAGTCGTGGATATGCTTGAACGTCTGGACGATCCGGTCCGCCCGGTCGAATTTGCGCGCCAACCAAGCTTTCGTTCCGGGCATGCCGAGGCCATCGAGGAACGAATTCAAGGCACCTGGCACCGAACCCTGCGCCTTCTCCGGTTCCGGTGGTTTCGCCGCCTCTTGGCGTTCTTCTTCTTCCGCCGGCCCTTCCTGCCGAAGCCGGTTCATCGCCGCCTGTGCCGCTTCACGCAGCTGTTCCGACGTCACTCTCCCAGGTGCGCCTTCAGGCGTATCCATTCTCAGTCGCCCGCCGGTGCGCCGGCCGGTGCCTGAGCGCGGCTCACGCCCGGTTCGGCCTCGGAAGCCGTCTGGCTGTCATGATCGAAGACAAAGCTTCCGGACGGCGCATCATAGCGCGCAGTAATCAGCCCGCTCGCCGTGTCGTTCCAGAGTATGACCTCGGTCAGCTTATCGCCGACGACCTGATCAAACATCCTTTTGACGGCACGGCCACTTTTCCCCGTGGCCTGATTTTCGATGAAGGCTCGAATGTCCGGCTCTGGTATCGCGATATCCAGATCAGGATGCCGCCTTTGCGAGGCGGTACGCAAAGTGCCGATCTGCCTCTTGGCAATCCGCTGCAGCGCCGCGTCATCAAGGGGCCCGGTGCACAAGATGGCGTCGTGCCTGTCCAGATACTGCGGCGAAAATGTCGTGGTATCCCTGAACATCTTCTCCATGACGAGGCGGGACGCCGTGGCGAAGTTATTGTCCAACCACAGTTCTTGGCCATAATTCGTCGTCGAGACAATGATGACGTTCCTGAAGTCTGCCTTTTCTCCGTCCAAGCCTATCAATTCACCAGAGCTCATGGCCTTCAGCAGCGCCTGGCGAACTTCATAATGCGCCTCGGTGATTTCATCGAGCGCCAGGACACCGAAGGGCATGTTCTGGACCACCTCAATCAGCAGGCCCTTCTTGCCGTGCCCAGCATACCCGGGTGGAGCCCCGATGAGAGCGGACACCGTATGCTCCGCCTTATAGTTCTCCATATCAATTCTGTAATAAAAATCCATGGAACCGAACAACTGCACGGCCAGTTGTTCGGTGATGTAGGTCTTACCATTGCCCGGTGGTCCGGGGATCATGAAGACGCCGAGCGGGCGGTTCGGGTCGTTCAGACCCGCGGCCGTGCGCTGCAAGCTCCTGATGATCGGCTCGATCACGTGATCCTGGCCGAACACCGTCTGCTTCATCAAGGCGACGCCGTTCTTCAGGCTCTCTCTTAGCCGCCCACCGATCCCGCCAACGGGCGTCTTCGTCTGTGCCGAGGCGATCTCGTCCACAAACGCAGACGGCATCTTCTCCTGCACATGCAGCTTCTGACTGAGCGCACTGAGTTCCGACTGCAAACGGGAAACCCTGGAGCTTATGTCTTCGATTCTTCTGGAGAGTTCTTTGACCCTGGGGTTCCTCTCCGTATTGATGTCAAAATCCACGAATTTCAGAAGGTCCTCCTCTCCAAGTTTAAGCACATCGGGCTTGTGCCTGCCCTTGAAGCAGGGGTCGTTCGCGTCCATACCTTCCAGCATTCTTCGGATGATCTGAAAGTTATTAGCGCAGGTTTCAGCATCCAATCTCTGGATTTCTCTTTCATTTTCTGTAATCAGATTATCAAATTCTCTAATGGCGTCCTGCTTCTCCTTAATCTGGACGCGATGCTGATCCCATTCCTGCTGAGCCTCGGATATCTCAGACTCCAGGGCCTCAAGCTGTTCTCGTATGCGCGGGGCGCTTTCGCCCTCCGCATGGTCGACCTGCGCACGCAGACCCTCCAGCCGCTCCTCTTTCTGCCCCATGCCTGGAGGACGGCTGTGGATGTCCATGCGGAAGGCAGTAGCGCTGCTGTCGAGAAGCCGAATAGCCCTGTTCGGCTGTGCGGTGTCGTATAGGCCTTTGAACCTGTCCGTTATGTCGATGATGTGATCGAGCGTTTCATCCGCAACAACCACGCCATGCCGTGCATGTTTATTGGCGTGAAATCTCAAAATGGGCTGAAGGTTTTCCTTCTTTGGCTCCTCCAGGTATTTGCTTGTGAAACTAGAAGAAAATTCTGGATGCTTTACATTGAACTCTACTTCCCGTTTCGCATCGACGCTGATGATTACGTCAATATAGTCCGCGACGACTGCAGCTTCGACAAGGGCGTTTATCACATGCCGAGGCGCATTGCTTACGAAATTCCCATTCTCGTCGATGACAAGAATGGGCTTAACCTTCCGGAGCTGTGCATATTTCTTCAGCTCATCAAGCGCTTCCTGAAAACGGACTTCAATGATTTTATTGTCAGCAGTGTTGAAGAGATTATTGCCGTTGAGTTTGAAAATCGGCCGGATCATCATTTCATCTGGAATGAAATCATCCTGCTGATAGTGAACCAGACCGTCCAGCAGTGACGTGCACCCCACGCCTCTCGGCGCAATCACCTTGACACTGTTCGCGCTCGGCAGAAACAGGCAGCGCACAAGATCACTGACTTCCTCTTTCCCTCCTACATACTCAAACTCAGGCTTCATTGCCTTGAGGTAATCGTGGTACGGAACGATTACCTTCTTATCCATCCCGAGTTTGAAGTATGGCATTGCTCTAATGCCTCTGATTGCGAAATCCGTCATTGGACCAAGAGAGGATCAAGGCAGGCAGCATGCCGTAAACGCTCACCAACTCCGTACTTCTTGACTGGCACTTGGCTACGGCGCATCCGGGCTCTTCTTCAGCGCCTCCAGCGCCGCCTCGGCCACCGCTTCCGGCAGGTCCTCCCGCTCCGCGACCTTCCGGGCCGTTTCACCCCGCACGGTCTCAAGGTCCTCTGTCGCGGCGCTGATGTCCTTGGTTATCTCGTCAAGAGCCCTTTGCTGCAGCTCTGACGTCCTGGCCTCATCCGCCAGGGACGACGTGATCTCGGTGATGGCCTGGTTGACGTCCATGGCCTGCTTCAAGGCCTGGGCGATACGGTCATTCTGGGCAGACGCGCCCTGGGCGACCATGTCGAAGATCTGTCTGGTCGTCTCCATGGCCGATCCGCCAAGATCCGCAAGGATGCTGTCGGCGACGCTGGTCCGTTCCGATGCGATCGCGAGTTCCAGCCCTTTGATCGTCGTCAGCAGCCGGCTCGAGACCTCTACGGCCGCGTGCGTACGAAGCCTCTGTGCATCCCGGCCTTTCTGCTCGAAGGCCTCGGCCAGGCCCAGATAGGAAGCGTTCTGCCTGGCCAGCCTCTCGGCAAACTCGCGCGTCTTCTGGGCAATGCCGCGGCCGCTCTCGGAATGTATGTTGGCGTGCCGATAATGCTTGTTGGCGCGCTCGTATTCCGGGTCGAGAATGGCATCTTCCCCCTTCTCTTGCCGGATCCGGTCCGCGACAGCCTTCTGCTCCATGATATAGGCGGAATCCGCCTGTTCGGCCTCCCGGGCTGCGACAACGATGAGATCATTGAGATCCTTCACGTTGACGACCGTATGCCTCATGGTCGTCACTTCCGACAGGCCGCTTTCGAACCGCGCCATGGACCGCTCGAAGTCCTTCACGCTGTTGGTAATCAGCGCTGTCACGCCGTTGGTCAGGGCTTCGCGTCTGTCCTTGAATTCTTCGCCTGTGATCTCGAGAAGCTTTGCAAGGGCCAGAGTATTGGGGTCTCCGGTCAGCGCGTTGTTTGCCGACTGAAGTTCGCCTGCGAGTGCCGCCAGTTCGGACTCCAGTGCCGCCAGTTCGGCCTCATGGGCTTCATGCTTTCCGGCTATGACCGCCGCCGTTTTCCCCAGCGCCTCGATGGAGACCGTGTTGCTCTCTATGACGATATCGGCATTCGCAATCCTGCGCTCGCATTCGCCAATGACATGCCGATTGCGGTTCCATATGAACTTGGCCTTTTCGGCATCGAGCGTCGCCTGCTCCGCCGCCTTGTCTTTCTTGGCCTCTTCTATGTTGCCGTTATACGCCTCAAGATTGGCGTAGATGCGGGCCGCTTCCGCCTGTATGGGCTGAAGCTCGCGCCTCTTGCGCTCGATCTCTTCCTCTTTGGCTTTGCGCTGCGCTTCGACTTTACCCTGCTTGTCGCGAAGATCCTGGACCTCCTTCAGCAGGGTATGCGGCGGAATGCCGTTCTGGCGCGCCAGTTCCATAACGCGAAACGCGTCGACGAGCGGACCGATCGCGGCCTTGAAGTTTGCCAGGCCGTCCTGAAGCCTGGCGATGTTCTGGTCGTACAGAGAGAAAGCGTCGTCGTTGGTGAACGCAGCCTGCCGCTGCGCAAGCTCCAGGATCTTGTTCTCAGAGTAGAGGATGAATTCATCGAACGCCTGCGCGTTCTTTGCGTTTTCGTCCGGCGTCAGCTCCGGATCGTACTGCCTGAGCGCGGCAATCTGCTCAACACGCTCTTTCTGGGTTTTGGCGTCGTCGGTCGCGATCTGATACACGGCGTTGCGCTTGATATCTGCATCGCTGATCTCAAACTCTCTTTCCTCGGCCGGGGCGGCTTCGGTAACTTCCGCTTCCTGTGTAGCCCCACTGAGCTGCGCCTGCTTTTCCCTTAGGCGCTGAAGTATGCTTTGGTTCGAAGACATATTCTCTCCCGATAAAAAGAGCTCGACCTCGCATAAGAGTGGCATTAGCAGAAGTTTTTGCAAACTGTCAAGATCAAATTTGGGAGATTATTCAAATCACGAGACTAACCAAAAAGTCATTAACCATTTATTCAAGAAACGCGGGGGCAGATCTTGAATTGCCGAGCTTTAGTGCCGGCTTAGAGTTTCAAGATCTGCCCCACATCCATGCTTGCCCCTTTGCCTCGTGCAACATCCAGGGGCGGTCGGCGGGCAATTCCCGTTCCGCTCACCCGAATTTAGCGCACTGAGTTTCGACCATGGTGCCCGTCTGGGGGTTCTGGAAAAGGTTGTACATGATGCCCTGACCGGCGGGGTGCACATGCCAGCTGACGATCGGGTGGTTCTGCGCCTGCGGGAACATGCGGAAGGTGAACATGTACTGGTCGCTTGTCGCGTCGGGCGGCAGCAGGGTCCAATCGCCAAAGCCCTCGACCTGTGTGAAGGGGTTTTGCAGGCCGTAATAGATCACCATACCGCGGGCGTAGAGCGTGCCGTCAGGCGACACCTGCATCTCCATCTCCACCCCATAGGTGCCGCCGTTAACGGTGCACTGCCAGAGCCCGACGGGGGCGGTGGGCGGGGCCGCAACCTGCGCGCTGGCAGAGGTGGTGACCACGAGCGCTGTAAGGACAGCCAACAGCTGCAACGCCAGCACCCGGCGAAGGCGGTCCCAGATGCGGGCGCCCACATGCCCCTTCACGGGGGCTTCGCTGGCGGGCGGACGCGGCGACGGCGTGCGGGCAGCGGGGGCGTTGGTGAGAAGGGCGAAGGCCGAGGTGCTCATGTCATGATCTCCGATGTGTCCCGTCGATGGCGTCCGCTCGGACGATGCGGTGACTGGCTGTGCTCGTGTTGGTGACCCTAGATTTGTCCGCGGAGCCGCCTTTTCGGGAGTTGTCAAAGCTGTTCAGATGAGAACGACCCGCAGCAGGTCTCTGTCTTGCGCTTGTCAACGCACACGGATGGGAGGATTGGCTGACACGGAACCGCGCCAGGGAAAGGAGGACCGGTACGGTCCGCACTGGCGCCCCGTCCGTCAAGCGGCCTGCGTGCCGCAGGTGGCAGCGCATCGGAAGCGCCATTTTGGTCGCCGTCGCCGAAGCCGCAATCCCATGACCCGCCGAGAGCACCGCGATGAATTGATCCCGCATCGGGATAACGGGCCACTGGAACGGCCAAGGCTTGCCAGGCTAAGCCAAGAGGGCACCATGCAAGTGCTGTCGGGGCGGAACGCCTCGGAAGGACCCTGTCGCGCCATGCAGCTTACCATTCTCGAAGACGATCCGAGCCAGCCGGAGGTGGCCGCACTGCTGAAGGCGCATCTCGGCCATTCGGTGCAGCACTCACCACCGGGGAGCATGCATGCGTTGGATGTGGAAGCGTTGCGGTCGCCCGGCATCACGTTCTGGACAGCCAGATCCGGACCGGTCGTGCTGGGATGCGGCGCGCTGAAGGAACTCGACAGCCATCACGGCGAAATCAAGTCGATGCACACGGCCGAGGCCTCCCGCGGTCGCGGTATCGGTGCGCGCATCCTCGCCCACATCGTTGACGAAGCGCGGCAGCGGCACTATCGGCGCCTGAGCCTGGAGACGGGATCCATGGCGGAATTCGCACCCGCCCGTGCCCTCTATGCCCGCTTCGGCTTCCGGGATTGCGAACCGTTCGCCAGCTATCGCGAAGATCCCAATAGCACATTCATGACGCTCGATCTGATGATCTGACTTTGGCCAACAGCCCCGCTAATTAGGAGGCAAACCATTAACTGCCGAGTTATCCACCGTCTTTTCCCACCCCTCCTCCACGCCGAAAGCTAGGTGTCTCGCGAGTTAGAAGGTCGTCCGATTGACTGGGTCTCGCGCTTTTCACAGGCCGCAACGGCGACAGTTTTCGCACTGTTCAGGACTGCGCTGCTGACAGCCACCTGCACTGCAGCGGGCAGAACGACCGCAGCCGGCCGGCAGCCAAAGCCCAGGGACGACCGCCTCCGATCATTGAGGCATCACAGTCAGATCCATGACAAAAAGCAAACGATTGATTGATACGGTGACCTCAATGACTCATGTGAGCGCAGAGTTCACGGTACGGCGCGCATTCAACGTCGGCACAAAGAAATCGATCGATTGAACCACACGCCGCAGGCCATGATTCCTTGCGTTCGGCCAAGCCGACTTGTCGGACGCGAATTCGCGCTGCACTTTTCGAGGGCCGCCCGTGCTTAGGCATTCGAACCCACCCAACAGACGGAGGCTGATTGGTTCTAGTCGGCTGACCCTACGCACCTGACCCTACGCATCTGGCGACGCCACAGATTGAAGCGCGCCGGCCGGCGCGAAATGGCTCAGCACGAACCAGTCGCGGAAGGCCTCGATCTCCGCCCGGCTGCCGTCCAGCCGCAGACCGCCGTCTTCAACGGCGCCCGTCAGCGAGCGGTGGCCAAGCCAGACCTCCACTAGGGTCCGCAGGCTGGACGCGATCCACAAATCGACCTCATACCCGGGATCGCGCAGGCAGATATCGACGTCGTCCGGCTCGAACACCAGCCAATAGAACCGTTGGGCGACGGGCACGCCGTCAAGCTGAAAGCGCACGACGCGGCGCCTGTCGATACGTCGCCCGGCATTCAGGGCCGCTCGGCGCAGCTCCCACATCAAGATGTCGGGGTCGAGGTTCTTGTGGCTGACGATCTCCCGCCGCAGCCATTTCTGGGCCCAGGCCCCCATCCGGTCGAGCACAGGGAACAGCTCTCGACCGGCCGCGGTCAGATGGTATTCCGCCCCCTTGCCGGTCGCGGCAGGACGGCGCTCGATGATGTTGGCGTATTCCAGCTCTCTCAGACGGCGCGAGAGCAGGGCGGACGACATGCGCGGCACGCTCGCCTGGATATCGTTGAACCGCGTCGCCCCACAGAACAGCCCGCGCAGAACCAACGGCGTCCAGCGTTCCGCCAGCACCTCCGCAGCCACGGCGATGGGGCAGTACTGCCCGTATCCCTTCGTCTCGGGCATGAACAAACGATAACGCCTGGGGCGATGCGCGGCAACTTCACATGCTGAAGTTGATGCCCGGCAGCGTTCGACGGATGCTGGCTTCAAACGGGGGTCGGACAAGGAGACAGACGATGACCAAACGGATTGATCTGCAGAGTATCTTGGCGGACCTGGGACCGGTATTCGCGGACCAGGCCGCCGAGATGGATGATACCGATAGTTTCATCGGCAACAACTATGATGCCCTGCGCGAACGCAAGGTTTTCTCGGCCCTGGTGCCCGCGAATTATGGCGGCGGTGGCGCCCGCCATTCCGAGATGTGCGCCTTCGTGCAGGGGCTTGCACATCACTGCCCCTCCACGGCACTGGCGCTGTCGATGCACCAGCATCTGGTCTCAACGGCGTGCGTGAACGACCGGGCCGGCCGGCCGGGCCGCGCGCTTTTGGAGAAAGTGGCGGGCGGGGCCATCCTGGCCAGCACCGGCGCGAACGACTGGCTTGAGTCGAACGGGTCGATGGAGCGCGCAGACGGCGGCTATCGCGTCCATGCTGCGAAGCCGTTCGCCAGCGGCTCGCCCAAGGCCGACATCCTGGTCACCTCGGCCGCCTTCGACGACCCGGTCGCCGGCCCCCAGGTGTTGCACTTCCCGGTGCCGCTGGGTGCCGAGGGAGTCGCGCTCATGGATGACTGGCGTACCATGGGCATGCGAGCAACCGGGTCCCAGACGGTCAAGCTGGACGGTGTGTTCGTGCCCGACGCAGCGATCGTGTTACGGCGGGCGCGTGGCCCCTTCCATCTGGCGTTCAGCATCATCCTGACCGTGGCGATGCCGCTGATCCTGTCGGCCTATGTCGGCGTGGCGGAGGCTGCCGCGGCGATTGCGCGGGATCGTGCGCGCACCCGCTCGAGCGATCCCGTCACGCCGTTCCTTGTCGGCGAGATGCAGACGCTGCTGACGACCGCGCAGATTGCCCATGAGGACATGATCCGCCTCGCCAACGAATTCGACTTCGAGCCGTCGGTCGAGCTGGCGAGCCGCGTGCTGGCCCGCAAGACCATCTGTGCCACGCATGTCATCGCCACGGCGGAAAAGGCCATGGAGGTGACCGGCGGCGCCGGCTTCTTCCGCAAGCTCGGGCTGGAGCGGCTGCTGCGCGACGCGCATGGCGCGCAGTTCCACCCCTTGCCGGAGAAGCGCCAGCACCTGTTCACGGGCCGGCTTGCCATGGGCCTGGATCCGATCGAGCCGACCGGCCGCGTCGAACTGCGGCCCGCAGCTTGACCGTGATACACGCCATGACAAGCGCGAACGAAGGCGGCGCGGGCCCGGCCTATGCCGGGCTGCGCGACCGGTTTCTCGAAGGCATGAGCCGGGCCGCCTGCACCGTCAACATCGTCACGACCGACGGGCCCGCCGGCCGCGCGGGTCTGACCGTGTCGGCAATGTCGTCGGTCTCGGCCGACGGGCCTGCACCGCGCCTTCTGGTCTGCGTGCACCGCGACAGCTCAGCCTGCCAGGCCATCCTGATGAACGGCGTGTTCTGCGTGACCCTGTTGAGAGCCGACCAGTCGGCCATCGCCGATGTCTTCGCCGGCCGGACCGGGGCCGCCGGAGAAGAACGCTTCGAGGCCGCCGACTGGGTGCCGATGGCCACCGGCGCGCCGCGACTGGCCGATCCGCTGGCGGCATTCGACTGCCAGCTCAGCCATGCGGATCAGTTCGGCACACACTACGTGATGATGGGTAAGATCAAGGAAGTGTGTTTCGCCGACGCTGGTGACCCGCTGATCTACACGAACCGCAGCTATGGCACCTCAAGCCGTCTGCCCCAGGCGGCATGAGGTTGCTGGCCGGAATGCCTGTCACACGCCTGGTGCCCCTGTCGGCCGCTTTCGCAGCAATGCGCGGCGGGCGTTGCCGGGCCGGAACAGGGCGGACGGCGGCCGGGTCATATGCAGCACCTGCAAGAGCACTCGCCTCAGCGCAATGTCGTGCGTGGAGGCTGCCGTGACCCGGTCGAGATACCAGTGCATCCACCGTGTGATCCGGCCGGGGGGCGTGCCCTCCACAGTCCGGTAGCGCACGTCTTCGCTGGTCGCCATCAGCCACGGCGCCTCGTTGACCTTGGCCAGCGATCGTTGGAAGCGGCGGGCGAGACCGGTTAGGTCGCCATCGGGCCGCCGACGCCGTTGCTCGCGCAGGCACTCCGCCAGCGCAAGCGCGCCGCGCGCCGCCGTGGTCATGCCCTGCCCGTAGACGGGGTTGAAAGTGCATGCGGCATCGCCGAGCACCAGCAGGCCTTCGGACAGGCGGGATAGCCGCTCATAGTGACGCCAGCGGTTCTCCGTCGCCCGGTAGCCGTAGATCGGCGACAACGGCTCCGCACCGCTGAGGGCCTCGTGAACGATCGGGCTGGCCAGGCTGTGCATGAACGCCTCGAAGCCAGCCTCGTCCGTGGGCGGATAGTCCCCTCCACCGCCACCCAGCGTGACGATCCAGCGTTCCCCTTCGATCGGGAAGATTACCGCAGCGCGCGTCCGGTGCGGCGGGGCCGCCTGCAGGTAGACGCAGTCCCAGGGCTGTGCCCCTGCCGCCGGCCGGCGGTAGAGCCGGCTGGCATAGCCCAGCGAAGCACTGACCACGGTCTCTTCAGGGACCGGAAAGCCCAGTTGCTCAAGCCATGTCGGTGTCTTCGAGGTGCGGCCCGCGGCGTCGACCACAAGATCGGCGGCAAGCCGCTTTGCCTCCGGGTCAGCGTGACCCGCCTCACCGTCGGCGGCCGCCGCGCGGCGGCGGACCTCCACGCCGGTCAGCGTGGTCCGCGCGGCATCGAGCAACAGACCTGTGACTTCGGTCTCTTGCAGGATTTCAACGCCGGCAAGGGTCTCAACCTGCCGGCGGACAGCTTGATCCAACAGGTCGCGACTGCAGGTAAGCACGCCCAGATCGGCTTGAAACCTCGGGCTCCAGCCCGCCGGCGTCAGCCACTCGAAATCCTGGCCCGCATCGATGGGCCGGACCCCGGCATCCTCGAGTTCGCCGCCCAGCGCCGGGAACAGGTCTTGAAGGATCGTGCGCCCCGCCACCAGCAGGACATGGATATGCCGGGACTGGGGTACCCCCTTGCGCGGTGCCGCCTGATCCGGCAGCCGATCGCGCTCCACGACCGTCACGCGGCGGAAGTGGTCGGCCAGAACCCGCGCCGCAAGCAGGCCAGCCATGCTGGCGCCGATGACGACCGCATGGGATGAACCGGAGGGAGCGGCGCCGGCGCGCCGGGCGCCGCCCATCGGTGAGAGTTGATCGGGCATGTGTGTCAGAAGACGATCGGCACGCCTTCGCGTTTGGCCTGGTCCGTCCCATAGGGACATTCCTGCACAACGCGGTTCGACGCATCCCGCAGCCGGATCGTGCCCGCCTTGTTGCGAAACACCCCTTGCGGCGTCGGGGCGACGAACTTGAACAGGTTGCCCGGATCGACGGGGATGTCATCGAGGGTGAAGGCCATGCCATTCGGTGCCTCGACGCGCCAGTCCGCCAAGGACTGGCGCCGGCCCGAGACGTTCAGGATCTGCAGGAATTCGCGGCCCCCTTCCGGGTTCACAGGGTTGACCATGCCGGCAACGATCCGGAACGGCGCCTCGCCCGTCGGCGAGCCGCCGCCTCCCGTGTCACCACCATTATCCCCGTCACCACCGCCGCCGCCGTTGTCGATCGCGATCACATCGGCCCTTCTGAACCGTGGGAAGAAGGTACGGATGGCATTGGGCGCGTTGTCCAGCCGGTGAAGGTCGAGCTGGTATTCCGCGCCGTTGATCTGGGTGATCTTGCTGCTCTTAGTGCGGCATCGCACAAGGCCGAGCGCGATCAGCCCTTCGGGACTGCAGCCAACGAAGAAGCCGCCGATGGGCTTGCTCAGGGTGCGCGACCCGCCGCCGGATCCCGCGTCGCCCAGCGGCGCATCCCAGGTCAGCTGAAGCGTGACGACCTCCGGAACGAGAATGCCCTTGGCCGGCTCCTGCGCGCCGCCGTATTTGGTGCCGAGATACTCGATCCGGTCTTCGCCGGAACCGCCATCATCGAGATGGTACTTGTGCCAGAAATGATAGCCGCCGATCTTGGACCGCGATGACGACTGCTCGCCGACGAACACATGCTCGAAGCCCGAGGCCTCAAGTTGGCTGCCGGCGCGCCCCATGGCAAACCAAGTCTCCTTGATCATCGCTGCCATCGCATCCTTCGAGATCTTGAGATCCAGCGATGTCTCGAGGAACTGCCGGGCGACCTCGATCGGCGGCGTGTCCAGGATCGCATCGATCAGGTCGAGTTCCTCTTGCAACTCACCAGAAGTCACCCTTTCGCGCACGGCGCGCTCCAGTGCGTAGTTGTCGTAGAGCCGTTCGCACAGGCGATAGGTCTCTTGCTTGCTGTCGGGGATGACGACCTCGCTCAGCACACGATGGTTCGCCCCGACCGACGTGGCGCGCTCGTCGACGACGACGAAGCCGCGTGACGGATCTTTGGGCTCACCTGGCCGCAACGCCGGTATGCCGGCCCCCGATTGATCGGCATCCCAAATCTCTTGGAAGATCGCTGACATCTGGTCTTCGTCCTCGCAGTTGAAACACCGTTGCCCTGGGCGGCGACGCATCTTCCCGCCGCCGCGGGAAGATGCTCTGCGCTTTTGGCAAATCGAAGGCCGAGGCGCCCCCCCAAAACCAGCCGAGCCGGAAGACGCCTGCCGTCAGATGTCGTACCGTCGTGCCGGGTGAATGACCAAACCGGCCCTCGGCGCGTCTCGCGTTGACATTCCACATCGGCCGGCCTAACCACCGGTCCCGGGCAGAGGCCCCAGCCGCTCGCTGGCGCAAGCCATGGTGAAGCCCTCTCTTGCAGACCGTCCCGCCGAATTCAGTGACATGCGGGCCGATGGCAACGCGAGCACCATCCGTTTCCCGCATGCAAACACTGCATGAGGCGACGCGATGAACAGATCCAACCCCCTCCCATCGATCGAGGCACTAAAGGCGCAGGCCAAGCGTCTGCGTGCGAGGCTCCAGGCCGACGGCACGCCGGTCGGACACAGCAAATCCCTGGAGCTGCTGGCCCATCAGCACGGCTATAAGGACTGGAATACCCTCCATGCTGCCGTCGGCAACCGGCCGCCGGCGAGCCCGGTCCTGCCGGGTGCCCAGGTGCGTGGCGTCTATCTTGGACAGCCGTTCTGCGGCCGCGTGATCGGCGTGATTGCCCTCACGCCGCCCGGCCGCTTCCGCGTGACGCCGCACTTCGACGAGCCGGTCGATGTTGTCACGTTCGACAGCTTTTCCGCGTTCCGGCAACGCGTCACCTGCGTCGTCGACGGTTCAGGCAGCACGGCCGAGAGAACATCCAACGGCCGTCCGCACCTGCAACTGGACCTTTGACTGCGGTCCCACAGAAGGGCTCGCGGCAGATCCGATGCGGACGGGGTGGCTGCGGCCGCCCCGCCCAAGTGCTTATGCGGCGATGGATCGGCGCGTCTCCGCGATTGCCAGCGCCGCCCGCGCCGCCTCGCGGCCTTTCTCCACGAAGTGGCTCCGGAAGATCTCGTTGTGGTGCTTCGTCTCCTGGTATTGGTGCGGCGTGAGCGAGATCGACAGCACAGGCACGCCGGCATCCAGCCCTGCGCGCATCAGTCCGTCGACGACGGCCTGGGCCACGAAGTCGTGCCGATAGATGCCCCCGTCGACGACAAGGGCGGCAGCGGCGACAGCCGCATACCGACCTGTCAGCGCCAGATCGCGCGCCAGCAAGGGCATCTCGAAGGCGCCGGGCACGTCGAAGACATCAACCTGATCAGCGGGAATGAGTTCGCAAAAACCATCCAGGGCGCGCGCGACGATGTCGGCGTGCCAGTTGGCTTTGACGAAGGCATAGCGGGTGTGTGTCATCGTGATCTCCTTTCAGCAACGGACACCGCACCCAAGGCGATCACGGGCATTCCGCCGCGCCGATGAGCACGCCGGTTTGCGCGTTCTCTTCCATCCGGACTGTCACCGTCGGCCCAGGCGTCACACCTGATCTGCTCGACCCCACGGGCGTTCCTTAAGAGGAACGACCATGGGCGCTCGCGGGCTCACGGCC
The DNA here is from genome assembly GCA_028285185.1 of Anaerolineae bacterium. Classification (GTDB taxonomy): domain Bacteria; phylum Pseudomonadota; class Alphaproteobacteria; order DSM-16000; family Inquilinaceae; genus JACKIG01. The sequence goes on along the minus strand of JANQQD010000053.1, from coordinate 24,957 downwards.
GATGCCGCATACCGCCGGTGGGGACTTTCACCCCGCCCTGAGAACCGTCCGATCCTGCACCGAGATCAGCCGGCGGGCAACGTCACGCCGGCGCTTCCTCCACAGTCACGTGCCGGGCATAGAATGCGATGCGGCCCGCGAGGCCAGTGGCGAAGTCGAACGGCTTGGCATAGGACCAAGCGATCTCTGGCTGCCGGATCTCGCCATCCGGCCCCAGAAGATCGAAATAGACGGCGTCCCCCTTCAGCGGGCAGTGCGTTGATCTAGGGTTGGGGCCGAGCCGGGCTGAGACGTCACGCTCCGGCAGGTAGAAGACCGGGTCATAGACATCCTTGCCTACCTCCAGCACGCGCATGGCATCCGTGGTTTCGGCAAGCACCACACCGTCACGCAGGACGCGAACCCGTCCGGCCACCGGCTTCAGCCGCATGAAGTGCCGCGGTTCATTCGGATTGTGAATCGTTTCTTTGGTTAATGTGATGTCGGGATTGGGCATGGGTCGGGATCCCTCGATTTGCCTGTCCGTAAGCCATCCAGGCTATATTGCCGGTGGCCTTTCCACCGCGCGACCAATTCGCCGCCGCGTGCGGCGCGACGTCAGATCCGCCGCATCTAGTCGGCCGCCGCCTGATCACCTATGCGAAAGCGATCTATGCCTCGCCCGACTATCTGACCCGGCATCCCGCCCTGCGACCCGGCGACGGTGCCGGTGCGACCTGGATTGGCTGGCATGACGAGACGGCGCCCGGATGGATCCGGGACAGTCCCTTTCCCAATGCGTCTCTGCGCCATGTCTTCCCGGAAGCGGTCCTGCAACTGGAGGCGGCGGCGGCCGGCATGGGCCTGACCTTCCTGCCTTGCTTCATCGGCGACACGGATCGGCGTCTCAGGCGTGCACCCGGCACGGAGCCAGATCCCGATCGGTCGATATGGCTGCTGCTGCATGGCGACCTGCGCCGCACGGCCCGCGTGCGCGCCTTCATCGACTTCGTGGCGGCGGAGATCCTGCGCGACCGGGATTTCATTCTCGGCCGGGGAACCGTGCACGCGGCTTCGTGACCGTTGATAGGAAGGACCACCATCTCCGACACACGCGCATCTGAGCAGAGCCCCGCCGCGCCGGACGGCTACTGCACCGCAATGCGCATAACGCTGTCGGGATCGAGGCTGTGCAGGCGCAGGACCTCGCGGGCTTCGCCGAGACGCCGGTCGACGAGGTCTCTGGCGGCCGCAGCCATCAGATCGGCGTCACAGTCGCTGATGTCCAAAGCCGTCGGAATGGCCCGTATATGCGCTGCGATGGACTGCGCCTCCTCACGCTCGTCATCGCAGGTGGCGGGCCAGTCCGCGATCTCAGCGTCGGTATAGCGGAAGACGATGGTGTCGAAGGGGATGCCCAGCGTCTCACGCTCGCGCGCCCAGAACAGCTCCGCATAGGCTTCGCCGCGCAGCTGGGCGACGCCAACCACGGCACCGGGGTTGTTGGTGAACAGGCTGAGATCGCGGGTGTTGCGCGACGTCTCGGGATCGAGCGCCATCCCGGCATCGGCAATCAGGATCAAAGCCCTGTCCAGCCCGGCGCCATGGCGAACCTGCCGCACCACAAGCTCCCGCAGCGTATCGGCGCCCGTGTTGTCGACGATCCCGCCGTCGCCGAGATGCCAATACTGCGGTGTCGGATCCGTGCAGGACCGAGCCGCCTGAATGGCGACCGGCCCGAAAGCCGGAGGGAACGCCGCAGAGGCGGTGACGGCTAGAGAGACCGGCATGTCCGGCGGCGTCGGCTGCGGACAGCCGTCCAGCGAGAACGAGCTGCTCCGCAGCGCATCGGACGACAGGGGTGCGTAGGTCGACGGCTGCTCCGCCAACACGACGTTGGAGAAGACGAACCGGCGGCCATCGTCATAGCTTGAGGCGTTGATCAGCAGCACCGGGCTGTCCGCCAGGCTGCCGAAGACCAAGCCGTCCAGAAAGGCACTGTCGAGCACCTCTTGCAGCGATGTCGCGCGCCGCGTCGGGCTGGTGATGCGGCCTGGCCGCACGAGCTGCTGCAGGATCGTATCCGTAGCGTAGTCCGCCCGCATTGCCTCGCCGAAGGCCGCGAAATAGGCGCGCCGGCATGCCGCATCCTCCTGCCCAGATCGCGGGCAGGCGGCTGACAACGGATTGGCGGCATAATAGGAGGCGGCGAAGCTGCCGCCCGACACACTGGAGATATGCGTGAGCCGATCGGCGAGACCGCGATCCGCCAGCGCTTCCAGCACCGCCGCGGAGAAGACGGCAGATCGGCTGCCGCCGCCGGACATCGCCAGTCCGACCATCGCCGCGCCAGCGGGCTCGCCAGCACAATCAACGCAGGGAGTGTCGGGCTGCCATTCATAGTGAATGCGGTCGGGCAGGATGAACCCGCATGCGCCAGTTACCGTGGTCATTGCTGAAACGGCCGCGACCTTCACCAGAGCGCGCCAGCCACACCCATGCCGCATATGAAGTCGTCGCTCGGTTCGAGGGATCATGAGCACCCTCGGCACACGGGTGCGCCGAGCCCAAACGAGATGCCGTTCGCCAGCGTTTCGGAAAGCCCGCCGCCGGTGGGAGAGCGGCGCCCGGCCGGCCGGAAAGACTGCAAGGATGGGCGTCTGCTATCACGATGGCAAGAACCCAGAAATCCGGCCGACACGCTGCCCGACAAGTGGCGGCCGCCGCGAATTCCGGGGAATTCCGTCGAACCGAAAGGGGCTCTGTATTAAGCTCACGCCCTTTCGAGGCCGGGAAAGCCGGCTTGGCAGCAGGATCAGTTTGCGGATGTCCGCCGTCCACCATGCCGCCGCGTGAACCATCGCACCATCTGGGCCCTGCCGACGGCGATCGGTTCGAGGCGGCGCTCGCCCAGTTGCAGCCGGCGCTCCGCGAAGGCTTCGCCTATTGGGCGTCCAAAGGATGGCCGGCGCGCGTCCCGGCGCGACGGGACATCGAACCGACGGAGATCCCGTCGCTGCTGCCCTTCGTCATCCTGCTCGATGTCGAGACCGACCCGCCGGACTTCCACGTCCGGCTGATGGGCACACAGGTCGTCTATCACCAGCAGCGGGACGATACCGGCCGAAGAATGTCCGACATCCCCCACCAGCGGCCGCCCAGCCTGGTTTGGACCTGCTGCCGACGATCCGTCGAGACGGCCCAGCCGGTCCTGGGCGACATCCCCTATGTCGGACCACACCGGGATTTCGTGCGCGTAGAGAATGTGATCCTGCCCCTGTCGACCGACGGGGCCGTGGTCGATAAGCTGCTGGTCATTCTTGCCTATGTCCGCACACTTCCTGAACGGCCGTTCGGGTGATGCGCAAGGCCCATGGATGGAGAACCGGCCGATGCGCCTGGAAGGTTCTTGCCATTGCGGTGCCGTCAGCTTCTCGCTGGAAGCGAAGGCGGCCTATCCGTACATGCGCTGCTACTGCGTCATCTGCCGCAAGACCGCGGGCGGGGGCGGGTATGCCGTCAATCTGGGCGGCGACGCCGCGACGCTTACCGTGCAAGGCGAAGATAACCTCTCGGTGTATCAGGCGCGGATGGACCGGCCGGGTAACGACCCCGAACCGGAGATCAGCCCCGCGCGCCGCCATTTCTGCAAGCATTGCGGCAGTGCCCTCTGGCTGTTCGATCCCCGCTGGCCCGATCTCGTCCATCCCCTCGCATCGGCCATCGACACGCCGCTTCCGTCGCCGCCGGAGCATGTCCACATGATGCTGGACCATGCACCCGCATGGGCCGGGGCACCGCCGGTCGACGGTGTCACAGGGTTCGGGCAGTATCCTGCCCTCTCTCTGGAAGACTGGCATCGCAAGCATGGGCTCTGGCCGGACGAATAGCGGCCGATTGCGCGACCATCGGGGGGCCGGCATGGACATTGCCGATCTCAGAGTGTTTGAAGCGGTGGCCCGGCTGGGCGTGATGAACCGGGCTGCGGACGAGTTGAACACCGTCCAGTCCAACGTGACCGCCCGCATCCGCGCGCTGGAGCTCGAACTCGGCGTGACGCTATTCGACCGTCACAGCCGCGGCGTATCGCTAACCCCGGCCGGACGGCGCCTGCTGCCCTATGCCGAGGCGGCAGACCGGCTGATCGGCGATGCGGTCCGCGCCGTGCGGGACGACGGCAGGCCCGCCGGGCCGCTGATCATCGGATCGCTGGAGACGACGGCGGCCCTGCGTCTGTCACCGCTGCTGACCCGCTATGCGGCCGCCTATCCGGCGGTGGACCTCGCGATCCAGACCGGCACGACGGCCGAACTGGTGGAAGCCGTGCGGGACCATCGCGTGGAAGGCGCCTTCGTCTGCGGCCCCGTCAGCCATCCGGAGCTGGAGGAAGAGGTCGTCTTTCGCGAAGAGCTGGTGATCCTCACCTCCCCCGCCATCGCCAGCCTCGATCACCTGCTCAACACCGGGGAAGTGCGCATCGTCGGCCTGCGTGCCGGCTGTTCGTACCGGCAGCGGCTGGAGGACCTGCTGGCGCGCCGCGGAATCGTAATCCCAAGACAGTTGGAATTCGGAACCCTGGAAGCGGTCGTCAGCTGTGTGTCGGCAGGGCTCGGCGTTACCCTCTTGCCCAAAGCCCTGATCGGCACGGTGTGGCGCGAGGGGCGCGTTGCCGTGCATGCGCTGCCGGCCGCCGAAGGGCGGGTGGAGACCCTGTTCATCCGGCGGCGCGATGGCTATCGGTCGAGCGCGCTCGAAGCTTTCCTGAAGGTCGCCCGGCAAGCCCAGACCTTTGCAGAGGCCGCAGAATAGCGGGATGCCGCGGCGTCGCGCTATCGCTTCCACTGATAGCTCGTATCAGATTAAAGCGTTTCCCGTGATGTCAGCGCGTCGCTAACGTGCTGCGCAATCCTGAAAACACCGGGAGGCAGAGATGAGGCTCTATTGGTCGCCGGCATCGCCCTACGCCCGCAAGGTGCGCACGGTCGCGCGGGAGAAGCGGGTGGCCGACCGGATCGAGGAGGTCGTGGTCGATGCCTTCGCCGACCCTCCGGAGCTGACAGGCGCAAACCCGCTGGGCCGCGTGCCAGCGCTGGTGCTGGACGACGGCACGGCCCTCTATGACAGCCCAGTGATCACGGCCTATCTGGACACCGTCGGCGACGGCAACTCGCTGGTGCCGGGCGAAGGGGCTGCGCGCTTCGCTGTGCTGCGCGCAGAGGCACTGGCGGACGGCGTGATGGATCTGGCGTTGGGCCTGGTTCTGGAGCGGCGCAAGCCGGACGGCGAGAAGTCGCCGACGATGGCCGCCCGCTGGCGCAGCCAGCTGCCCCGCGCGCTCGACGCCATCGCCGCCGACCATGCCCGGCTGCCCGACCCGGTCTCGCTCGGCCATATCGCCTTCGCCTGCGCGCTCGGCTATCTCGACTTCCGCCACCCCGACATCGACTGGCGCACCGGGCGAGAGGCGCTCGCTGACTGGTTCGCCGAGATCAGCGCGCGGCCCAGTCTTGTCGACACCGCCCCGCGCTGAGGTCGCGAGGCCGGCAGCAACGCCGGTTGCCCTGGCAATCGGCGGTATGGCGGCCCTGGCAGGCGGGATGGGCATCGGCCGGTTCGTCTACACGCCGATCCTGCCGGAGATGGTGGCCGACCTCGACCTCAGCCAAGGCGAGGCGGGACTGATCGGCTCCGCCAACTTCCTCGGCTATCTGGCTGGCGCGCTGGCGGCGGCCCTTCGCCTGCCCGGATCGCCGCGGACTTGGCTGCTGGGCGGCCTTGCGGCCAGCATGCTGACCACCGCCGCGATGGCCGTACCATCGGCGGTCTCGGCCCTGCTGGCGCTGCGTTTCGCTGGCGGTGTCGCCAGCGCCTTCGTGCTCGTCTTCGCCTCCACCCTGGTGCTCGGCGGCTTGGCGGCGGCCGGACGCTCTGGACTGGCGACGGTATTCTTCGCGGGCGTGGGTGTCGGCATCACCGTGTCTGCCATCCTGGTCGGCCTGCTCGGCGCAGCCGACGCAGACTGGCGCACCCTCTGGTGGGCGAGCGGCCTCGCCGCGGCCTTGGCCTTGGCCGCAGCCGCGATATTGACCGCAGGCACAGAAACGCACTCGCAAGACCCGGCCTCTGGGGGCTCAGGCGGCATCGGCCGCGGGCTGCTGCCGCTGGTCGCGGCCTACGGATTGTTCGGCTTCGGCTATGTCATCACCGCCACATTCCTGGTTGCCATCGTGCGGGCATCCGCGGCTCTGCAGGCCGCAGAACCGCTGGTCTGGACTCTCGTCGGCATAGCAGCGATTCCATCCGTGGCACTATGGAGCGCCGTTGCTGCCCGGATCGGGGTTCGGCGCGCCTACGCCGTCGCCGCCCTTGTCCAGGCAGCCGGCGTGATCGCCAGCGTTCTCTGGCACGGTGTTGCGGGTGCTGTCGTCGCGGCGGTGCTGCTGGGCGGAACCATCATGGGGCTGACGGCGCTGGGCCTGATGGCGGCGCGCCAGCAGGCCGCCGGCAACGTGGCCCGCGCCTTGGCCATCATGACCGCAGCCTTCGGCGTGGGGCAGATCGTCGGCCCCGCGTTCGCCGGCCTGATGCACGACCGCACGGGCAGCTTCCTGATGCCGTCACTGGCGGCCGGCGGGGCACTCGTCGTGGCGGCAGTGCTGACCGCCCGCAACGGTTAGGCCCGAAGGGGCAGACCGGTCGGCCGGATGAAACCTCTGTCATTATCTGGCAGGTCCGGTGAGACGTCCCGTGTGTGTGTCTCTTGGTTAAAGCGTCTCAGCCCGACGGCCATGGACAGGTCGCCATTGGTAGCTTGCATGGTCTTGCCGCATAACTGAGGATAATGAACTCATTAAAATGGGTGGTCTAGCGGGGATCGAGAACTTCAAACGGAGGAGACAGCACGATGCCTAGTATCCACCTGTACTTCCCATTCGATAACTGGAAAGAAGATAAAGTCTTAAAAAATGACGTGGATGGATTCAGGAAGAGCGGCCTGGAATTCGAGCTGATCGATCGCACGACACCCAGTTGCCTGGGTGGGATTGGAGGTGAAGACCTAATCATTATCTCCGGGCACGGCGGCGTCGGCAGCAGCAGGATTTCCATGACTGGCAAAGGGGGCAAGGTAAGGCTTACCGCAAACGATCTTGCAAAGCTTCTTGAGGATGACGGCCTGTCTAAGAAGCATCAGAGCATACTGTTGATTACTTGCTATGGCGGCGGCAAGTCCGAAGTGACAGGCACAGATTCCACACCGCTGTCAGATTCCGAGTGGGACGAGTTGTTCGACACTCTTCCCGTCGAGGCGGTCCAGCATCGGGTGGCCCCATCAAGCATGAGGCTTACGAGTAACAAGATCGGGGACTGCTTGGCCTCGATTCTTGCCAAAGCGTGCGGAATGCGCGGGTACTACAGCATTCTGGTCGGGGGGTTTCCCGGATCATTTGTAACCGCCTCGCGCTCACTTGGCGGCAAGTCGGGGTTCAAGGATCAGGATCGAAGTGCCGGCAGCGGCCGTAAGATGGTCTTGGCACAGCTGGATCATATTCAATGGTATGACGCGAAGGGCACGCTTCAGTAGTCGTTCGGGAGGTCGATCGTTTCCGCGCCAGGGCCCCGTTTAGGCGGCCGTGGCGCGGCGATCGCCCTCAAGGCAGTTGTGGTGCCGCCCGAAGACCGCGACCAGCGCGTCGATCGCTTGGCGTACGATCGGTTCACGCAGAATGTCACGGTGGATCAGCAGGTAGAGGTTCTCGAACAGGTCCGGCACCGGTTCGGTCAGGCGCACGATTTCCGGCGCTGCATCCGCCAGGACACAGGGTAGCACCGCCAACCCCATGCCGGCCCGAACTCCGTCCAGCGCCACGGTGGCCTGGTTAGTGGCAAACCGGGACCGCCCCCCCGTGCGTCCGTCCAACCACCGCTTCTTCGCCGGAAACCACAGGCGATATTCCGCATAGGTGATCCAGTCGCAGCGCCGATAGCGATCGTCGGTCCGCGCAGCCGGCACGGCATCGACGTACCGGCGCGCTCCGTAAACGGCATGGGCCAAGCCGCCAAGGCGGCGCGTTACGAGTTCTGGACCGTCCGGGAGGCAGGAGCGGATCAACAGGTCTGCTTCCCTCCGGGACAAGTTCGCGAACTCGTGCTGCGCCAGCACTTCTAGGCACACACCCGGCGCCGCTGCCGTCAGCTCGCTCAGATGATCGGTGATGAACCGGGCCACAACCTCGTCGACCGAGAGCCGGACCACACCGGTTGCCTCATCCGCCAGCCCGGCTTGTGCCCGCGAGATCGCCTCCGCTGCCGCTCCCATATCGGCCAACAGCGGCAGCAACCGCTGGCCCGCCGGAGTCGGTGCGAGGCCATTGGGCAAACGGTCGAACAGCCGTGCACCCAGCCGCTCTTCAAGTGACCTCAAGCGGCGGCTCATGGTGGGCTGGCTGGCGCCGAGGCGGCGCGCCGCCGCCGAGAGGTTCGCCGTTTCTGAGACGGCGTGGAGAAGCTGCAGATCTTCCCAATTCATCAGCGCATGCTCTCTACTGACCGGAATTCACTGGCGAATACCCGGTATAGCGCCTTGCCAGATGTTGCGGAACCCGATGCCGGCCTAGCGTGCTTGCAGCATGACAATTCGAGCGCGCAGGGACCGGGTGATGGACAATCGGACATGGTGGACACCGACGGTGGTCGGCATCCTCTGGGTGCTGCTGGGCACGCTGCTGTTCTCGATCGTCTTCGCCTCCGGCAAGATGCTGCCGCAGGTGCCCGTGGCACAGTTGATGTTGCTGCGCCTCGGAACCGGCTTCGTTGTGGTGTTTGCGATCGTCGTGGCCCAAGGCGGCGGCGCCTTGCGGCCGAGCGGAACGCACCCGGCGTTCCACTTCCTGCGCACGGCAACCGGCACCACCGGCGCTTTCTGCGCCATCTATGCCGCCGCAAACATGCCGATCGCGGACGCCACGGCCGTGAGCCTGACGGAAGGCATGTTCGTCGTGGTTCTGGCCGTGCTGCTGTTGAAAGAGCGGGTGGGTGCCTGGCACTGGCTGGCAGCAGCAACCTGTGCCTTCGGAGCCTTCGTGGTGGTGCAGGGAACCCGCAACGGCTCGTCCGGCATCGGCATCGACCCGATGGCAGGGATGGCACTCTTGGGCGCCCTGCTGATGGCCGCCGAGACGATCTTTCTGAAGATTCTGGCCATGCGGGAACGCCGGCTGACCACGATGCTCTATGTACATGGTCTTGCGACCCTATTCTGGGCCATCCCAGCCTGGCTGCTCTGGCAACCGCTCGACATCGGCACACTTGGCGTCTGCATGGCCCTTGGCCTGGTTGGGCTTGCTGGGCAGTACAGCAACCTGCGCGGCTTCCGCCTGGCCGACGCAGCCATCCTCGGGCCGATCGGCTATAGCTGGATCATCTTCGCCGCGGCGCTCGGGGTCTTCGCTTTCGGAGAGGTCCCGGGTCCTGCCACAGCCGTCGGCGCCACCCTGATCGTCGCCGGCGGCGTCGCGCTCGCCCGGCTGCCGCAGGCGGCGCCGCGATCCTGCAGCGACTCTAAACCGGCGAACTGACTGTTCCCGGTCCGGCGGATTGGCGCCCCCGCCAACCCGCCGGCCCTTCTACGGCAGTGCGACCCGCACTATGGTCCAAAGGCTGGGCCGTTCGGCATCGGCACCGCGGCACGCCATCGGCAGCACCATGACTGATCCGGACCGGACGATCACCACCGACAGGCTCCTGCTAAGCCCCCATGTGATCGGCGATTTCGCCTTCTGCCTGACCTTGTGGCAAGACCCGGACGTGCTGCGCTTCATCTCGGCGGAGCCGCAATCCAGACGGCAAATCTGGGATCGGCTGCTGCGGTATGGTGGACTGTGGTCGCTGTTCGGATACGGTTTTTGGGTCATCCGAACACGGCCCGAACTGCTCCCCATCGGCGAAATCGGGTTCGGCCGGTTTCGCCGCGAGATGGGCCCTGATGTCGACGACCTGCCGGAAATGGGCTGGGTCATGATCCCGTCGGCCCAGGGCAGCGGCTATGCGCTGGAGGCGGGTCGCGCGGCCCTTCAATGGGCGACGGTGCGCGTGCCATCCGACCGCGTCGTCTGCGCGATCCATCCCCAGAACGACCGTTCCCTGCGCCTGGCCCAGCAACTCGGCTTCACCGATACGCGGACGAGCTTCCTCAACGGAGCAGCCAGTACGGTCATGCATGCAACGCTGAGGTGAGTAGCCTGAGGTTCAGGAATGCTGGCGGCTGGGGCGCCGGACCGCGATCAGCAATCCGACGGTGACGGCCGCGACGCCCAGTCCCATGCCGAGGGTCGGCCATTCTGACAGCATCGGAATGGCCGCGACGGTCGTGACGCAGGGGACGGCTGCCGTGAAAGTCGCCGTTGCGGACGCCCCGAGGCGATGCACCGCCTGCGTATAGACGAAGATCGAGACCACACCGATCAGCACCCCCTGAAAGACCGCCTGCACCACGACCTCTCGCCAAGGCGTGCTGAACAGCGTGCCGTCGGCGATCACGGCGTAAACAGGCAGAAAGGCCAGCATTGACACAACGGCCACCATGGCCGCGGCATTGATCGGCCGCAATCCGAGCTGCTTGGCCATAAGCCCATAGAACGACCAGCTGAGCGATGCCGCCAGCAGCAGGCCGTCGCCGGCAAGCTGCCGCCCCGTGGCGCCGGTCAGACTGTCCCCCACCATGGCCAGAACGCCCGCGGCGATCAGCGCGTAACCGACAAGCGAGCCGTGGCCATGGACAGTCCGGGACGAAAGCCAGATCAGAACCAGAGTGCTGAGCGGCAATGTGCCGTGCAGTAGCACCGACCCATGGGCGGCCGGCGCCAAGAGGAACCCGCCATAGGCGCAGAGGGCAAAGCCCAGGCCGCCGGACAGGGCCAGCAGCAGCGTTTGCCAGACCGTCAGCCCACATCGTCCGTATCGCAGAAAGATCGGCAGAAGCAGAAGGCCACCGATGCCGAACCTGAGCGCCGCCAGGTCGAGCATCGACAGCCCGGTCTGCATGCCGAACCGCGACAACAGGGTGAATCCGGAAAACAGAACGATCACCATGCCGGCACAGGCGTATCCGACGATCTTCGTACCGTCATTCGCACCGCCCGGGTCCGCCGAGGGGTCGTTTCGGCCGGTGCCGGTCATGGCCGCCGCTCCACATTGTCCGGGTGCAGACTAGCCGCAGCACTTGCATAATGATATTCGATGTTTCAAGCAATTCTTGATAGAAAATTCTGATGAAGATCCAGAACCTTCGCATCCTGGCCGCCGTTATCGAGAGCCGAAGCGTGACCGCTGCTGCCGAGCGGCTGCATCTGTCGCAGCCCGCTGTGTCCGCCGGCCTGCGTGCGCTTGAAGCCGATGTCGGCCATACACTGTTCGACCGCCGTGCCGGTGCACATCGGATCAGGCCCAATGCAAAGGCGCTTCGGCTCTACGACCATGCCGTCGACATTCTCCGGCGCTGCCAAATGGCAAAGAACAGCCTCGCCGAAGCGGCGGAAGCGGTGCCACGCCTTCGGCTGGGGGTTCTGAAGACCCTGCCGACCGACCAAGTCGCCGAAGCCGCCGATGCCATCGGCCGCACCATCAGCGACCACGATCTGCGTGTGCGCGAGGGAACTGAGGCTGATCTTGCCGACTGGCTGACAAAAGGGCGGATCGACGTTGCCTGGACGACCGTGGACGGCGTGGATGGCGCGGTCAGGGATCTGTGGCGGGAGCCCTATGTGCTGTGCGTCTCGCCACAGCATCGGCTGGCGCAATCGGACCGACTGACAGCAAGAGTTCAGGATTTCGCCGACGATCGGCTGATCCTGCGCGGGGCCTGCGAATTGCGCGCCGGCACATTGCAGCGCGCCGGGCTGACACTCGCAGCAGCGGCGCGTGTGGATCGCGACGATCTGGCCATGCTTCTCGTGGCCCGCGGCATCGGTGTCGCCATCGCGCCACGAAGCCTGGCAACCAGAGGGGTGGTGGCACTCTCCGTGACCGATCTCGGCTTGGTGCGCACGATCGGGCTGCGCTGGCGCCAGGACCTTTCCGACGACCTGATCACAGAACTTGCGCGTTGCATTCTAGGTGCGACCGGCCGCACGCAGCCTGCCTGATGCCCTGCCGCGCCCTTACAGCTCGGCGCGATAGACGATGAACCCGGACTTCCGCGCAACGGTGTCGTAGAGCGCCATCGCGCGCTCGTTGGTTTCATGCGTGTGCCAGTAGAGGCGGCCGGCCCCCGCCGCCTTTGCCCGATCGCGCACGGCCGCGATCAGGGCACGCCCCACGCCCCGCCCGCGCGTGTCGTCGCGGGTGAAAAGGTCCTGCATATAGCAGGCCGGGCCCAGTGTGATGGTGTTGCGGTGGAAGATGAAATGGGCGAGCCCGAGCAGCGATCCCGCATCGTCCGCGACCAGGGCGAACACCGGTTCGCTGGGATCGAAGAACCGGCTCCAGGTGGCCTGCGTGATCTCATTGGAAATGCCTGTGGGACCGGCGCGGCCGTAGAAGGCATTGTACCCCTGCCAGAGCGTCGCCCACTGGGCGTAATCGTCCCTTCCAATATCTCTGATGGAATACCCGGTCACCGCAGAACTGTCCCTGTCTGCCATTCAAGGCTCGGCGACATCGCCCAGCAGCCGATCGGCGGGTGCAACGCTGGCCCCCAGCAGATCGTGCAGCTGACCCAGGCGGTCGGCCCCCATCGCCTCGGCCATCACCGCCTGGGCATCGCGCCACAGCGGGGCAGCCCGCCGCACTGCGTCGCGCCCGGCATCGGTCAGCTGCACGGTGCGCGTCCGTCGGTCCGGACCTGGGGCAAGCGCAATCAACCCCAGCCGTTCCAGCGGCTTCAGATTGCGCGTCAACGTCGTCCGGTCCATCGCCATGCGTTGCGCCAAGGCGGTCACCGACAAAGGCTGGGCGACACGCAGCGTGGCCAACAGCCCGAACTGCGTTATGCGAAGGCCGGCGTCGGCCAGAAAGTGGTCGTAGAGCTGGGTAACGCGCCGCGTCGCCATGCGCAATGCCAGGCAGGTGCAATCGGCAGGGGCCGAAACGGCCGCTCGGGCAGAGTCCTCAGACATGGCAAGCGAAAGCAGAGGGCTGCCGGTCCGTTACGGAACGGTACCGGACCGGCAGCCCGTACCCGGTCAGTCGCGCTCGACGCACATGGCGATGCCCATGCCGCCACCGATGCACAGGGTCGTCAGGCCGCGCTTGACGTCCCGCTTCTCCATCTCGTGCAGCAGCGTGATCAGCACCCGGGCGCCCGACGCGCCGACAGGATGGCCAAGAGCGATGGCGCCACCGTTGACGTTCACCTTTTCGTCGGCGAAGCCGAGATCCTTGACGACGGCGCAGGCCTGGGCGGCAAAGGCCTCGTTGGCTTCGATCAGGTCGGGCGTGTCGATGTCCCAACCCGCCAGCTCCAGCGCCTTGCGGCTGGCCGGGATCGGCCCGGTACCCATGACCGCCGGATCGACACCGGCCGTGGCCCATGAGACGATGCGGGCCAACGGCTTGATACCGCGGGCATCAGCCGTGTCACGGCTCATCACCACCAAGGCGGCCCCGCCGTCGTTGATGGTCGACGAGCTGCCGGCCGTCACGGAACCGTCTTTCTTGAAGGCCGGGCGCAGGCCGCCGAGCTTGTCCGCCGTCGTGCCGGGGCGCACGCCCTCGTCATGTTCCACCACCGTGTCGCCCTTACGGCCCTTGATCGTCACGGGCACGATCTCGGCTGCGAAACGACCGGCGGCCTGAGCCTCCGACGCCCGGCGCTGGGATTCCGCCGCGAACTGATCCTGCTGGTCGCGGGTGATCTGCCACCGCTCAGCCACGTTCTCGGCCGTCATGCCCATGTGATAGCCGTGGAACACGTCGATCAACGCGTCTCTCAGCATGGTGTCGACCATCGGGGCATCGCCCATCTTGGTGCCGGCCCTCAGATGCATCGCATGCGGCGCCTGGGTCATGCTCTCTTGCCCGCCCGCCACGACGATCTCGTTCTGCCCGGTCAGGATGCTCTGATAGGCCTGGGCGACAGCCCGCAGGCCCGAGCCGCAGAGCTGGTTGAGCGTATAGGCGGTCTTCTCCGCAGGTATGCCGGCCGCCATGGCAGCCTGCCGTGCCGGATTGGCGCCCGCCGCAGCGGTCAGGATCTGGCCCATGACCACTTCGGACACATCCTCCGGCGCCACGTTGGAGCGTTTCATCGCCTCGACGATGGCGATGGTCCCGAGTTCATGGGCGGGAACGCTGGCAAGGGCACCGCTGAACGAGCCGATCGGGGTCCGGGCGGCACCGGTGATGACGATCTCCTGCATCTTCACTTTTCCTTGTCGCGGCGGGACGAAAGGCCAAGCATAGTCGCGTTGGCCGCTTGGTTAACAGCGTCTTAAACGATCTGGCAGCGTAAGGCTCACAAGAGTGTAGATACACGCATTGGCTTGGTCAATGCGCCTGACTGCCGGTCGCCCGAACGGTCTCGGCCAGCGTGGCGATGTTCGAAATGACGGTCATCCCGAATGCTGGTATCCTATCAATCGGAACACTGGGGGCCTGCGCGCATCAGCAGTGCCGGCATGGCCTTGACTTCTGCCACCGACGATGCTTCGTGCGCACGTGGCAGCCGTTTGAGAGTGCGGCGTTTGCCCGCATAAGGAGATTTGAGACATGTGTGCTGTTCCGAGAGGTCTCATCGCAGCTGGCGCCGCTGCCGCGGCAGCGCTTCTTGTGGCGATGCCCGCCGCCATTGCCCATCACGAAGACAAGCCGGTCGCCGACAAGCTGGAGTTCGTCGAGGCCGCCGATGGCATCAAGCCGTTCGGCCTTGAAGCTCTTGAGCCAGCGGCCGCCGGCATCTTCGTTGAGATTCCGGAAGCCTACGCCTGGAGCCTCGCCCATAAGGACGAGAAAGAACCGCTGACGCAGCCGATCGATTAGGCATCGGGCGAGCCTCTCCCGGCAGCAGGCCGCTGCCTGGCTGGCCTGCTAGCGCCCCTCTGTGGCGTATTTCGGTGCCAGTTCGCCCGGCTGGAAACGGGCGCGGTCGGGCTCTGGCTCGGCCAGTGGTGTGCATGGCCGCATGGTCGTCAGGCTGCGCACCGTAAGATCTTGATACTCCGCCGTCCCAGTGCGCTTCCAGGCGACCTCTTCATCGGTCAGCTCGCGCACGATGCGGCCGGGCACGCCGGCAACCAGCGTCCGCGCCGGTATCTCGAACCGGGCCTTGACGAAGGTCAGGGCCGCGACGAACGCGCTTTCTCCGACCACTGCGCCATCCATGACGACCGCGTTCATGCCCACCATCGCATTCGTGCGCACGATGCAGCCATGCAGCACCGCGCCATGGCCGATATGGCCGTCAGGTTCGATCACCGTGTCGGTGCCCGGAAAGCCGTGCATCGTACAGCTGTCCTGCACATTGGCGCCGTCGCCGACAATCAGCCGGCCGAAATCGCCACGCAGCGAGGCGTGCGGGGCGATGTAGCAATTCCGCCCAACAATGACGTCCCCGATCAGCACCGCGGTCTCGTGAACGAACGCGGTCGGGTGCACGACCGGCCGCAGCCCGTCGATCTCGTAAATCGGCATGGAAATCTCCCGCCCGGGTCAGCCGTGCATCGTCAGTCCACCGGACACGCTGATCACCTGTCCGGTAATGTAGTCGGCGTCATCGCTGGCGAAGAAGGCGACGATGCCCGGGACGTCGTCGGCCCGGCCAAGGCGCCTGAGCGGGATCGCCCGCTTCAGGCCCTCGTGAAGTCGGGCGCCGTAGTCCCCCTCGCCGAGGAAGGATTGAAACAGCGGCGTCTCCGTAGGCCCGGGGCAGACAGCATTGATGCAAATGTTCTTGCGGGCCAGCTCGCGCGCGACCGCCTTGCCGAAGGCCACCAGCCCACCCTTGCAGGCGGAATAGACCGCCTCGCCGGTGGAGCCGACCCTTGCAGCGTCGGATGCGATGTTCACCACCTTGCCGCTGTTGCGCGCAGCCATGCGCGGCAGCACGACATGGTGCATGTTCAAGGCACCCGTGAGGTTGATCGCGATAACGCGGTCCCAGAACTCCGGCTCCGTCTCCAGAAACGGAATCGGCTGATCCCAGCCCGCGTTGTTGATCAGCGCATCGATCGCAGCCACTCGTGCTTCGAAGCCATCGACAGCCGCCGCAACGGCGGCGTAGTCCGTGATGTCGCAGTGCAGCACGTGCGCCCGCCCGTCCAGCCCGTCGCATAGCCGCGCAGTCTCGGTCGCGGTGTCCAGATTGAGGTCGAGGACGCCGACCGTCATACCCTCGTCCGCCAAGCGCAGTGCGATCGCCCGTCCGATTCCGCTGCCCGCGCCGGTTACGATCGCCGTCTTACCGCGCAATCCCCGCATCGGCGTTCTCCAGCCACTTGTCCAGGGCTCCGACGGCAGCGCAGGATTGCCGGTCCGCGCGCCGACCGTTGCGATTGGAACCACCCATAAGCTTAGAGGTCGGAGACGGTGTAAAACCAGAGGATAATGCGAGCGCTAGCTCGGACGCAGTTCGCGTCTAGGTACTGACCGCGGGAAATGGGAGGGCAAGGCGCAGGCACTGCGCTCGCCGCGGTATCAGTGTATGGGCGTCGCCGTCATTCGGCTGCGCGCACCATCGCCAGATAGATCCGCCAGGCGCTTTCGACGGAAACTCGCCCGGCCTCAGCGCCAGCGGCAAGCATCGCCGTCGACGGCTTGGCCGGCACGCGGATCGTGCCCGTTTCGCCGACTGCCGCCATGACGTCGAGCACTGAGGTCGTCGCTTCACTGTCGTTCCGCTTATCCGGCATGGTGGCGTCTCTCGTGTCAGTTCGAGGCAGGGACGCTTGGTCCCTCCAAGACGAAAGCAAGCCTGGTGCCAGCCGGCCGATCGGCGCTGCCAAGTCCATGCGCAGCACGGCTCGCCGCCATCACGCAAGAATAGTACTGGCTTCGAACATTAGAATGCGAACTTCGCCTCACAATACGAACTATGCCGCGCAATCTGCCATCCAGAGGGCTGCAGTGACGGATCGCCCGAATTGCGCTATGCACAGCCAGCAATGAGATGGCTTTGCAAAATGCAATAGCGTCGCGGCCTTCCCAGCCAGCCTTTACGACATCCTGGACCATGCCATCAAATGAGCGACCGCATGCACGACGTCCCATGACAAGCGCCTATCGCCTGATCCGCCCGCTGCTCATGACGCTGCCGCCCGAGACGGCGCATCGGATGACACTCAAAGCCTTGCAGACGGGTCTGGTGCGCGGGTCAGCGGACGAAGATCCGATCCTGGCGGTGCATCTTTGGGGCCAGACCTTTGCCAATCCGGTGGGACTCGCAGCGGGATTCGACAAGAATGCGCAGGCGCCACGGCCATTGCTGCGAATGGGCTTCGGCTTCGTCGAGATCGGCAGCGTGACCCCGCGTCCCCAGGCCGGCAATCCGCGACCCAGGGTTTTCAGGCTGCCGCGCCACGGCGCCATCATCAATCGCCTGGGATTCAATAACGACGGCCTTGCCGCCGCAGCGGAACGACTGCGGCAGGTGCGGTCGGCGCCCGACCCGGCGAGACCGATCGGCGCGAATGTGGGCTGCAACAAGGACAGCCCCGACTCCGCTGCGGACTACCGTCTCGGCATCGCCACTCTGGCGCCGCTGGTGGACTACGTCGTCGTCAACGTATCCTCGCCGAACACGCCGGGGCTCAGACTGCTGCAGCAGCGGGCGGCACTGGAAGAGCTGTTGGGCGTCGCCATCGACGCACGGTCGTCCAGCGGAGCGACCCCGCCGCTGCTCTTGAAGATCGCGCCCGATCTGGGCGAGGAAGACTTGGAAGACATCGTCACCGTTGCCCTGAACGCCGGCATCGACGGCCTGATCGTCAGCAACACGACGGTCGCGCGGCCACCGGGTCTGCCGCCGCGGCTGGCGCAGGAAACCGGCGGCTTGAGCGGGCGGCCGCTGATGGGGCCGTCGACAGCAATGCTGCGGTCAGTGGCCAGGCTGACCGGCGGCCGCATGCCGCTGATCGGTGTGGGCGGGGTTGCCAGCGGCCGGGATGCCTATGCAAAGATCCGGGCGGGTGCATCGCTGGTGCAGCTCTATACCGCTCTGGTCTATGGCGGCCCGCCGCTGATCGGTGCGATAAAGCGCGAACTTGCGAACCTGGTGCGGGCCGATGGGTTCGCTTCTGTCATGGACGCGGTCGGCGCGGACGTTTAGCCCTATCGGATCGGCAGCTGCGGGCGAAGTGGCCGGCGGAAGACTGGAACACGGAGGTCGGTACACACCAAGATGTCCCCCTTTGGCCATCTGTTCCTGATCCTGGTCTACGGACTGGTCGCCGTTGCCGCGGTCGTCGCCCTTCCCTATGCCGGTGGAGGCATGGAGCCCCGGACGGCACTGTGGATCGGCGGCGGCATCTTCGCGGCGGCGATGATCCTGCATCTGACCGCGATCCGCTTCGGCTGGGCCAAGATGATCCGGCGCGAGCTCAACCAGCTTGCCTCTGACCGGGACCGGCTGTTCGCCGAACTGTTCGAAACGCGTGAGCAGGTGCGCGCGATCGAAGGGCGGTTGGCCGAACAGCCGAATGCCACGGATACGCGCGAGGTTGTGCGGGCCGAGGTGAAACTGCTGCATGACCTTCTGGGACAGTTGGCGACACACCTGTCCAAGTCTGCAGAACCGGCCGGGGCAGAGGCGCCGGCCGCTGCTGCCGCCGGTCCGGCGCAGGCGTCAGCGGCTGGTGCCAGTCGCGAGAGATCGGCGAGCCGAATGCCGCCCCCGCCCGCTGACCCTGCGGGCGACGAACTGAGTGACGACGAGATCCTGCGTCTCTTGCACGAGGCCATCCAGCGCGACCGGATCGACATCGCGCTGCTGCCGATCGTCAGTCTGCCACAGCGGCGCACACGCCATTTCGAAGCGTTCAGCCGCATCATGACGACCTCGGGCCACTACCTGATGCCGGCGCAGTACCAGGCGATCGCCGAGCGCGAAGGGCTGATCGTCCCGGTCGACAACCTGCTGCTGCTCCGCTGCATCCAGTTGATCCGCGAGAGCCTGCGCCAGCACCACCGACGCACCTTTTTCGCCAACATGTCGACCTTCAGCCTGGGCGATGCCGACTTCATGCGCCAGCTGTTCGAGTTCCTGAACGCCAATACCGCGCTGGCGCCCCATCTGGTGCTGGAGTTCCGGATGGACGACTTGCGTGCCGCGCTGCGCGACCTGCGCCCGCAGATGGACCGGATGGCGCGCCTGGGTTTCCGCTTTTCCATCGACGAGGCGCACGACCTCGCTCGTCTGGATGCAGAAGTGCTGGCATCCGCCCATATCCGCTTCGTGAAGATCGATGCGGCGACGCTGCTGGCCGAACGGGTGAAAACCCCACCGCTGGATGTGGCGGCGGCCAAGCGCGAACTGGACCGATCCGCCATCGATCTGATCGTCGACGGAATCGCCGATGAGGAGACGTTGCGCGAACTGATCGAACTGCCGATCGATTTCGGCCAAGGCTCGCTGTTCCGCGATTCATCGATCCGCGGCTGACCCTACCCGTCCATTCCATTCGACCACGCAGGCATCATCGCATGGCACCCACAGATCGCGCCCTGGGCACCCCCGACGATACGGGCGACGAGCGCCAGCCCGACTGTCCGCCAACGCTGTCGGGATTGGCCGAGTACTCAGACCGCTACGATGGGTTCATCGTCGACCTCTGGGGCGTCGTGCACGATGGTGAGCGGGCCAACGCCGAAGCCGCCGACTGCCTGATCCGCCTGCGGCGAAGGGGCAAACAGGTCTGCCTGCTCAGCAACGCACCGAGGCGGGTACCCGCCGTCGTGGCCAAGCTGCGCGAGGTCGGACTTCCCGACGACGCCTACGACCATGTCCTGTCATCCGGCGAAGCGACCCATCTGGCATTGCGCGACCGCCCCGACGACTTCCATCGCGGTCTTGGCGACAGATGCCTGCATCTCGGTCCACCGCGCGACACGGATGTCTACGAAGGCCTGCCGCTGACCATAGCCCAGGCCCCGGAAGAGGCCAGCTTCGTGCTCGCGACCGGCATCGACGACTGGGAAGAGACGCTGGAAGACCACGAGCCGATGCTGCAGCGGGTAGCCGCTGCCGGGCTGCCCATGGTCTGCGCCAATCCCGATCTGGTCGTACATGTCGGCGAGATCCTGGCCATCTGCGCCGGCCTGATGGCCCAGCGGTATGAAGAGTTGGGAGGGCGCGTCGCCTACCACGGCAAGCCGCACCCGCCGATCTATGGGCGATGCTTCGATCTCATGCCCGGTATCCCACGGGACCGGATGCTGGCGATCGGCGACAGCCTTCGCACCGACATCGCCGGAGCGCAGGCGATCGGGATCGACAGCGTCTTTGTTGCCGGCGGCATCCACCGTGACGATCTGGAGTGCGACGCCGCAGGGCGGCCGGATCCGCGCCGCCTTGCTGCAGCCATAGCGGAGACAGGCTGCCGCCCGGATGCCGTAGTCGCGGCAATGCGCTGGTAGAAACGCCGTCCCGCCCCTGGGTTGTCCCTAACCGGCAACCGTGAGCGGAGCAGGCGTTCGAGGCGCCCATTCGACCTCGAAGCTGCGTTGCGGCGCCCTTACGCCATAGTGCGCGGGCGCCGTGAGGCTGTACATCAGACCGGCCAGCTTGGCGACACGATCCCCGTGAAACAGCGGCACGGCGCAGGTCTTCACGGTGATGATGGGCCGCTTGGGAAGCATCACGCACTGATGCATGCGTAAAGCGCAGCCATTGCGCACACTGGCTTGGTAGGTCGCCGTGACATGCCCACTCTTCGGTCCGTGCATCAGTTCGTCAAGGTAACGGCCGGCGCACGACATACCGACAACCTCGCGGACACGCTGGCCCAGAATTCGCACCATCAGTCGCTCATTCTCCATCACCTCAAGCAGATAGAGATGCGGCCAAAGCGTTGGGGCGTAGTTCAGGACGTCGAAGCGACCCAACTGGTGTTTCGTTCGATCGATGAACGATGTGAGGTGATGGTCGATTTCCGAGCGGACCTCGGGACCGTCCCTGATCATCCGTGCCCTTCCACCTCCATAGCGTCCCATGCCCCGTAGTCGGTTGTTGGCAATGCGGAGGCGCCACAACTCAATTAGGTTGCTTAGACTAGCACAGAATCAAAAATAAGATAGCTAACAAAATATACCTGCTACAGCTTGGCGAGCTGCGACGCTGCGGCCCAGGCCGTCTGGATCGAACGCGTCATCGCCGATGCATTGGCTCGTCCCGATGCACTCATGGCGACGATGCCCAGGTGGTGCAGGAGACACGACGCCGGCCCTCCGGCACACGGTTCAGCCGGTGACGGACGTCTCCATCCGCGTACTTGGCATCCAATGGGCCTCGAAGCTGCTTCGCGCTTCGTCCAGCGAGTACAGGGCACGCGTGGCAATGCCGTGCATAACGCCGGTCACCTTTGCAACATGCCCCCCCTGGAACAAGGGGACGGCACAGGCCTTGATCGTCACAACAGGCCTTTCCGGCAGCATGACGCATTGCGACATGCACACGGCGCGTCCGTCGCGGACGCAAGCCGCATAGGTCTTGATGACATCCTGGCTGCGCGGCCCGTGCATGAACTCGTCGAGGTATAGGCCAACGCAAGCGCGCCCCACGACGTCACGGATACCCTGTCCGATGACCCGCACCATGAGCCTGTCGTTCGCAACCACATCCAGAAGATAGAGGTGTGGCCAGATCGGCGGGGCATAGTTCAGGACGTCGAAACCAGCAAGATGCGTTCCGGTCTGGTCGACAAACGATGCGAGCTGGCGGTCGATATCCGCTTCGTTCATGGAGATTTCGCTGGTCACTCCGGTGCGTTCAAATCCGCCGGGGGCGACGACCGCCGGCTTCATGGCCGGCACACCATGCAGTCTGCCCCCTGCGGCACGCTCAGTTTGGACAAAGATTTTGATACATACTCTTAATGTTCACAAATCCACCATGCAAATCGGCCGTTCTCGGGCCGCGGCAAGCCTTGTTGCCCAAAGGCTGCGAAACCGCCATCGCTCAAGACACTGACGGCAGCTAAGCTGGTCGCCTGCCAAACAGTGCCGCAGCCGGTACCATCGCCTCGGGGTGCCACGACAGGAGGCAGCGATGAAAATCGACCGGATCACTGTCAGCCATCACGGATTGCCGCTCGATCCACCGTTTCCGGCCGCGTGGGATTCCGCGCCCCGCACCCGGTTCAACGCTTCCGTCGTGCGCGTGATCACCGATCAGGGTCTCGAAGGCGTGGGCAGTGGCGACGCCATGCTGGGATTTGCTGGCCACGAACACCTGTTCATCGGTCACGACCCGCGAAACTTGGATCGCCACAATCGGGTGATCGAATCGCTATCGTTCCACTATGGCCGGTGCTGGCCGCTGGACTTGGCACTCTGGGACCTGTTCGGCAAGATCACCGGCCAGCCGTGCTGGCGGCTCTTGGGCGGGCACACGCCACGTCTCCGGCTCTACGCATCGACCGGCATGCGCCTTCCCCCGCAGGCCACGGCGGACCAGGTGGCGTTCATCCGCCAGCAGGGTTTCGAGGCCATCAAGCTGCGTCTCGGCGCTGCCGATTGGCGCGAGGATATCGCGCGGATGGAGGCCGCGCGGGCAGCGCTGGGTCCCTCTGCCCTTCTGCTGGCCGATGCCAACCAGGCATGGCGGATGCCCTGGGATACGTCACCGCCGTGGTCGTTCAAGGACGCGCTGAACGTCGCCGGTGCCCTGGAGGACCTCGACGTCTACTGGCTGGAGGAGCCGCTGCACCGGGGCGACTGGGCCGGCATGCAGGCTCTGCGATCGTCGACGTCGCTGCGGATCGCCGGCGGTGAGATGGCGCGGGAGCCGCACGATCTCACCCATCTGATCGACGAGGGTTGCCTCGACGTCCTGCAGCCCGACGCGACGCTGGTGGGCGGCATTACGGGCCTGCGCCGCGTCGCGGATCACTGCGCGGCCAAGGGACTAGTCTTCACGCCGCACACCTGGGGCAACGGCATCGGCCTCTTGGCCAACGCCCACTTGGCCGCCGGCGCTGCCGCTGCCTGCCCCTTCTTGGAATTCCCCTTCGACCCACCGAGTTGGTCGCCGGAGCGCCGCGACTTCGTGCTGGCGGAACCCCTGGCGCACGACGCCGACGCTCACCTCACACTGTCGGAGGCCCCAGGGCTCGGCATCGCACTGGACGAAGACCGGCTGACCGCGACGCGGATCGGGTAGGCGGAACCGGTCCGGGCAAAGATCGGCGATCTCACACGTCCAACCTGCCACTCTCAAGCCAGTCGATCGACTGGCCATGCGGCCCCGTCCACGCCACAGGGGCACCGTTGACGGCGAGCAGAAAACTGCCGGGTGCCGCCGGTTCCGGCGCCTGCCCGGTAATTGTCGGAAACACGTTGGGCGCCTCATTGCTGATCCAGACGGCTCTCCGCCCGATCATGGCAGCGGCGAATTCTTCGCGCTGGCGTGGGTCCGGCACGTAGCTGAGGACCGCGGAATGGAAGACGACAAGCGTCGCCTCCTGCGGGGCCTCGGACGCGAGCGCCTCGAGATCCCGGAAGATGTCGCCGCGACGAACGGGCGGAGGGTCCCGCCGGGCGATCCCGACGGCAAGCCACAGCCGGCGGGCCCGGTCTTCCTGGCCGGGCCAGACCAGCGTTTCCAGCCAGGCGACATCCGCCTCGCAATGGACGTCGATGGGGTTCAAATCAAGTCCGGCGCGCCAGACGACTTCCGGCACCGCGGACGGAACCGGAGTCGTCGGGCACGCACGACAGAGAAAGACCGGAAGGTCACGCCCCGCAGGGCCAGTGGGGCGAACCGAGGTTGCGCCATAGTCATAGCCGTAGCGATCCGGCAAGAGGCAGAGCCCCGCCGAAGCGCCGACCTCCAGCAGGGCCAGCGGTTGCGGCAGCTGCGCCAGCAGCGGCAGCAGAACGGCACAGCGCGCAGGCTCGTTCGTCTGCGTCGTCCGGGTGAGGATTACGTGCCTCACCTCCTGCGCCCTTTCGCGCAGCACGGCTGCCAGTCCATCCCCGTCTTGCGGAACACCCGCAACGTGGCGAACGGCGGCCAGGAACAGGTTGGGTTGCCGGCGGTCGGCGGGCAGCGAGGCGAGGAACTTCAGGATCTCTGGGGAGTGTGAAGCGAAAGTCGCCAGCCGTTCGTAAAGCGGTGAGTTGCCCTGCGCCTCCACGACTGCAAATCTGAGGTAACGTTCCGAGAGATCCTCAAGGACCTCCAGGTCGGCCGTCATCGCGCAGATGCCGCCCGGTCAAGCGGCGCCGTCGCCTCCGCCGCCCGCGGCTCTCGCCGCTTGGTCGCGCTTCAGCTTGGCGACGATGTCTTCGCCGCCGATTTCCTGTTCCAACAGAGCAATGCGGGCGTCGATATCGAAGACCTCGTCTTCCAGCATCTTCGACCGGTACTGCTCGAACACGCCGACCAAGTCTTTCACGGTGGCGCGGCTACGCTCCATCAGCTCCGGATCGTCGCCGCCCTGCTTGCGCAGATAGGTCAGCCGGCCGGCGATCGTTTCCACATGGCCGAGATAATGGGTCAAGGCCTTGCGCATGCGGTTGTAGTCATTCGGCTGGTGCTGCACATCCTCCAGGATCGCCTTGGCGTGCTCCGTGATCTTCAGGATGTCGTCGCGGATCGGCTCGTCGCCGGGGAAGGCGTAGGCCGTCTTGCGCACCGCCTTGATGCGGTCTTCGGCATCGGCGATCTCTTTGCGGAACTGCTCCGGCACACCGGCCATGGTCTCTTCGATCTTGCGTTTGCGCGGGTCGAAAGCGCCTTCCGGCGCCATCATCACGTAAAGTGCCCCCCAGGCCACCAGGCCGGCCGGGATCGCCAGCCAGAGCCAGCCGAGCCCGAGATAGAGCCCGACC
>JANQQD010000051.1 GCA_028285185.1 Anaerolineae bacterium | reverse complement strand
CGACGACATGGCGGCCACGTCGTTCGACGACGACCTGCCCTACACGCCGGCCTGGCAGGAACGGATCACCGGCGTGCCGCGCGACCGCGTGATCACCGTGGCGCGGGAGTTCGCGCGCAATGCCGAACTGACCGGCGGCAAGTCCATGGTGATCCTCGGCGCCGGGCTGAACCACTGGTACCACATGGACATGAACTACCGCGGCATCATCAACATGCTGGTGATGTGCGGATGCGTCGGCCAGTCGGGCGGCGGCTGGTCGCACTATGTGGGGCAGGAAAAGCTGCGCCCGCAGACGGGCTGGCTGCCGCTGGCGTTTGCGCTCGACTGGGGCCGGCCGCCGCGGCACATGAACTCCACCTCGTTCTGGTATGCGCATACCGACCAGTGGCGCTACGAGACGCTGACGGTGGACGAGATCCTCTCGCCGACGGCGCCGGAGGGCCCGTGGGACGGCGCACTGATCGACTACAACGTGCGCGCGGAGCGGATGGGCTGGCTGCCGTCCGCACCGCAGTTGCAGACCAATCCGCTGGAAATCGCCAAGGCTGCCGAAGCGGCCGGCAAGGAGGTGAAGGACTATCTGGTCGACGCACTCAAGGCCGGTGATATCGCCATGTCGTGCGAAGACCCCGACAACGAGAAGAACTGGCCGCGCAACCTGTTCGTCTGGCGCTCCAACCTGCTCGGCTCCAGCGGCAAGGGGCACGAGTACTTCCTGAAACACCTGTTGGGCACCAGCCACGGCGTGCAGGGCAAGGACCTGGGCGAGGACGGCCGCCAGAAACCGCAGGAGGTCGCCTGGCACGATGCGGCACCGGAGGGCAAGCTGGACCTGCTGGTTACGCTCGACTTCCGCATGTCGACCACGGCTGTCTATTCCGACATCGCGCTGCCGACGGCCACTTGGTACGAGAAGAACGACCTCAACACCTCCGACATGCACCCGTTCATCCACCCGCTGTCGGCCGCGGTCGACCCGCTGTGGGAGAGCCGGACGGACTGGGCGATCTTCAAGGGCATCGCAGAGAAGTTCTCGCAGGTCGCACCAGAGGTGCTGGGCACTGAGAAGGACGTCGTGCTGACGCCGATCCTGCACGACACCCCGGCCGAGACGGCCCAGCCCTACGATGTGCAGGACTGGAAGCGGGGCGAGATCGAACCCCAGCCGGGCAAGACCATGCCGCAGATCGCGGTGATCGAGCGCGACTATCCCAACCTCTACAAGCGCTTCACCGCGCTTGGGCCGCTGATGGAGAAGCTCGGCAACGGCGGCAAGGGCATGACCTGGCAGACGGGTCACGAAGTGGAGCAGCTCAAACGCCTGAACGGCGTCGTCACCGAAGAGGGGCCGACGCAAGGCATGGCCCGCATCGACAGCGACATCGACGCGTCCGAAGTGGTGCTGATGCTGGCGCCGGAGACCAACGGCGAAGTGGCGGTCAAGGCTTGGGAATCGCTGGGCCGCACCACGGGCCGCGACCATGAGCATCTCGCGCTGCCGAAGGAGGACGAGAAGATCCGCTTCCGCGACCTGGTCGCCCAGCCGCGCAAGATCATCAGCTCCCCAATCTGGTCAGGCCTGGAGTCTGAGAAGGTCTGCTACAACGCCGGCTACACCAACGTGCATGAGCTGATCCCCTGGCGCACGCTGACGGGCCGCCAGCAGCTCTACCAGGATCACCTGTGGATGCGGGCCTTCGGTGAGGGCTTCTGCGTCTACCGCCCGCCGGTCGACCTGAAGACCATCGCGCCGGTGATCGACAGGAAGCCCAACGGCGAAAAGCAGGTCGTCCTCAACTTCATCACGCCCCACCAGAAATGGGGCATCCATTCCACCTACACCGACAACCTGCTGCTGCTGACGCTGTCCCGCGGCGGTCCGATCCTGTGGATGAGCGAGGTCGACGCTGCCAAGGCGGGCATCGCCGACAACGACTGGATCGAGGCCTACAACACCAACGGTGCGCTGGTCTGCCGGGCCGTCGTCTCGCAGCGGGTCAAGGAAGGCATGGTGATGATGTACCACGCGCAGGAGAAGATCCATAACGTGCCCGGCTCGGAAGTGACCGGGCAGCGCGGTGGCATCCACAACTCCGTCACCCGCGCCGTCCTGAAGCCGACGCACATGATCGGCGGCTACGCCCAGCAGGCTTACGGCTTCAACTACTACGGCACGGTCGGCGCCAACCGCGACGAGTTCATCATCGTGCGCAAGATGAGCCGGGTCGACTGGCTGGACGGCTCCGAACAGGCCGAGACCCGGATGGAGGCAGCCCAATGAAGATCCGCGCCCAGATCGCCATGGTGCTGAACCTCGACAAATGCATCGGGTGTCACACCTGCTCGGTCACCTGCAA
>JANQQD010000030.1 GCA_028285185.1 Anaerolineae bacterium | reverse complement strand
TCCGCCACCAGTCCGGTGCCATAGCTGAAGTTCAGCGTATAGGTGTTGGCCACGGCATTGCCATCGGCGTCGACGATGGAGAAATGCGTCGTCTCTTCGCTCTCATAGGGAACCGGGTCGCCGGGCCCGATCTCTTCGGCCGGGCGCGCGCGGTCGGCATCGATTTCGGCCCGCAACGCATCGGCATATTCCTGGGCCGTCAGCCCGGCCATGGGCACGTCCCAGTGATCGGGGTCGCCGAGATACTCGCTGCGGTCGGCATAGGCGAGCTTCATCGCTTCGGCCATCCAGTGGATTGCCTGCGCGCTGTTGTGCCCGAGCTCGCCCATCGGCACGTCTTCCAGAATGTTCAGGATCTGGACGATGTGAATGCCGCCGGAACTAGGCGGCGGCATCGAGACGATGCGGTAGCCGCGATAGTCGCCTTCCGCGGGTTCGCGGACGACGGGCTCGTACGCCCGCAGGTCGTCCATGGTCATGATGCCGTTGCCTTTGGCGAGTTCGGCAACGATCGCTTCGCCGATCGGCCCGTCGTAAAAGGCCCCCGGCCCGTTCTCGGCAATCAGGCTCAGCGAAGCCGCAAGATCTGCCTGGACCAAGGTGTCGCCGACGGCGAAGTCCGAACCGTCGTCTTGGTAGAAGATCGCGGCACTGGTGGGCCAGCGGGTCAGCCGTTCGCGCAGCCCGGAAAGGGAGTTTGCGAGATCGCCCGTGACGACGATGCCGTCTTCGGCGAGGCCGATCGCCGGCTCGATCAGATCCGCCAGCGTCAATGCGCCGCTGCCGTAGCGCTCATGCGCCAGGGCCAAACCCGCGACCGTGCCCGGCACGCCGACGGCAAGTTGTGTGAAGCGGGAAAGCTCCGGATCGGCATTGCCGTCCGCATCCAGATACATGTCGCGGAACGATGCGCCAGGCGCGCGCTCGCGATAGTCGATGGCAACGGTTTCTCCCGTCTCAGCGATATGGACCATCATGAAACCGCCACCGCCGAGATTGCCGGCGCGCGGCAGGGTCACGGCGAGCGCAAAACCGACCGCCACGGCCGCGTCGACCGCATTGCCGCCGCGCCTCAGGACGTCGACACCGATTTCGGTCGCCATCGCCTCTTGCGTTGCGACCATCCCGTTCTCGGCGATCACCGGATGGAAGCGATCCAGGGAGCTGTAGATCGCGGATTGCTGGGCCTCGGCCGCGGCGGACGCACCGACCAGTGCCGCGACCGTCAACACCAAGCCGATATGCTTGCGTGTGTTCATCGACGGTCTCCCCGACTTTAGATGGTGGTTGGTTTCGTCCCGTCGGTCGGTTACACGGACCCAAGGGGGCGCTTGCGACAACCAAGCGAGATTAATTC
This sequence comes from Anaerolineae bacterium, assembly GCA_028285185.1. Lineage (GTDB taxonomy): Bacteria > Pseudomonadota > Alphaproteobacteria > DSM-16000 > Inquilinaceae > JACKIG01. The sequence goes on along the minus strand of JANQQD010000030.1, from coordinate 3,054 downwards.
GGTAGCGTAGCTCTGCGGGGTCATGGCGGCAAGGCGCATCGCTCCCGCCTGCGGGGACCGCGACCTGTTCCCTGAAATGGGGAGGGGTGTATGGCCCGGCCTTCGAGGATCATGTCGGACAGACACGCTGCCGATGCGCTACGCTGGGTATGGACTCTGGCGCTGATCGCGGCCGCGACCCTCGTTCTCCCACAGACGGCGCGAACGGAGACGGTAAGCTTCTACGGCGGCCGGCTCTCGTTCGCTCTGCCTGCGCAATTCCGGGCGATGACGGCGCAGGAGCTGGCGTTAAAGTACCCGCGCCGCGGCTCGACGCCCGAATTCGCTTATACCGCTGACGACACGCTGGGCATAACGATCGCGGTCGGGCGGCTGCCCTTCGACGTGACCCAGCCCGTCGATATGGACCGGTTCGTCAACGAAGTCGCCCGCGGGCTGGAAACGGTGCTGCCGCACCTGAACTGGAAGGCACAGGAGATCGTCTGGCTGAACGACGTTGACTGGGCCTCGCTGGAATTCACGTTCGAGGCGCCCGATCAGGCGGTCTATTCCCGAATGTTGCTCCGGCCGGCCGACGGCACGGTCTATACCTTCACATGCAATACCATCGTGCGGCGCCTGGACGAGTTTCGCCCCATGTTCGACAGCGTCGTGGGTTCCCTCAGACTGGGGCCATGATGCGTGGGTCGCCGCGCGCCCTGCAGCGCGCACTGTGGAGGACGACGGGCGCTATGCCGGGCGGATTGCGTGAGCCAGATCGTTCTCGTTGAACCGTGCACCGGCGAGATTGGCAGCCCGCAGGTCGGCACCATGCAGGTCCGCCAACGACAGGTCCGAATTGGTCAAATTGGCGCCGACCAGAGAGCAATCCGGCATATGGGCGTGCCTGAGGCCCGCACCTTGCAGGTTCGTCGACCAGAAGCGGCCGGTCGGCTTGCCTGTCGCCGTCCGCAACGGCGCCGGATTCATCCGCGCCCCTGAAAGGTCTGCGCCCACCAGGCTGGCATAGCTGAGATTGGCGCCCGCCAGTTCGGTTCCGCGCAAGCTCGCGCCGTCCAGATTGGCGCCGGAAAGGTCGGCCAGCATCAGATTGGCCGCATCCAGCATGGCCCCCGTCAACTGGGCGCCGCGCAGATTCGCCCCGGCGAGGTTGGCGTGGCGCAGGTCGACCTCGCTCAGATCGCTGCCTTCCAGGTCAGCGCGCATGCCCTTGCGGCCAAGGCTCGAGATCCAGCGCTCGTGATCGAAGATCGTGCGCAGAAGCTCGCTGGCCATCGTATCGAGGCGCTTGGCAAAGCGGGCGCCGGTGGTATCGGCGCCGGAGAGATCGCAACGCCAACGATCGATGCCCACTAGGTCGGCATCCCGCAACGAGCAGCCATCGAGGCTCGCATCGTCGAGGATTGCGCCGATGAGCCGCGCACCGGAAAGGTCGGCGCCGCGAAGATCGGCATTGCTGAGATCCGCGTTCTGCAGGACGCAGCCTGACAGATCGGCCTCGCGCAGGTCGATGCGCTGCAGCCGCGCGCCCGTAAGGTCGCTGCCGCTGACCGTGGCATGAGACAGGCGGCTTCCTGCCAGATTGGCATGGGCGAGATCGGCATCGACGATGGTGACATCGCGCCCATCTGCGGGTCCGTGACAAATCTCTGCATCGTCAACATTGCGGTCCATCAGCGCACCGGCGCGCAGATCGGCACGTCGCATCCGCGCATGCCGGAACAGCGCACCGGCGAGCAGCGTACCGCGCAAGTCCGCCTCGGACAGATCGGCGCCCTGAAGGTCGCAATCCCTGAGGTCGGCTCCGAACAGGTCGGAACCTCTCAATCGACTATGCGTCAAGCGGGCGGAAACAAGCTGGGCACCGGTCATCTTTGCGCCGCTCAGTTCGCGACGCGACAGATCCCGGCCGCTGAGATCGGCGAAGGAGAAATCGCCACGCACGCCGCCCTCGGCGCCCTCAGCCCACAGCCGATGACGCGTCAGGTCTTCGTCGCTTGGGGGGCGTGCGATCTCTTGGGTCATTCCGTCGACCCTTGCCCTAAAGGGGTTGCCACACGCCCTGCCGATCGCGGCAGGCGGTATCGCGGCGGGTCTCAGTGTTGCCATTGGTCGTAATTGTCTCTTCATATTCCCGACAGAAGACACCGCTGACCGTGCGGTAGGTTCTCACCGGGGTTACGCTCCCGGCAGCGCCAGATCGGGGGTTGTGCCATCTGCGACTGTTGTCGCTGACCTCGGCTTCCAGGGCCGACTGCAGCGTCCGGTCGGCCATCTGCACGTCGATCTCGGTCATGAGAGGTGGAAGCGCTCTTCGATCCGCCGAGCGGGTCGTTCCCGCCGTTCCCACGGTTCCTGCGGATGCGCATGCCCCGATCGCCGTCACTGCAACGATAAGCAACGTCAGCCCGGGGCGCGACGCCGTCGCCGGGCTTCGACCGTCTCTGCTGCGGCAAACCGGTTCCGCGCGTCTGCCCTGGGGTACGGCAAGCCTACGTCGCGGATGATCGGAACTGTATCTACTCACTCCCAACCTCTTGAAATCATGTCTCTTTCTTCATCTTGACTCAGATCCGGCCCGACCTGCTCGAGTCCGCCGGCGCGGCCGAAACCATCTCCCGCACCGCTTGAACCGGCACCGCTGCCGCTCTGACCCGGGGCGCTGCCTGCGTTCTGGCCCCCGCTCTGACCCGATCCAACGCCGAGTCCACCGGCCGAACTGCCGCCGCGGGCTTCGGCATCGTCGCGGTCGCCAACGTTGCCGCCGCGGCCACCGCCGCCGCCGTCCCCGCCACCATCGTTGTCCCCACCGCCGCCGGCGCCGCCGCCACCTTCGCCGCCGCCGGATCCACCACCACCGCCTTCGCCACCGCCTTCACCGCCGCCACCGCCCTCGCCTCCACCCTCATCGGCGAGAGCCTGCGAAAGCGCGAGATGGTTACCGTCCAAATCCATGGCCACCGGAGCCACGACCGCCATCAGCGCAACCACGCTGACGCCGGCCGAGACGGCAACCCGATTTCCCTTCCGCCGTATGGTCACGGCATTCTCCTT
>JANQQD010000015.1 GCA_028285185.1 Anaerolineae bacterium | reverse complement strand
GACAGCATATGGCTACATGGTTAACGTTTCATTTACCAATGTTGACGCAGCCGTAGCCCTAAATCGCTAAGGTTGCAGACGCGTGCATTGTCAGATCAGCGTTAATGCTCGAAACCAATCGCACGCGCAAGCGATTAAACGAAAATTAGCTTCTTGCGCCGATGCTCGGCTTCAACGAGCGACATTCTTGCACCAGAGCTTCATGTGCAGCGTTTGCCTGATCAGACCCCGCCAGTCGATTTGCGCTTCCCCGTAAGCGTTACCGAAGTACCGCATGGCGGGCGCCATCCGGGCCGTACGCGCCTGGACCACGGGCAATCGACACCCGGACGCAACGGCCACTCGGGAAACGGAACCATGCCGGGGGCGGAGAGCGCCGACGACGCAGTGTTCGCCTCTGAGATCCGCGTGCTCGCCCGTGTCCTCTGCTTCCTCTCCGACCCGGACCTGGCCGATGCCGTGAGGGCCCGTATCAGCGACGCCGGTTTTCCGATCGAGGTCGTGACGGATGGTCCGGCCGGCTTTGCACTGCTTGCCCGCGAAGGCCATGAAAGCTTCGACGTGGCATTGATCGACTGCCGCTTGGCGGACATGGAGGGGCTCGGTCTTCTGTCCCGCCTGGCGCAGGACTGGCCCACCCTTCCCAGCATAGTGCTCTTGACCAGCGCTATGGCTCCCCTGGCAGGTGAAGCGCTGGAGCGTGGCGCGGAGCACTGCATCTCGCTTGATGAGTCGGGCCGATACCTCGACCTGCTGCCGGCGCTGTTATGCCGCACACTCCAGCGCCAGCGGCTGATCGCCGAGCACGAGCGCGCCATAGGGGCTCTCACGCGCAGCGAAGCGCGGTTCCGGTCACTGATCGAGACCTCCAGCGCCGGCATCCTGCTGATCGGACGCCAAGGCACGATCCGCTTCGCGAACGCCGCCTTCTCCGAAATGCTGGGCTTCCATATCGCCGACATCACCGGGACCAGCTATTTCGACCTTGTCGATCCGGAAGATCTCGAAGACGTCCGGAATTGCTTCGCAGCACTCGTGGACGGCGGCGAGGTCGCTGGCCGCACGGAAGAGTGGCGGTACCGCCGCCAAGACGGGCAGTGCGTGTGGGCGGCCGTCAATGTCGCCTGGACACCGGATGACAGCTCGCAGGATACGCCCTGCATCGTCGTCGTTCAGGACATAACGGCCCAACGCCAGGCGGAAGCCGCCCTGACGCGCGAGCGGAATTTCGTCGACGCCGTGCTGGACAGCGAAGCCGCGCTCTTGCTTGTGCTGGATCGCGAAGGCTGCGTCATCCGCTGGAACAGAGCGTGTTCCGAACTCACCGGCTACAGCTTCGCCGAAGTTCGGGGCAAGCGCGTGTTCGACTTCCTGCTGACACAGGAAGACAGCAGGACGATGCGCGGATGGTTCGACGACCCCACGGGCGCCTCCGTACCAGCGCAGCACGAGTCCATCATTCTGCAGAAGGACGGAACCGTCCGGATCGTCGACTGGTCGAATTCCGTGCTGCACACCCCGACCGGCCAGACCAACTATGTCGTCGCCAGCGGCATCGACATTACGGAACGCAAGCGCGCCGAAGCCGTCATCCGCCACCAGGCCAACTACGATGCGCTGACGGGCCTGCCCAACCGCTCGCTGTTCCTGGACAGGCTGTCGCAGGCGATCACGGCGACGAAACGGTCGGGCACGCTGCTTGCGGTGATGTTCATCGATCTGGACCGGTTCAAGTCGGTCAACGATACCCTTGGCCATCGCGCGGGCGACCAGCTGCTTGCCGAGGCCGCGCGCCGGCTTGAGACCTGTCTCAGATCGTCCGATACGGTCGCCCGGCTGGGGGGAGACGAGTTCACGGTCGTCGTCTCGAACCTCTCGGATGCGGCCGACATCGAGACGGTCGCACGCAAGATCCTGCGTGAGCTGGCCATTCCCTATTCGCTCGACGGCCGGGAAGAGTTCATCACCTGCTCGATCGGCATCACCCTCTATCCCGACGATGCCGACAGCGTTGAGGGCCTGCTGCGCAACGCCGACATCGCCATGTACCGGGCCAAGGATGCCGGCCGCAACGGCTTCGTGCTGTTCCAGCCGGAAATGAACGCAAACGCTGTGAAGCGTCGCGAGCTGGAACGCCAGCTGCGCCAGACGCTCGATGAATCCGGCTTCGCCCTGCACTATCAGCCGATTGTCGAAAGCGCCACCGGCCGGATGGTCGGTGTCGAGGCTCTGCTGCGTTGGCCCCATCCCGACCACGGCATGGTGCCGCCTGACGTCTTCATCCCCATCGCCGAGGAAACCGGCCTGATCATTCCGCTTGGCGAGTGGGTTCTGCGCACGGCCTGCGCCCAGGCCTGCCGTTGGGACGCGGAGGGGCTGAGCGGTCTTGGCGTCTCGGTCAACGTGTCGGCGATGCAGTGCCAGCAGTTCGACTATCCGCGCCTGGTGACCGAAGTACTGCGCGAGACCGGATTGTCGGCCGACCGTTTGACGATCGAGATCACCGAGAGTCTGATGCTGAATGACGAGCGCCAGGCCAACCACCGCCTGCACGCGCTCCGGGAAATCGGGGTCCATCTGTCGGTCGACGATTTCGGTACGGGATACTCCTCGCTCAGCTATCTGAAGCGGCTGCCGATCGACGGGCTGAAGATCGACAGGTCGTTCATCATGGACATCACCACAGACGCCGACGACGCCGTGGTGGTGGACGCCATCATCGCGCTCGCCAAGAGCTTCGGCATTCACGTCGTGGCGGAAGGCGTGGAGACGGCAGAGCAGCTCCATTTCCTCCGGTCCCGCGAGTGCGCCTTTGCGCAGGGATATCTCTTCAGCCGGCCGGTGCCGCCCGAAGCACTGGCGAAGGCCATCGGGGCGGGCGAGGTCCCGAGCCCGAAACCGAAGGTCTCACTGGCAGCCCAGTGAGGCGGCCATCGCTGCTGTGTGGTATCCTGACAACTACCTGACCGTGAACGGGGCACTGACGTGGCGCCCGGTCTGCACACGCTGTTGCAGCAGCTGGAACAAGCTCAAGGTCATGAGCCGGCGATCGACAGTGCCATCGCCGACGCGTTTGCCGACACGCTTGCCGGGGAAGGCCCCCGGGCCTACACCGCGTCCGTCGAGGACTGCTGCTGGCTGATTGACCGACTGCTGCCCGGCTGGTCTCAGCATATCGGCTATGACGCGCGCGGGCTTTTCCCCTATGCGGTCGTCACCGACCGCGTCGCCCGCAGCGAAGCGGCCGCGCCGACGGTCCCGCTGGCGCTGTTGCGCGCCGGCATTGGCGCGCTCGCTGCGCGCAGCCCTATGACGAGCTGACCCTCACCGCCACCGGTTCGGCCACCGGATGGGGCTCCGGCGCCGCCGAAACGACATCGGCGGCCCCGGTGCAAAGGCCAAGCATGCGCACTTCTGGCGGTGGTTGGCGTTCTTCCGGCGTGGCACACAACCGGATCCCCTGCAGCCATCGGCCAAAGGCCGGGCTGGACGTCACGCAGGCGAACGGGATCGACAGCAGCAAACCGGAACAGATCGGCACTGCCCAAGGCAGCACGGATGGCGCGACGGTAGCCAGGGTCGCCACGATGGCTATCCCGGCCAGAGTCTGCGGCCACAACCCAGCTGCTGCCTGCCGGACGGAAATGCGGTGGCCGTCGCGAACCTGCGCGTCCCACCGCGCCGTGCGCCCGAAGAACAACCCGATGATGAAGATGGAATGGGCCACGCTGAGAACGGGGCCAAGCAGCACGCTGAAGGCGATCTGCGCCGCGGTGCCCCCGACGACTGCCGCACCGCCGCCGTAAGTCCGCCGCTTGTCCCGGTCCAGCAGCACGTCGGCCACACCGAACAGAACCGGCGCCAGTGTCATACTGATCATCACTAGGAACAGCCCGATCGCCAGTTCGGGCGTGGCAATGGCGACGGCAGACGTCGCCGCAGCTGCCGACGGCATCAGGGCGCCGATCACCGCCTGTGAGAACCCCAGAATGAGGAAGCCGAGCCAGAGCGGCGCTGCCACGTACATCAAAATGGCCAACACCAGTTGCAGCCGCCCAAGCGGGCGGATGCCGGGCAGGTGCAGCAGCTTCAGATACTGCATGTTGCCCTGACACCAGCGCAGGTCGCGCTTCAGATAGTCCGGCAATGTCGGCGGGTTTTCTTCGAAGCTGCCCCCTTCCACCGGCAGGACACGGACCTCGTAGCCGGCCCGGCGCATCAGCACCGCCTCGACCTGATCATGGCTCAGGATCTCGCCGCCCAGCGGCGGCTTACCCGGCAGCCGAGGCAAGCCGCAGTGGTCGCGATAGGCCGCCAGCCGCAAGATCGCGTTGTGCCCCCAATAGGGGCCTTCGTCACCCTGCCACCAGGCCCCGCCCGTCGCGTAGGCGCGCATGCCATGGCGCATGCCGAACTGGAAGATGCGGGCAAAGGCACTGGCGGTCGGCAGCCCCACCGGCAGGCTCTGCAGAATGCCGAGCGTCGGGTTCTTCTGCATGTAGCGCACCAGCCGCACAATCGCCTCGCCCGACATCACGCTGTCGGCATCCAGCACCACCATGTGCGTGAAGTGATCGCCCCAGCTGTCGCAGAACTCTCTCAGGTTGCCGGTCTTGTGACCCGCATTGTCGATGCGCCGGCGGTAGTGCAGTCGCTCGGGGCGCGGATCCTCTGCGCGCCACCGCTGAAAGCGCGCTTCCTCTTCCGCCGCGATCTCGGGAACCTGTGTGTCGCTCAAGAGGAAGATGTCGAAGGCGTCCGCCTGGTCCGTCTCGTCCAGGGTCTGAACGACCGCCTGCAGATGGCGAAAGACGCGCTCGGCCACCTCGTTATAGACCGGCATGACGATCGCGGTGCGCTCGGTGATCGGCTCATCGCCTTGCGGCCGCTCGACCGGCAGCACCGCACCGACCGGATCGCGGCTCCCGTGGATGACGATCAGGCCGATCAGGGCATTGAGAAAGCCGATCACGACCCAAGGCGTGTTGAGCGCGAACAGCGCCAGCATGCCGGCCTCGGCGACCGTCAACCCGTTACTGCCGAGCACGGTCGCCATGGCGGTGATGACTGCCGCCATGATGCTTGCCGTCAGGGTCCAGAAGATCAGGCGGCGGCCCATCAGCCTGGGCCGCAAAGATCCAGTCGGCGCAGTCTGCGCCGGCACGTCGGTCCCGTTCAATCCTACCCCCTTGTTGATACGGCCCGTGCCGCGCGATCGAAGCAATAGCCCCTGTTCGGGGCTATTCGGTGGCGCCTCTTCTTATGCGGCGGCCGGGAGAGTGCCAAACCGTCCGCTGTTCCTTGACCGCGCAAACTTAAGAGCGCCCGGGGACATGGTGAAGACACCTGCTCTCACAGAATCGTGAGATTTCGGCATCTCCAGTGGGACGCCGCGGCGATTGATGGAGCATGCGCCTTGGACCATGTTGCCCGTCGATCGAGCAATGCCGTAACAGACGAAGGAGCGCAAGTATGCAACTGCGCCTGTGTTTTGAGAACAAGGCCGGCGTCAGCATCGATGACGAGCATGTCTTTCAGCACTATGCAGAGAATTACCTTTCCGGCTTTCAACTGGAATGGGCTGGGAGCGTGAGCATCGGCCATCGAGACAGAAAGACAAGAAGCATGCAGCCGCTGTGGCAATACATGATTCGGGATGCTTCTCTCGCTTGCCGGGATTACCTATGCGAATATCTGCAACGCAACCCCATGTGCGGATACTTCGTGCATGTCTATGAGAAAGAGCGCGGCGTCAATGAGTCAAAGATCTACTGACGCGCAGGCACCCGCGCCTGGGGGCCCTGCAACCCTGGAAGGATGAATTCGATGCACACTCTCGAAGGCAAAGTGGCCATCGTGACCGGGGCAAACGGAAACCTCGGCCGGGCCGTCGCCACTGCGTTCCATCGGGCCGGCGCCCATCTGATTCTGATCGACAGGTCCGCCGACCGCCTGGCGGCGGCCTATCCGGATCTCGCATCTTCATCGGATCACTGGCTGGCCGGCGGGGTGGACCTGTCCAGCGCCGACAGCGTCGACGCCATGGTGGCCGGGGCTCAGGAACGGTTCGGGCGCATCGACATCCTGGTCAACACAGTCGGCGGCTTCCGCGCCGGCCCGGCCGTGCATGAAGAGAGCCTGGAGACCTGGGACTTCATGCTCAGCATCAACCTACGCACGACGCTGAACACATGCCGGGCGGTGGCCCCCGTGCTGTTGGCGCAGGGCGCCGGGCGCATCGTGAACGTGGCCGCGGGCGCAGGCCTGAACGCGCCCGCAGGCTTCGCCGCCTACAGCGCGTCGAAGGCCGCCGTGATGCGGCTGACCGAGAGCCTGTCGGCCGAGTTGAAGGGCAAGGGCATCGGCGCCAACAGCATCCTGCCCGGCATCATCGACACGCCCCAGAACCGGGACGCCATGCCGGATGCGGATTTCTCCACCTGGGTCACGCCCGAGGCGATCGCCGACGTCATCCTGTTCCTCTGCTCTGACGCCGCCCGCGCCATTACCGGAGCCGCCATCCCGGTGACCGGGCGGATGTAGAACATACCGATCCTTTCTTGGAGCGGGCGGCCCACAGTGGCAACGAGACCCGACACACTACGGACGGGCCTAGTACTAGGACGGGCATTGCGACAATGCAGATGCACTCACAGATTGCCTGAAGATTGCGAATAGGTTAGAGACTTTCAGTTCGACGGATATTCCGCCGCCACTCCTGTGAGTCTCAGTGCCGGCCCTTCGCCGGCGCGATGTGCCCGGAACGCACCGACCCTTCCATCTTTGGGTGGTTGGAGAGAGGACTTGGCTTGCCGACCCGCCGCCAGGCAGATCCGCACAAACCGGCGCGCGATCGCGTTGTCGCCGACCGATCTTTCCTGGCCGACTGTCCGCCGCGGATGCGAGAGCTTTTCGCGTACTGGGACGACCGGCGCGGCGACAGGGCGATGCCTCGGCGGGCGGACATAGATCCGGTCGACTTTCCCAGGCACCTGCCACGGATCACGCTGGTCGATGTGGACGGCGAAGATGCCGACGGCCGGATCCGCTTGCGTTACCGGGTTGTCGGCACAAAAGAGGTGCAGCAGCGCGGGCGCGATCCGACCGGCCTTGAGGTCCGCGACGCCTATTTCGGGCCCAGCGTCGACGATGTTCTGGCCTGTTACGAGGCCGTGTGCGTCCGCCGAACCTTCCTGTTCGACCCGCGCCGGTACCAGACCGCAGACGGCCAGCTGGTGGATGACCAGACTCTGTTCCTGCCTCTGTCCGAAGACGGCACGACCGTCAGCCAAATCTTGGTCTATGCTGAGAGGCAGGTGGAGGCCGACCGCTGACGCAGGCGGTGCTCCGAAACTCGCGCCGCGCAGGCCGAAGGCAGCCGACGGCCGTGTCGATTGCCTCTTGCGCGCGGCCGTCGCCTCGGCCATGAGGGCATGTCGGCTGCGCTAAGGACAGAAGCGAAAACGGCGATGCCTTGGGAAATCTGGCTGGTCTTCGTGCCGGCATCGTTCGCCCTGAACATGGCGCCGGGGCCAAACAACCTGCTCGCCATGTCCAACGGCGTGCGGTTCGGCTTCGGGCGCGCGGTGCTGGCGGGCGGTGGCCGTCTGGCCGCCTTCGCGGTCATGATCGCGCTGACGGCGCTGGGGCTGGGCGCCCTGTTGGCCGCATCGGAACTGGCGTTCCACGTCATCAAGTGGTGTGGCGCTGCCTATCTGGTCTATCTGGGGATCAGGCTCTGGCGCACCCGGCCCGACCCGACCTTCGCGGCTGCGGCCGATGCCCGGCCGGCAACGGCCCTGAAAGAGCTGGCGCGCCAGGAATTCCTGATTGCCGCCGGCAACCCCAAGGCCATCTTGATCTTCACCGCCTTCTTCCCGCAGTTCCTGCAATCCGATGCCTCTGCCCTGCCGCAGTTCGCGGTGATGGGGGCGACCTTTCTGATGCTGGAGGTTGCGGCTCTCACGCTTTACGCCGTTTCCGGCCGGCAACTTGCCTTCCTGACCCGCACCGAGTCGGGCCAGCGGCTGATCAACCGCGTCAGCGGCGGCATGCTGGTGGGGGCCGGCGTCCTGCTGGCCGCATCGCGCCGGTCATGACCGAGACGATACGCCGGCCCCCGGGCAGCCTCCACCCGGTCATCCTCTCCGGCGGGGCAGGCACGCGCCTGTGGCCGGTGTCGCGCAAAGGCTATCCCAAGCAGCTGCAGCGCCTGGTCGGGCAAGAGACGCTGCTGCAGCAGACCGCCCGCCGCCTCGCCGACCGGCCGGACATCCATCCGCCGCTGCTGGTCTGTAATGCGGAGCACCGATTCATCATCGCCGAGCAGCTGCGTGAGATCGATGTCGCGCCCGGCGACATCGTGCTGGAGCCGGCGGCGCGCAACACCGCCCCGGCGATCGCCGCAGCGGCCCTCATCGTCCGGCAGTCGACGCCGTCGGGCGTGATGGCCGTGATGCCGTCGGACCATGTCATCGGCGACTTGGCCAGCTTCTCCGACGCCATGGACAGGGCGCACCGCCTGGCCGCCGACGGCCATCTGGTCACCTTCGGCGTGGTGCCCGACGGGCCGGAGACCGGATACGGCTATATCCGCCGCGGTGCGGCTCTCGACGGTGATGCCCGCACCTTCGCGGTCGACCGCTTCGTAGAGAAGCCGGACCGCGACGCAGCGTTGGCGATGCTGGCAGGGGGTGACTGCTACTGGAACAGCGGCCTCTTCGTGCTGCGCGCCGACCGCTATCTGGAGGAGCTGGGCCGTCACCGCCCCGACATCCTGGCGGCCGTGGAGGCGGCGCTGGACAGCGGCGACCGCGATCTCGACTTCCTGCGCCTGGATGCGGAAGCCTTCGCTGCCAGCCCGTCCGACTCCATAGACTATGCCGTCATGCAGAAGACCGACCGCGCCGCCGTCGTACCGGTCGACATGGGCTGGGGCGATGTGGGGACCTGGTCGGCCTTGTGGCAGATCGCGGACCAGGATGCCGACGCCAACGCCGTGATCGGCGATGTGCTGGCCGTGGACACCCGTGGCTCTTATCTGCGCGGCGGTTCGGGCCGACTGGTTGCGGCCCTGGGTGTTGAGGATTTGGTGATCGTCGATACGCGGGACGCCCTGCTGGTGGCGGCGCGGGATCGCGTGCAGGACGTTCGCGCCCTGGTCGACCGCCTGGAGGCCGAAGGACGGACGGAGGCCCTGCACCATGCCCGGATCTATCGGCCTTGGGGATACTTCGAGACGGTCGATGCCGGACACCGCTTCCAGGTCAAGCATATGATGGTGAACCCTGGCGCAGCTCTATCGTTGCAGCTGCATCACCATCGGGCCGAACACTGGATCGTCGTCAGCGGCACCGCCCGCGTCGTGTGCGGCGACGAGGTGCGCTTGCTCAGCGAGAACGAATCGACCTTCATCCCGCTGGGCGTCCGCCACCGGCTGGAAAACCCGGGCCGGATCCCCTTGCGCATCGTCGAGATCCAGTCGGGCAGCTATCTTGGCGAAGACGACATCATCCGCTTCGAAGACCGCTATGCCCGCACCGAGCCATAGCCTCGCCAGCGGCTTTGGCCGTTGACGCCGGGAGTGAGCCGATGCCCCTGCAGAACCTGAACCACTATCTGGTCGTCACCGACGACCTGGAGGCGACGCGCGCCTTCTATGTGGACGTCCTGGGCCTCAGCGTCGGTGACCGGCCGCCCTTCTCCTTCCCCGGGCTTTGGCTCTATCTCGGTGACCGTGCGGTCGTACATGTCGCTCAGCGGGATGAGAGCCGCGGCCACATGACCGTCCCGCCGAACACCGGTGTGCGGACCGGGGCCGTCGACCACATTGCCTTCGAGGGGACGGGACATGCCGAGATGACGGCGCGTCTGCAGGCACGGGGCATCACGGCCCGCCAGCGCACGGTTCCCGATCTCGGCCTGCGCCAGATCTTCGTGACGGACCCCAATGGCGTCAAAATCGAGCTGAACTACCCGGCTTCGGAGAGCTGACCGGCGGTGCCCGCCGGCAAATCGGCTGCCCGCCGCCTTGGTTGCGATCCGGGGGCTGTGCTATCAGACCCGCCCACGCGTCCGCCTTCGGATGCGACGTAGGGGCCACGTCCCATGCCCATCCTCGTAACCGGCAGCGCCGGCTTCATCGGCAACTTCGTTGCACTGCGTCTTCTTGAACAGGGCAAGGCCGTTGTCGGCATCGACAATCTCAGCCCCTATTACGACGTCACCTTGAAGGAACGGCGACTGGACCGGCTTAAGCAGCATCGGGGCTTCACGGACCTGCGCGTCGATCTTGCCGACCGGGCGGCCACGGCGGCGGCCTTCACCGAGCACCGACCGGAGATGGTCGTGCATCTCGCCGCCCAAGCGGGCGTGCGCTACAGCCTGGATCAGCCGCACGCCTATGCCGACAGCAATCTCGTCGGGTTCCTCAACGTGCTGGAGGGGTGCCGCGCTCAGGGCTGCTGCCATCTGGTCTATGCCTCGACAAGCTCGGTCTACGGCACCAACCGGCAACTGCCGTTCTCCGTGCACCGGGCGGCCGACCACCCGATCAGCCTCTATGCTGCTACCAAGCGGGCCAATGAGCTGATGGCCCATGCCTATAGCGACCTGTTCGACATTCCGGTGACGGGCCTGCGTTTCTTCACTGTCTATGGGCCCTGGGGCCGTCCCGATATGGCCCTGTTCAAGTTCACCCGCGCCATCCTGGCGGGCGAGCCCATCGACGTGTTCAACGAAGGGCGCATGCAGCGCGATTTCACCTATGTCGACGACATCATCGACGGCATCCTGCGCTGTCTGGACCACGTTCCCGCGCCCGTTCCAGACGCGCCGGACGATGATCCGGCCATCAGCGCGACGGCGCCCTTTCGCCTTTTCAACATCGGCAACAGCCGGCCCGTGGATTTGATGCGCTATATCGAGCTTCTGGAGACCCATCTCGGCCGCAAGGCGGAGATGCGCATGCTTCCCATGCAGCCGGGCGATGTGGCCGCCACCTGGGCCGATATCGATGATCTGGCCACGGCCGTCGGCTATCGCCCATCGACCCCGGTGGAAACGGGTGTGGCCCGCTTCGTCGACTGGTACAAGGCGTATTACGGGACCGGCTAGCAAGACCGCCGGACCCGGATGCGCCGCCACAGGTTCGATCCATGCAGCCACGGCCGTACGACATCGCCCAGGACCGGCCAAATCAGGAAGCAGCTGCGATCAGCGTCGTTGTCCCGATGTACAACGAGGTGTCGGTCCTGGACACCTTCTTCGCGCGGGTAGAGCCGGTGCTGGAGGCGGTCGCGGACAGTTACGAGATCCTCTGCGTCAACGACGGCAGCAGGGACGGCACCCTGCCAGCGCTCTTGAACCATCGGGCCCGCAATCCGCGCATCAAGGTGATCGACCTTGCCCGCAATTTCGGCAAGGAACAGGCGCTGACCGCGGGTCTGGATGCCGCCATCGGCGACGCCGTGATCCCCATGGATGCCGATCTGCAGGACCCGCCGGAACTGATCGCCGACTTCATCGGCAAATGGCGGGAAGGGTTCGACGTCGTCTACGGCGTGCGCCGCTCACGCGACAGCGACAGCCCGGTCAAGCGCGCCACGGCGCGGCTGTTCTACCGGCTGTTCAACCGGCTGACGGCGCTGCCGATCCCGGAGAATACAGGCGATTTCCGGCTGATGGACCGACGGGTCGTGGAGGCTCTGCGCAACCTGCCGGAGCGCAACCGCTTCATGAAGGGCCTGTTCAGCTGGGTCGGCTTCCGCCAGACCGGCGTGGACTATGACCGCGAAGCACGGGCGGCCGGAAGCAGCACCTGGAACTATTGGCGGCTCTGGAACTTCGCGCTCGACGGGATCACGGGCTTCAGCACGGTGCCGCTGCGCTTGTGGAGCTATGCCGGTGCCGTCGTCGCGCTGGCCGCCTTCGTCTATGCGGCCTTTCTGATCATCCGCACGCTCGTGCTGGGCGTCGACGTGCCGGGCTATGCTTCATTGATGGTCGTCATCCTGTTCCTGGGTGGCGTTCAGCTGATCAGCCTGGGCGTGATCGGCGAGTATCTGGGCCGGCTCTATCATGAGGCCAAACAACGGCCGACCTACCTGGTCGGCCGCACCTACGGCCTGGGCGAGGATGACTGAGGCGGGATCCGGCCTGCGAACCAGGCTGGCCGCCCATGGCCCCAGGGCCTTTCGTTTCGCGCTGGTCGGCATCGCCAACACCGCCATCGACATGGCCCTGTTCGCAGCCCTTTTCTATTGGGTGGGCTGGGGGCTACTGCCCGCCCATATCGCCGCTTTTCTGGTCGCTGCGACCAACAGCTATCTCATGAACAAGGCCTGGACATTCGCCGACGGGACGCGCGGGCGGGCCGCATGGATCAAGGGCATCCGCTATGTGGCTGTCGCAACGGTCGGGCTCGGCCTGTCGTCGCTGACGATCTGGCTCGCAGCATTCGTTGTGCCGGTGATGGTCGCCAAGGTTCTGGCGATTGTCGCCAGCTTTGCCTGGAACTATGCCGCGAGCGCCACGCTGGTCTTCCGAGGAGGGGCGGGCAGCCGATAGCGGTGCGGCGGCATGGTCGGGATGGCATCGATCCTGGCTGAGTCTTCACCATTCCGGAAAAAGCAGTATCACATCTGTACAAATTCTAATCTAGGAGGACTATTAACCGATTTTTTGCAGTCTGAGGTTTAATGAGTTTTCTTCAGAAACCGCATTTGTCGTGCTTCCTAAGATTTCTATCGAAAGGCAATGGCCATGAAACTGCATATGCGACTGAGGATTGGCGGTCGGATCACAGCTGGATTCGCCACTGTGTTGGCCCTGCTGGTGGTCACCAGCGGCGTGGGATACCTCTCGCTCCACAGCGCCGACAGCAGCTTCAACACCTATCGCGGTCTCGCACGCGCGACCAATGCCATCGGTCGCGTGCAGGCCAACATGCTGATGACGCGGATGAACGTGAAGGACTTCATCATTCGCGGTACGGCCGAAGAAGCCGATGAAGTGAGGCACTTCGAAGAGTTGACCTCTGAGCTGATCGAAGAGGCGCTTCACGTCGTTGTGGAGGAGGAGCACATCGCCCTCTTGGAGGAGATCAAGACGGACCTCGCCGAGTACGCACTGCAGTTCGAGAACGTCGTCGAGCGACAGCAGCGCAGAGACGAAATCGTCAACGGCCAGCTCAACCAGATCGGGCCTCAGATCGAGCGCAAGCTAACCGAGATCATGGAGAGCGCCTTCCAGGCGGACGATGCCGAAGCGGCGGTCTATGCAGGCCGCGTGCTGCGCAATCTTCTGCTGGGCCGCCTCTATGTCATGCGCTTCCTGGTCGACAACGATGACGCCTCCTACGAACGCGTCATGCGGGAATTCGCCGCCCTGGAGGAAAACGCTCATACGCTGCTGGAAAGCCTGCAGAACCCGCAGCGCCGCGCGCTTGCATCGGAAGTCGAAGCGCTTGTCCTGCAATACGAAGCGGCCTTCGGCGAGGTCTACGATGTCATCGTCGCCCGCAATGGGATCATCGTGGACCGGCTGGACGTCATAGGCCCCGAAATCGCGGTTGAGATCGAAGCGTTCAAGCTGGCCATCAAGTCGGAGCAGGACACGCTCGGGCCCCGGGCCACTGCCGACATGGAAAATGCCGTAACCGTCATGCTGATGGTGGCAGCCATCGCCATGGCGATCGGCGCGCTTGCCGCCTTTGTCATCAGTCGGGGCATCTCCCGGCCCGTGGTCGGCATGACCGCCGCCATGCGCACCATTGCCGAGGGCAACACCGCCGTTGAGGTGCCAGCCCGGGGCCAGGCGGACGAAATCGGCGAAATGGCGGCCGCCGTGCAGGTCTTCAAGGAAAACATGGTCCGCAATGCGGAGCTGGCCGCCGCCGCGGCGCAGGAGCAGGAAGCCCGAGACCGCCGGAGCGAACGCGTGAGTCAGCTGACCTCCGCTTTCGACGCCGACGTGGGCGGTACCGTGGATACGCTCGCCTCTGCAGCAACGCAGCTGCAGTCCACCGCCGACAGCCTGTCGTCGGCTGCAGACGATGCAACCAGCCAGGCCGCGGCCGTCGCTTCGGCGTCGGAGGAATCGAGCACCAACGTGCAGACGGTTGCAACGGCGACGGAAGAGCTGAACAGCTCCATCGCCGAGATCAGCCGCCAAGTGACCCAGCAGACCGATCTTGCCGGCAAGGCGGTGGGTGCCGCGGACGCAAGCAACCGGCAGGTTCAAGAGCTGGCGGATCGGGCGCGGCGCATCGGCGAGGTCGTGGACCTGATCACATCGATCGCCGAACAGACCAATCTCTTGGCCCTGAATGCGACGATCGAGGCAGCCCGCGCCGGCGACGCGGGGAAGGGCTTTGCCGTGGTGGCCTCGGAGGTGAAGAGCCTCGCGAACCAGACGGCCAAGGCAACGGAGGAGATTGCGTCGCAGATCAACGCTGTTCAGACCTCAACCGAGGCGGCCGTCGATGCGATTGAGGGAATTGGGAGCCGCATCAAGGAGATCGACGAGATCACCGCGACCGTTGCCTCGGCGGTGGAGGAACAGACCGCAGCTACTCAGGAGATTGCGCGGAACATCCAGAGAGCCGCGCAGGGAACGCACGAGGTCTCGTCCAACATCGTCGGCGTCAGCAGCGCGGCCCAGCGGACCGGCGGCTCCGCCGGCGACGTGCGGTCGGCGTCAGGCGAACTGGGAACGCAGGCCGACCGGCTGAAGGGTATCGTGCAGCAGTTCCTGGGTGATGTGCGCAGCGCATAACGGCAAGGCAGCACAGAGCGAACACGGGCGCTCACAAAGCGTGCGCGCCCTTGTTCGCCGCCGCCGCCGCCCTCAGCGATTTTCAACCGAGCCAGGAGTGTGATGCGACCGGAGTAAACTCCCTGGGTCCGGCCGGCTGACACGCCGCCCCAAAAGGCGGCTTTCCGACGGCATTCGTACTCCATAGCCCAACTTTCGAGGCTGACGAGAAAGTCAGCCGGGCGAGTCGATGATCAGTGGCATTCCATCGCGGTATGCGTGCGTGACAAGTTGTCGCAAAATACTCGCGATATGAGATACCTGACTGCCTTGATTCTCCCCAAATAAGCAGACGCGCATGCGCCGAAAAATCACGCGCGGCATGCAAAGAAAAATCAACACACTATGGTAATCGCATGGTTCATTATGAGGAAACCGCACAACTGCCCAAAAGTATCCCGCAGTTATTTCGGTATATGAAGACAGATTACTATATAATATTCTAAGAACTTCCGCAATTATTTCACCTGCGTCAAGTGCGCTGATCGCCAACCGACTCCGTCACATCTCCCATTCTTCAAATAATTAAGACCCTAACCTGCGATGTTAGAAGTGTCTTAATGATCCACGTATACGTTCGTTCGTGACTTAATCGAACGAGGTCGCCCGGCAATGAAGCGCAGACAGGTTATGAAGCTCGGTTTTGTGGCGCCGACCGCCGCCTGTCCAGTATGCCTGTCGGCCGTTCGCGCGGCTCCTGCCCGATCGGATGCCGACGCACACCATCGGGGATACGAGTGCGGTTGCGCGCCCGAAAACGGCGGCGATCCGTCCCCGAACACGGGCGCGCCCGATCTGGACGTGCATCACTCGCCGATGGACCTGGTCGACAATCTTCACGCCAAAGGTCGGGTCTTGTACCGGTACGACAGCTCGCTGACGACACCGCCTTCGTCGAAGCGAGCGATCGGGACGGTCTTCAAACAGCCGGCTCCGGCGTCCGCGCAGTCGGTCGGCCACTTCGCCGATCTCTTCCCCAGCAACGATCGGCCGGTCCAACCCCTCCATCGTCGTTCTCTGCTGGAAGCGGTACTGGCCGGTCCGCACGGGACGGCGATCTGGCGATCTCCAACCCTTTGAAACCACAGATCAAATCGGTGTTAGCCGACATTCTGAGGAGTAACGCGATTATGGGATCTCATGAAACCGCCGCAAAACGAACCGCTGGCGGACTGCTGAACAGGATTTCTGTTCGCAGCAAGATCTTGTTCGGGTTTCTGTTCGTGCTGGCCATACTCGGTGGCGTCGGTGGTTTCAGCTATCTGAGCTTCACAGCTGTTGCCCACGACGTCGAACTCTATGCTCACGATGTGGAGGTCGCGAGCGCGGCCGGCGAGGTGGAAACGGAGTTCCTGCTCCTGGTCAAGCATGCGCGTGAATTCGCCATGCTGGGCCACGAAGACGATGCGCAGGCGGTGCGCGCAGCTGCCGTCCGTTTGGAAGGGAACCTGGACGAACTGCTGCATCTGCTGGAGCACGAGCCCGCACTCCACGGCCAGGCGGAACGCGTTGCCGAGGAATTCGCACACTACATGAGCGAGTTCGACGAGGCCGAACTGCTGCAGACGGAGATGGAGACGCTGCTGGTGGAAACCCTGCGCCCCAGCGGCAACGGGATCATCGCGGATCTTGACGGCCTGCGCGAAGCAGCGGCGGCGGAAGGCAACGCCGATGCCGTAGCACTGGTCGGCATTGCCAAAGAGCATGCGCTCTTGGCGCGCATGAACACCTACATCATGCTGACTTCCCGAGATCGGTCGTATGCCGACACGGCCCACGCCGAATTCGCGCAGCTTGAAGCCAACCTCGCCGAACTGGAGGGGCTGCTGCGGACCGGGCACGAGCGTGAGCTGTTAGCCGAGCTGGTGTCGCTGGTCGCCGCTTATGAGGAAGGTTTCGACCGCTTCCTTGAGGAGATGGTCCGGTTGGACACGCTCGTGCATGAAGAGATGGTCGAGGTGTCCGGCGCGCTGATCCACGATGCCGAAGCGATCCGGACGGCGATGGTCGAGGCCGAAGAGGCCGTCAAGGTGGAGACGATGGACGTCATCATTTCCGCCGAGACGACCATCCTGATCGTCGTCGTTCTCGGTGTCGTCGTCGGTCTGGCTGTCTCTTGGCTGACCGGGCGCGGCATCGCCGTACCGATCGTCGGCATGACCGGTGTGATGAAGAGACTGGCCGGCGGCGACCATACTGTCTCTGTCCCCTCGCGCGACCGCGGCGACGAGATCGGCGACATGGCTTTGGCTGTGCAGGTATTCAAGGAGAACGCCATCCGCATCGAGCGGCTGAACGAAGAGCAAGAGGAAGCGAAGAAACGAGCGGAGGAAGATAAGCGGGCCGCGATGCATAGCTTGGCCGACGGGTTCGAGGCGAAGGTCGGACACGTCGTGCAGGGGGTAACGGCGGCGGCGACGGAGATGCAGTCGACCGCGGAGTCGCTGTCCGCGATCTCGGAAGAGACAAGCAGTCAGTCGACGACCGTTGCCAGTGCCTCGGAGCAGACTTCGGTCAACGTCGAGACAGTGGCGTCGGCGGCGAACGAGCTTAGCGCCTCCATCAACGAGATCAGCCAACAGGTCCAACGCCAGGCGGAGATGGCGGAACAGGCAGCAACGGCGGTGGACACCAGCAATGCGCAGGTTCAGAGCCTGGTGGAACGGGCCGACAGCATCGGCGAGGTGGTCAACATGATCACCGGCATTGCGGAGCAGACCAATCTGCTGGCCCTGAACGCCACCATCGAAGCTGCCCGGGCCGGCGATGCCGGTAAGGGCTTCGCCGTGGTGGCCAGCGAAGTGAAGTCACTCGCCACCCAGACCGCCAAGGCGACCGAGCAGATCGCAGAGCAGATCGGGGCGATCCAGGATCAGACGGGGTCGACAGTGACCGCGATCGGCCTGATCAACGAGAAGATCGCTGCGATGAGGGAAGTCTCCGCCGCCGTCGCGTCTGCCATCGAGGAACAGAACGCGGCGACGCAGGAGATCGGCCGCAACGCTCAGGAAGCGTCTATGGGCACGCAGCAGGTGTCCGAGGCGATCTCAGGCGTGATGCAGGCGGCGGGTGAGGCCGGTCAGGGGTCGAGCGAAGTCCTCAACGCCGCGCGCGAGCTTTCGCGTCAGGCCGATACGCTGTCGAACGAGGTAGACGGCTTCATCGCACAGGTGAGAACTGCCTGACCGGCGCCATCCTCCAGCGACACACGGCGGACGGCCGTGCCGACCTGGGCACACGAGCGGCTCGGCCGTTGCCAAGTCATATCCGAAGATTTCAGGCACACATCCCAAATAATAAGCATTCTTGAATATCTCACACGTGGATGCATTCGGGTTCCGGACAACGGTCCAGTCCGCTCGATAACCTAATCAAAGGCAAGATCGAACACGCGTCAGAATAGTATTGGCGCGGGCCGCTTGGCTGCGGTACCCATTGCACAGCCTATTGTCACCTTCAGAGACATTCGCGCCACCCCTAAGGAGGTATGACGGGAAGAGCGATGCCACATATTCTCGTCATTGACGATAGTGCCACCATGCGCCTGGCTTCGCGCCGTCCGCTGGAGGAAGCAGGCTTTGAGGTCTTCGAGGCCGCCGATGGTGGCGAGGGCTTGGCCATTCTGCGTGAACGCCCGGTGGACGTGGTGATCACCGATATCTTCATGCCGGTGAAAGATGGTCTGGAGACGATCCGCGAGATCCGCGCACTCTATCCCGGCATCAGGATCCTTGCCGTTTCGGGCAAGGTGACGGGTGCACTCAGCTATCTCGAAATTGCGAAGAAACTGGGCGCGGACCAGACACTGGCCAAGCCGGTTGAAGGCACGACTCTGATTGATACTGTGCAGCGTCTGCTGGAAGAGAGCAGAGATTCAAAATAGAATCCAACAGCAATACCGCCCAAATCTGCGCTAAATCCTACGACAAAACCCTAGCGAGAGTACGAGAGACGAATCTTTCTTTCGGCAGCATTTGCACCTGCCGCCGCAACTCTTGCGAGGACTCGCATCGATTTTGTGTCTAATAAGTCAGTTTACCGTTCTTTCAGTTGTTCAAGCTATTAAGACACCGAACATAAACTTCCTTCCCGCCCCCAAATTCGGAAAATGATGAAGGATCCAAGCCAATGCTCAAGGGTTTGCGCCTCAAGGTCGGCGCCAAGATCTGGACCGGCTTTGCCATCGTGCTGGCGCTGCTGGCCGCGACGAGCGGCGTCGGCTACTTCTCGCTCAACGGCGCCAATGACAGCTTTGGTGAGTATCGCGGCCTCGCACGGGCCACCAATGCGGTGGGCCGGGTGCAGGCCAATATGCTGATGACGCGGATGAACGTGAAAGACTTCATCATCCGCGGAACGGCCGAAGAGGCGGACGAGGTTCGCCATTATGCGGCGCTGACGGCGGAGTTGATCGGAGAAGCGCTCACGCTGGTCGTCGATGACCAGCACATCCAGCTGCTGCAGGGCGTCGAAAGCGAGATTGCCGAGTACACCAGCTACTTCGAGGATGTCGTCGGTCGGCAGGAAAGGCGCAATGAGATCGTCAACGGCCAGCTCAATCAGATCGGGCCCCAGATCGAACGCAAGCTGACCGAAATCATGGAGAGCGCCTTCGAGGCGGACGACGCCGAGGCCGCCGTCTATGCCGGCCGCGTGCTGCGCAATCTGCTCTTGGGGCGTCTCTACGTCATGCGCTTCCTGGTGGATAACGACGAGGCGTCGTATCAGCGGGTGCTGCAGGAATTCGAAGCCCTGGGGACGGCTGCTGCCACGCTGCAGTCCAGCCTGCAGAACCCGCAGCGGCGACGCCTGGCGACAGAGGTGGAGCAGCTTGTCGAAGAATACCGTACGGCCTTCACCGAAGTGTACGACGTGATCCTTCAGCGCAACGCCATCATCTCCGGCGAGCTCGACGTGATCGGGCCGCAGATCGCCAGCGAGATCGAGGACTTCAAGCTGGCCATCAAGGCCGAGCAGGACACGCTGGGCCCGCAGGCCACCGCCGCCATGCAAGATGCCGTCACGACCATGCTGATCGTCGCAAGCATCGCTCTGGTCATCGGCGCGCTGGCCGCCTTCGTCATCGGCCGCGGCATCTCCCGCCCGGTGGTCAGCATGACCGATGCCATGCGCAAGATCGCCGACGGCAATACGTCGGCCGAGGTGCCGGCCCAGAACCAGCAGGACGAGATCGGCGAAATGGCCGCGGCAGTTCAGGTGTTCAAGGACAACGCCATCCGCATCGAAGGCATGCGCGTGGAGCAAGAGGAAGCCGAAAGGAAGGCCGAAGAGGAAAAGCGTGCCACCATGCATCGCTTGGCCGCCGACTTCGAAGCGAAGGTCGGGAACGTCGTCCAGGGCGTCACCGCCTCGGCGACAGAGCTGCAGGCCACCGCGGAATCCCTGACCGCGATCTCTGACGAAACCAACCAGCAGTCCACCACTGTTGCCAGCGCATCGGAGCAAGCCACGGCCAACGTGGAGAATGTGGCCTCTGCGGCAACGGAACTCGGCAGCTCAATCGGCGAGATCAGCCAGCAGGTCCAGCGCCAGGCGGATATGGCTGAACAGGCCGCCAATGCCGCAGAGACCAGCAATCAACAGGTGCAGAACCTGGCCCAGCGAGCAGACAGCATCGGCGAAGTGGTGAGCCTGATCACCGGCATCGCCGAGCAGACCAACCTGCTGGCCCTGAATGCCACGATCGAGGCCGCGCGTGCAGGCGATGCGGGCAAGGGCTTCGCCGTGGTGGCCAGCGAGGTCAAGTCACTGGCCAACCAGACTGCCAAGGCCACCGAGCAGATCGCCGAACAGATCAAGGCGGTGCAGGAACAGACGGGTTCGACCGTCGACGCCATCCGCCTGATCAACGAAAAGATCGAGGCGATGAGAGAGGTCTCGGCCGCCGTCGCTTCGGCGATCGAGGAGCAGAATGCCGCAACGCAGGAGATCGGCCGCAATGCCCAGGAGGCCTCGGTCGGCAACCGCCAGGTGTCGGAGTCGATCACCGGCGTGACCCAGGCGGCCGGCGAAGCCGGCCAGGGCGCCGGCGACGTGCTGAACGCGGCCCGCGAACTGGCGCAGCAGGGCGAGGCTCTGTCCGGCGAGGTGGCCTCCTTCATCGAACAGGTCCGCGCGGCCTGACCATTCCGGTCGCAGTTGCGGTCGGTCACCGTCTCAGGTGGCCGGCCGCAACTGCGATTCGGACCTTGCCCATCCGGCTCGCGACGTCCCACCGGTTTGGGTCGTGCGGCGGCGCCTTTTCGAACCAGCGCGTCGGGCTGCCACCGCAGACCTCTGCCCGCGTATCCGACTGCGGCCGTCGGCACACGGACGGTTGATCGCCGATGGCACAGATCCGCGCCTATGACGGATCGAGTTAGCACGCAACGCACAATTACCCGTTTTTAACCCGCACACGGAATTATGCAGGACGGCACGCGCGTGCCCGGGGATATCCCGATCCGTACGCCACAGAGAGCCCCCATGACCATCCGCCGCCTGTCCGTCTTCGTGATCGTACTTCTGCTTGCCAGCGGGTGCCTGATGTCCGGCATCGCGCTCATGGAACGCCAGAAAGTTTACAGCCTCCACGACATGTGGCTGATGGACCGCGAGGCCAACTCCCACCGCGCTCAGCTGCTGCGTGAGATCCGAGAAGTCGTCGGCTACGGCGGCATGATCCACCAGTTCAAGAACTATGTGCTGCGCCACGATGAGCACCGCGTTGCGATCGTAGAAAATGCGATCGGCGTCGCATTGCGCAACCTTCAGGAGTACGAGAACCTCGGGCTCTCGGTGGCGGAGCAAGAGGCCATCACGGCCATTCGCGACGTCATCCGGCAGTATCGCGAGGGCATCGACGTGGCCGTCGGCATGGTCGCCGAAGGTGCGACGGTCGACGAGATCGATGGAGCCGTCATCGTCAACGACACGCCTGCGCTGGATGGCCTGATCACGCTGGCCGAGGCGATCCGAGCCGACCGCTCAAACCCCGAAGGGCTGACACGCGCCGACCTGCTTGGCGAACTGCGTGATGCCATGGGCTTCGGCGGTTTCATCCATCAGTTCAAGAATCTGGTGATCCGCCGGGATGTTGCGCGGATCGAGCGCGTCGAGACGGCGCGGCAGGCAGTCGACGCCACTCTGGCGGCATACCGGTCGCTTCCGATCACGCAGGAGGAAACGGCCGCTCTCGCCGCCATCGAAGGGGTCGCGGACCAATACACCGAAACGCTCGGCACCATCCGCCGGATGATCGACGAGGGCAGGAGTGCGGTGGAAATCGATGGAGTCGTCCGCATTGACGATGGGCCGGCGATCGAAGCGCTGGCGGCGCTGCAGCGCGCGGACATCGACGCAGGGCGGCAGCTCATCGTCCTGATTGGCGACGCCTTAAGCGAGTTCGAGCGGACGATGACAGTCATGAGTGCCGGAATCGCCGGCACCAGCGTGATGATCATCGCCCTGGTCACCTGGATTCTGCGCCGCCGCATCGTCAGACCGGTCGACCAACTGACGCACAGCATGCAGCGTCTCGCCGGCGGCGATGCCTCACCCGCCGGCAATGGTAACGACGAAGCCATCGCTTACCGCGCCAGCCGCAACGACGAAATCGGCCGCATGGCCGCCGCTCTGGAAGTGTTCCGAGAGAACACCTTGAAGATCCAGAAACTTCAAGCGGACGCCGAGCGCGCCGAAGTGGAGGCGACCGCACAGCGTAAACGGGCCATACAGCACATGGTTGGTGCCGTTGAGCGCGAAATGGAGCAGGCATTGACTGCCGTCATGGGCCAAGCCGCAGAGATGGATACTGCGGTCGAAGACATGAGCGGCCTCAACGATCGGATGGCCGTCTGCGCCGATGGCGCGGCCGAAGCCGCCGATCTGGCCCTGTCGAATGCCCAGACGGTCGCAGCGGCGGCTGAAGAACTGCATGCGTCAATCGGCGAGATCGGGCGCCAGGTCACGCATTCGACGGCGGTGGCCGACCGGTCCATGACGCTGGCCGGCGAGGCCCAGGCCACTGTCGGCGGATTGTCTCAGACGGCTGAACAGATCGGCACCGTGGTCGAGCTGATCCGGCGCGTGGCGGACCAGACCAACCTGCTGGCGCTGAATGCCACAATTGAGGCGGCCCGCGCCGGGGAAGCCGGCCGCGGGTTCGCGGTCGTCGCAGGCGAGGTCAAGAGCCTGGCCAACCAGACCGCACGCTCGACCGAGGAGATCGCCCAGCAGGTCGAAGCCGTCCAGGGCATCAGCCGCCAAGTGGCCGACGCGATCGGTAACGTGACCGAGACAATCGGCGACATGAACACCGTCGCGACGGCCATTGCCGAGGCCGTGGACCAACAGACGAACGCGACGCAGGAGATCTCCCGGACCATCGACCAGAGCGCCCTTGCCTCCCGCGAGACCACAGAGCGCATGACCGAGGTTCGCAACGAGGCCAAGGAAGCGGCGACCCTGTCGCTGCGGGTAAAGGCTGCATCCGGTGAGGTGAACGCCGAGGCGCAGCGCCTCTCGGACGCGATCACCCGCATAGTCCGCACATCCACCGACGAAGCGGACCGGCGACAGCACCAGCGGTTCGACACCGCCATTCCCACAAGGGCCGGCGGGCAGCACGACCTGCGGCCCGGCACCATCCGCAGCCTCTCCGCCGGCGGAGCGTTGGTCGAGATCGAAGGGGCCGTCCCTGCGGTTGGCGAGGCCATCACCCTTCGCGGTCCGGCCGGCGAGACGTGGCCGGCTCACGTCGTTGCGAACAGCAAGGCCGGAACGCATGTGGCGTTCGACGAACCGCTGGAAGGCGGTGACGAGACCGCCAGACGGATCGCCGCACACCGGAACGCCTTGGCCGCCTGACGGCCTGGGCACTGCCCGTCCGGGTGCGGCAAAGGGTTCCGCATCCGGCCTGATGCCGCTTCATCTTCACCGCGTAGATTGAATTTAACCTGATTTTTACAATCAGCGGCCAAAATCGTCAGTAGTGCGGATAATCAGTACCACACGCTAACCAGCTCCGCCGAAATCCCGCCACTGCCTCATCCAATCGATGACGGCCAGTGGTCTCCCTCCCGTCGACCGGCTGCGTCGTCACGATGCCAGCCGATGATGCCCAGCTCAGTCCGCCGGAATCCACTCGGCCGCGATCGGCGATCGAACGTGCCCGACGGGCAGAACAACACACAGAGACTGTCGGTCGGCCGTGGCGGTTCGACGCCGACGCAAAGACCGATACGAGGTGCACAACGGAACGAAGGCAGCCAAGGAGTGCCAAAATGCTGCAGAACGCCGCTGGCAGGGTCCGTCTGACCACAAAGGCAAGCTTGCTCACCATTTCCGTCGTTCTCATCTTCGCCGCCGCTCTGTCATACGCATCCATAGCCCAGGTCAGGGGCTGGATCGAACAGCAGGTGATCGAGCGGCAGGCATCCAGCCTGCGCGTGGCGGCAATGGTTCTGGCAGAGCGGTATCCCGCTTTGGAGGTGACCTTTGACGCCGAGAACGTCGTCGACCGGTTGGAAATCGCAGAACTCCCAAACTTCGACAGCCACGACGCGATCGATCGCATCGGCTTCCTGACGGGGGAAACGGCAACCGTCTTTGCCTGGGATCCGGCAACCCGCGATTTCTGGCGGCGGACGACCAACATCATCAAACCGGACGGCTCCCGTGCCGTCGGCACACCGTTGGGGCGCGACGGCGCCGTCTTTCCCATGGTCCGCCAGGGTGAGACCTATCTGGGCGAGGCCGTCATCCTCGGCGTGTCGTACTACACCATCTATCAGCCGATCCATTCACCGGCCGGCGACGTGCTGGGCATTCTCTATGCGGGTGTGGAGAAGGAGAGGCTTGAGACCATCCTGTTCGGCGTCATCCGCGCCCTGGGTCTTGTGACGGTCATCGCCGCCGCGGCCTGCCTGGCGGTGGCACTGGTCGTCTTTCGGGCCATGCTGCGCCCGATCCCCGTGCTCTCGGCGACCATGCGGCGGCTCGCAACCAACGATACGGCCGTCGACATCCCGTATCGCGACCGCGGCGACGAACTGGGCGAGATGGCGGCGGCCGTGCAGGTCTTCAAGGACAATGCGATCCGCATCGACCAGCTTCATGCCGAACGGGCGGCAGAGAGCGCCGAGCTGGAGGCACAGCGCCGGCACCTGCTGCTGCGCACGCTGGGCGAATTCGTCACCGCATCGGTGGAAGGCAACGAAGCCACCATCCGGATGACTCAGATGCGCCAGAGGCTGGTCACAACCGGACGCGAAGTGCAGACCATGGCCTCCGCCGTGGAAGAACTGAGCGCGGCCATCACCGAGATCTCGAACAACGGCAACGAGGCGACGGTGGATGCCCGGACCTGCGAAGACGCCGCAGGTCTCGGCGTCGGCAAGGCCGACGAGGCCAGCCGGTCCATGGACGCCATCACCGCAGCGGTGAGTTCGGCGAAATCGGCGGTGGAGGGCCTTGGCGACGCATCCATCCAGATCGGCGAGATCGTCGCCGAGATCGAGGCCATCGCCGATCAGACGAACCTGCTGGCCCTGAACGCCACCATCGAAGCCGCACGTGCCGGAGAGGCGGGCAAGGGCTTTGCCGTCGTGGCCGCGGAGGTGAAGGGTCTGGCCAACCAGACGGCCAAGGCGACCGACGATATCCGCAGCCGCATCGGCACCGTACAGGGCAGAATTGGCGGGATCATCGGAACCATGGACGAAAGCACACGATCGGTTGACGAGGGACGCACCGTGGTCGGGTCTGTGGGGGTCGAGCTGTCATCGGTCGCCCAGTCCGTCAACGGGGCGGCATCGAAGATTGCCAATATCGCGTCGATCCTGACCGAACAGTCGGCAGCGACCGCCGAACTGGCGCGTTCGGCATCCACCGTATCGGAAATCGCTGCCCGCAATACCTCGGACGTGGACGAAATGATGCAGGCGATGTTCAACCTGACGGACTCGATGTCCAGCCGGTTCGACGAATTCACTGAGCTTGGGCCCATCGCCGTGATCCAAATCGCCAAGAACGACCATGTGCTGTTCAAAAAGCGGATCGTCGACGCGCTGCTGGGCTACGGCGACCTGACCGCCGACGGCGTTCCCGACCACCATGGCTGCCGTCTCGGCAAATGGTATGACCAGGCGGAAGACATCGTTCGAGCGCAACCGGCCTACCGGCACCTCGCGGAGCCACACAAGCAGGTCCACAGTGCCGGCAAGCGGGTCCTGACACTGCTGCGCCGGGGGCGGGCGGACGAAGCGACTCTGGCTCTCGAACCGCTGAACCAGGCATCGCGCGAGGTGATCGGGCTGCTCGACCAACTGAGGGAACAGGTGGCGGCTGCCCTGGAGGCGCAGACAAACGCCGCTGCATAGGTGCGAGACCGCTCACGCCGGCGGTTCCTACTGTAACTCATCATCGAAGCGCGCCGAAAATCAACAACCAAGGCGCGCTTCGCGAGATCGATTAGAAGTCGAATATGTGTTCTGTAGTTGTTTGACGGAGTTATTACGCAAGAATTGATAGTTCAAGCACTAACCTTAATTGTTGAGAAATGTCTCATCGCGACAATGGGTAGCAGA
>JANQQD010000011.1 GCA_028285185.1 Anaerolineae bacterium | reverse complement strand
CCCGATGTCCAGGTTCTGCGCCGGGAACCGGCTTTCCTGCGGCTCGAAGCCGACCTGTCCGCCCGCTGAATGCTTCGAAAATTGTGCATCCGTTGACGGCCACCCGTCGGCGTGGGCATAGTCGCGACGGGTTCGAAAGTAACCCGTGGCCGGCCGCCGACCGATGCCAGGCGAGCCAGCCAGACAAGATGGGGCGGAAAAACCGTCCGGAACGGGAGGAGTGCCGGCCTTTCCCAAGGCTCCAACAGACAGCGGGTTCCAGACCCCGCCGACCGACCCCATGTCGGATCGGCCGCAGGACATCCTGCAGACCAGACCATGAGGAATGGAGGAGGCATATGAAGCAGTTGACCGTACTGACGGCTGCCGCCGTGATCGCCCTCGGCGCCGCCGGCATGGGCAGCAGCCCGGCCGACGCGCAAGAGCAGTTCGTCGTCATCGGCACCGGTGGGGTGACCGGCGTCTACTACCCGACCGGCGGCGCCATCCAGCGACTGGTCAATGCCAACCGGGCGGAGCATGGCATCCGCGTGTCGGTGGAAAGCACCGGCGGCTCGATCTTCAATCTGAACGCGCTTGCGAACGGCGAGATGGACATGGGCGTCGTCCAGTCTGACTGGCAGTTCCATTCGTTCAATGGCAGCCATGAGAATTTCCCCGAGGCGAACCCCGAACTGCGCGCTGTGTTCTCCATCCACGGCGAGCCGTTCACCGTTGTGGCACGGGCCGACAGCGGGATCGAGACGTTCGAAGATCTGGTCGGCAAGCGGGTCAACATCGGCAATCCGGGTTCCGGCGCCCGCGGCACCATGGAAGTGCTGATGGAGGCCTATGGCTGGACGGTCGACGACTTCGCCCAGACGTCCGAGCTGGCGACCGCAGAGCAGAGTCAGGCGCTCTGCGACAACAATGTGGACGTGATCGTGTTCACCGTCGGTCACCCGAGCGGCACGATCCAGGAAGCCACGACCAGCTGCGAAAGCCACATCATTCCGGTTGAGGGCGATATCGTCAGCGAGTTGATCGAAGAGAACCCGTTCTACGCCTATTCCACGATCCCCGGCGGGATGTATGCCAACAACCCGGACGACATCGTGACGTTCGGTGTGAAGGCGACCTTCGTAACCACGACGGCGCTGTCGGACGAGGCGGTGAGCACGATCGTGGCGTCCGTGTTCGACAACTTCGAAGACTTCAAGCGCCTGCACCCGGCCTATCAGACCCTGACGCCGGAAGACATGGCCACCACCGGAATGTCAGCGCCGGTGCATGACGGCGCCATGCAGTACTACTGTGAGGCGGGTCTGCGCACGGACTGCTGATCCAACGGTCTCGGGGCGGGATGGCCAAGAAGGCCTTCCCGCCCTTCTTCTATCACCTAGTCCCCGCCACCCGCGCGGGCGCCGATGAAGGTCGTTGCGGATGACAGCCGAGGCCAAGGGCAAGGAACTCAGCGACGCTGAATTGCAGGAGATGGTGGCGGCCGCCGACACCGGCGCCAGGGCCCCGACAAACCTTGTCGCTGCCAAGCTGATCGTCCTTGCCGCGTTCGCCTGGTCCGTCTTCCAGCTCTGGTACGCCTCGCCGCTGCCGTTCATCACCGGCATCCTCAATGTCAACGACGCCCAGGCCCGCTCCATCCATCTGGGCTTTGCCGTCTTTCTGGCCTTCCTGGCCTATCCGGCGCTGAAGCACTCGCCGCGGCAGCGGATCCCGGTGCAAGACTGGGTTCTGGCGCTGATCGGCGCGTTCTGCGCCAGCTACCGCTTCTGGTTCTATGACGATCTGGCCGGGCGCCCCGGCCTGCCGATCGATCTGGACATCTTCGCCGCAACCGTCGGCCTGATCCTGCTTTTGGAGGCGACCCGCCGGTCGCTCGGCCCGCCGCTGATGTGCGTGGCACTCCTGTTCATGGGCTATGTCTTCTTCGGCGACGCCGGCTGGCTGCCCGATATGATCCGCTATGAGCTGCGGTCGTTTGCCCGCGCCATGGATCAGTTCTGGCTGAGCGATCAGGGCGTGTTCGGCATCGCGCTTGGCGTGTCGACCAAGTTCGTCTTCCTGTTCGTGCTGTTCGGCGCCTTGCTGGAGAAGGCGGGGGCCGGCAACTATTTCATCAAGGTCGCGTTCTCACTGTTGGGGCACCTGCGCGGCGGTCCGGCCAAGGCGGCGGTCGTGGCCTCGGGCCTGACGGGCCTGATCTCGGGCTCGTCCATCGCCAACGTGGTGACTACCGGAACCTTCACCATCCCGCTGATGAAGCGCGTCGGCTTCACCTCGGAAAAGGCCGGGGCGGTGGAGGTGGCAAGCTCCGTCAACGGCCAGATCATGCCGCCAGTGATGGGTGCGGCCGCCTTCCTGATGGTGGAGTATGTCGGCATCCCTTATGTCGAGGTGATCAAGCACGCGTTCCTGCCGGCGATCATCTCTTACATCGCGCTTCTCTATATCGTGCATCTGGAAGCGCTGAAGACCGGCATGCAGGGCCTGCCGAAGCCGGGCGAGCCGTTGCCGGCGAAATGGCAGATGATCGCGTTCCTGATCACGGTGTCGTCGGTGCTGATCATCGCCGGCATCGCCTATTTCGCGCTGCAGTTGGCACAGCTTCTGGACGCGTCCGGCTGGGTGCTGGCCGCGATCGCCCTGGTGGTGGCGGCGCAGGTCGTGTTCGTGCGCACAGCGAGCGCACGGGCGCCGGGCAACGATTCGCGCCGCGTGATCTCCACAGCCGCCTTGGTGCTGGGCAACGTCGTTGTTGGCGCCGTCGGCCTGTTCCACTTCGTCGAGATCATGAAGCAGTTGACCGGTGAGGCCTTCGGCTGGGTCATCGCGCTGGTCGTCGCGGCCGCCTATGTCGCCCTCTTGGCCTATGCAGCCCGCTATCCGGAGCTTGAGCTGGACGATCCGAAATCGCCGATGATCAAGCTGCCGGAGCCTGGGCCCACCGTGAAGTCCGGCCTGCACTTCCTGCTGCCAATCGTCGTGCTGGTCTGGAACCTGATGGTGGAACGGCTGTCGCCGGGGCTTTCGGCCTTCTGGGCGACGATCTTCATGGTCTTCATCATGATCACCCAGCGGCCGCTGAAACTGCTGCTGGGCGGCGGCGGCGCCTATGGCCCGGCCTTCAACAGGGGCCTTGCGGAGCTGTTCGATGCGATGGTGGCGGGCGCCCGCAACATGATCGGCATCGGCGTGGCCACGGCCACGGCCGGCATCATCGTCGGGACGGTGGGTCTGACCGGCATCGGGCTGGTGATGTCCGCCTTCGTGGAATTCCTTTCGGGCGGCAATCTGCTGGTGATGCTGGCCCTGGTTGCGGTCCTGAGCCTGATCCTGGGCATGGGGCTGCCGACGACGGCCAACTACATCGTCGTGTCGGCCCTGATGGCCCCGGTGATCGTCTCTCTGGGCGCCCAGTCCGGCCTGATCGTGCCGCTGATCGCCGTCCACCTGTTCGTCTTCTATTTCGGCATCATGGCGGACGTGACGCCGCCGGTGGGGCTTGCATCCTTTGCTGCGGCCGCCGTGTCGGGCGGCGATCCGATCAAGACGGGCTTCACGGCCTTCTTCTATTCGCTGCGCACTGTGGCCCTGCCCTTCATGTTCATCTTCAACACCCAGCTGATTCTGTACGAAATCGGCGGTGCGGTAGAACTGATCCTGACGGTGCTTGCGGCAACCACGGCCATGCTGGTGTTCGCAGCGGCCACCCAGGGCTATTTCATGGTGCGCAGCCGCATCTGGGAGTCGCTGGTGCTGCTGTTGGTCGCCTTCACGCTGTTCCGGCCCGGCTTCTGGATGGACATGATCTTCCCGCCGCTGGAAAGCGTGGCCGGGAACCAAGTCCATGAGATTGCCGAAGGCCTGGGCGACGATGAGAGCCTGCGCGTGGTCGTCCACGGCATGACCCTGGAAAGCGACGAGGTGACGCGCACGGTGCTGCTGCCCATGGGGGCAGGCGACCGCTCCGGAGAAGAGCGGCTGTCAGAGACCGGCATTGAGCTGCGCTTTGAAGATGACCGGGCTATCGTCGACTTCGTCATGTTCGGCAGCCCGGCCCAGGACCTGGGCGTCGATTTCGACTTCGAGATCGTCGAGGTGGTGGTCGCCCTTGACGTTCCACCGAAGGAGCTGATGTTCATTCCGGCCCTGCTGGTATTGGCCGGCGTGATCGTGCTGCAGAACCGCCGCCGCGAACGCGTACAGCCGCAGACAGCTCCGGCGTGACTCAAAGCCGGGGAGGACGAGCATGAATTTCCGCGAGATCCTGCTGCCGCTCGACCTCAATGATGAAAGCTCCTGGTCGCACGCCCTGCCGGCCGCCATCAATCTGGCGCGATCCTCCCAGGCGCGCCTGCACGTGCTGACCGTCGTGCCCGACTTCGGCATGTCGATCGTGGGGCAGTTTTTCCCCAAAGACTTCGAGCACACGGCCATGGCCGAGGCGGAGAAGCGGATCGCCGCTTTTGCCGGCGATCATGTCCCGGCCGATGTGGCCGGCCGGCACCTCGTGGCCCACGGGTCCGTCTATAAGGAAATCATCGATGCCGCCGAGACCCTTAGTGTTGATCTGATCATTATGGGTGCGCATCGCCCTGATCTGGAGGATTATCTGCTCGGGCCGAATGCCGCCCGGGTGGTGCGCCACTCCCGTTGCTCGGTTCTGGTTGTGCGCAGCTGATCGACACACGGCGCCAGGCGGCCGAACGGCGGCGTACCGCTCGCGACCAGCCTGCAGGATGATGGTCTTTCGTGTTCGACGCGTTATCGGCGATTGAACTGACGGTGCTGCGGCGCAGAGCCGCAGAGCTGGATGCCTGTGCGCACGAAATCGCACAGACCGGCCGCTCCGTCGTCGAGCACCTTCTGGGCGCGGAGCTCCCGGGCGAGCCGTGGCGGCACTATCCACCGGGCGACGTCTATGATCCGGCCAGCCACGCCCAATACTATTATCATCTCCACCCCGAGGCAGAACGGCCGCCGTTAGAATTCGGCCATTTCCACACCTTCCTCAGGCCGCAAGGCATGCCGGCGGGCATCCGTCCCGCCGCGTTGGCCGACTTCCGGCCGCCGGAAGATCCCAACGATGCGCTCTGCCACCTGATCGCCGTCGCCACCGATATCAACGGGCGCCCCAACCGGTTGTTCACGGTCAACCGCTGGGTCACCGGCGAAACGTGGTACCGCGCCGCCGACGCCATAGCCATGCTGGACCAGTTCAGCATCGACATGGACCGCCCCCTTCCAGCGGTCGGCCGCTGGATAACGGCTCTGCTCAGCCTGACCGCCCCGCTGATCGCAGCGTTGATTGAAGAGCGGGACCAGCGTCTCGAAGCGTGGCGCCGGGACCATCCGGCAATCAACGCATACGAAGACCGCCGACTGGAGGTCGTCTCGCAGGCGTCTCTCGACCTCGCTGCGTATCTTGCATCGGTCGATGCCGAACTTGCCCGCCGCAAGGGCGTTGCCGGCAAGGCTGCCCTCAACCCCGGGTGATCCGACGTCAGATCTGAGCCTCGGAATTGGCCTCACCGCCGCCCGGCAGAGCAATGATACGGTGTCGTCACGTTTTAAGCCGCCCTTAACTGTGGCCGTGGCACGGTCGTCTCGTGTGTCGCGGCCAATAGGTGGGCCGACGACCGTTGGGCACATGAACCGAGCCGACGAGACGACATGAGCAGTGAAGCACGGCGCGAGACTCCGCTCACGCGCGAAGACGTCAACGAACTGCTGGCCAATCCTTCCGTGGACACGCGTGCGGGGCTCGCCGGCAAGGTTGCCTCTCAGATGGAAGCCAGCGAGCTGACCGACGATTCCCGGCGGCTCGCGGAAGACATCATCCGCGTCATGGCCCAGGACGCATCCTCCATCGTCCGCGAAGCCCTGGCCAACAATCTGAAGACATCGCAGCATCTGCCGCATGATGTCGCCGTCGCGCTTGCACGCGACATCGACACCGTGGCCTTGCCGGTGCTCGAGTTTTCGTCCGTCCTCAGCGACAACGATCTGGTCGCGATCCTTGACCAGTCTTCGGCCGGCAAGCAGACGGCCGTCGCGCGGCGGGCGGGCCTGTCGGACGAGGTCGCCACTGCCCTGGTGGAAAAAGACAATCCGGAAGTGATCCGGGAGCTTGTCGCCAACGAGTCCGCGCAGTTGAGCGAGAGTACGCTCAATCTTGTCGTCGATCGTTATGGCGAAGACGAAAGCGTGCACACACCGCTCGTGAAGCGATCGAAACTGCCGCTCACCGTCGCGGAAAAGCTGGTCGTCAAGGTCTCAGACGCCCTGAAGGACTATCTGGTCACCCATCACGAGCTGTCGGCCGATACGGCAACCGAGCTCGTCATGCAGGCTCGGGAACGGGCAACCGTCAATCTCGTCGGCAACGAGACGGATATGGAGTCTCTGGAGGAGCTGATCCTTCAGCTGCACAAGTCCGGCCGTCTGACGCCGTCCCTGGTTCTCCGCGCCATCTGCATGGGCGACATGCGCTTCACCGAGCTGGCCTTCGCTACTCTTGCCGACGTCCCGCTGCAGAATGCCCGGATGCTGCTGCACGACGCCGGATCGCTTGGATTGCGGTCGCTCTATCGCAAGGCCGGATTGCCGGAAGGCCTGCTGACCGTCATGCGCGCGGCTCTGGACGTCGCACTGTCGACCGATGTCCGCGGCGCCGACTACGATCGCGAAAGCTTCAGCCGGACGGTCCTGGAACGGGTTCTGTCGGTGTGCGAAGACCTGAGGCAGGAAGACGCCGATTACCTGCTGCACAAGTTGGACGATCTGGCGCCAGCGGCTTTGCACGCGGCGCAATAGGCCGCCATGGCGCCGGTTCAGCGGCCAACGAAAGCAGGTCGCCGCTTTTCCAGGAACGCCCTGATCCCTTCGCGATAGTCGGCCGTCGCGAACGAGGCGTATGTCTCGGTCCGCTCTTCCGGCGTCAGCGGCTCGCCGGTGCCGAGTCGCCGGGCCAGGTTCCTGTGGGCCAAGTGCACGAGCGGCGGTCCGTCGGTGATGGCCTCGGCCGCCTGCAAAGCGGTGTCGCCGACGGCGTCATCCTCCACAACCTGGGTGACGATTCCCCAGATCAGGGCCTCGGCCGCGTCGATCAGCCGAGCGCGCAGCACGAGGTCCAGTGACCGGGCGCCCCCCACCGCCTCGAACAGCACAGAGAATTCAGGATACGGCATGGAGAGTCCAAGGCGGCTCACCGGCGCGCCGAATCGGGCACCGGCACCGGCAATGCGAATATCGGCCAACAACGCCAGCACCATCCCCGCCCCCGTGCATGGCCCGCCGATACCGGCAACCACCGGGATGGGGCATTCGCCAACGGCCCGGTAGGCCTCTTCCATGGTGTGCCCGTATTCCTCGGCCTGCTTCGGATCGGCCCGTTGATGCACGAACTCCGCGATATCCGCGCCGGTCGAAAATGCACCGCCAGCGCCCGTCAGCAGAACGCATCTCAGATCCGGGTCAGCGGCGACGTCCGTAAAGCATCTGGTCAACGCGTGCCACATCGGCCGGTCGAATGCGTTCTTGCGATCCGGCCTGTTCAACGTCACGTGGGCGATCGGCCCGGTCTTGTGAAGCGTTACGCTGGTCGTCATCGGCGGCCATAGTGATGATCGGGAAAAATGAACCCACCGGCCGGGCGCCGCCCCGATCTTCAGACGACATCCGTGCCATTCGCCCGAAGCGCGCCAGACCCGCGAGGGTTCCGTCCTTGTTTCATGACTCGCCTGGCGGCTCAAGTCCGGTGAGCCGCCGCGGACGGCTTGGCAATCTTTAGTTCGTTTACTAATAGTCAACATCTCATCAGGCAGACTGCTCCCTGAGAATCTCTAGGCGATTGCCCTCCACAGCAGTGGGGCAGACATCATTGCCATCCTTAGTGCACCACAACCCTGGGAATGCCACGAACCGGCCCGATCCGGCCCGGCGGCGCAATACTGTCGGCTCCGCAAAATGGGTATCGCCTTTAACTCAAACGAAGCGGATTGCCTTTATGCTGGCGGGAAGCCGGCAGGGAACACCTCTGCCGAGCAACCTCCGCCGTTTGGACGCCAGTGGGAGATGAAAGTTACCGGGAACAGATCGAT
The DNA here is from genome assembly GCA_028285185.1 of Anaerolineae bacterium. Lineage (GTDB taxonomy): Bacteria > Pseudomonadota > Alphaproteobacteria > DSM-16000 > Inquilinaceae > JACKIG01. The sequence goes on along the minus strand of JANQQD010000011.1, from coordinate 3,340 downwards.
CGGGACCGCATGTGAGATAGGCGGGTGGCGGTCCATGGATCCGGCACCAGTGCCAACGGCATCGGCGCGATGCAAAGCGGATACGAAGGCGCATTCAGAGCATGGCGACCTGGGCTAACCTTTGTGAGCGGGTGATCGGCTTGGGCGATGGCACAAGCCGGGCGGGCCGCAGCGCGCAGCCACACCACAGGCTGCAGGATCCCGATCGGCTTCGCATGTTCTTCGATCAGGGGGACGAGATCCTCATGGTGGCGGACGTCGACACCGGATGCATCACGGACGCCAACGACTATGCCTGCCGGCGGCTGGAAACCCGACGCGACGCGCTGCTGAACCGGCATCTCACGGATATCGATGGTCGCCTGTCGCTCGAATGTCTGGCGAGCATCCCTGTGGAAGTGGGGGAACCGCAGCCGCAGTCGCTGAAGAGCTGGTTCCAGTCCGCCACCGGAAGGCGGTTTCCCGTCGACCTTACGCTGCGATGCATGCTGCAGGGTGGCAGGCGCTTCGTCCTGGTCAGCGCACGGCCCTCGGCGGAAGACACAAACGACAGCCCGTCAACGTCCATCGGCGATCGTCCATTCGGTGGTTCCGAGGCCGACAGCACGCCGATCCAGCTGATCATCGATCCCGAATCCAGTCGGATCGTCGATGCCAATCCGGCTGCCGTCGCCTTCTACGGGCATCCGGAGGCCCGCCTGCGCGGCCTGCACCTGGGCGACATCACGACCGGCGGGCACGGCTATGTCGATGACGAGATGGCCCTCGCTGCCGGAGGCAAGGAACACGTTATCCATTGCGCGCAGCGCGTGGCCTCGGGCGAGACCCGCGCACTGAACATCCACTGCACGACGTTCCGGTACGACGGGCGTGCCCTGGTGCATGCGATCGTCCAGGATGCCGGTCAGGACGACGCCCTGGAGCACCGTCTGCGATCGGCGGAGGCGAGAATTGCCGCGTCGCTGGAGAACATCAGCGACGGATTTGCGCTTTGGGATGCGCAGGACCGCCTTGTCCTTTGGAACCGCAAGTTCGACGAGCTGGCGCCCGGGACAGTCGAACTGAAAACCGGGCTGCCGTTTTCGCGGCTGCTGACCGCGGTTCTGGACTGCACGACATGCCTTGCTGACGAAATCGACCGCGACGCCTGGATCGCACGCCTTGCCAAGACGCACGAAGTCGGCGGGACGATGCAGTCGCAACGTCCAAGCGGTCAGTGGCTTCTGTTCAGCGAGCACCCGATCGCCGCCGGTGGCGTCGTTAGCCTGCGCACGGACATCACCGAGCTGAAGACCCGGGAAAATGAGCTGATCGAAGCCAATTGCCGCATTGAGAGACAGGCCAGCGACCTCACGCGGCTGGCAAACGATCTGGAAAGCGAGATCATCGCAGCCACGCGTGCGCGCCAGCAGGCTGAGGTCGCCAACAAGGCGAAGTCCACGTTCCTTGCGACGATGAGCCACGAGCTGCGCACGCCGCTGAATGCCATCCTCGGCTTCTCCGAGATGTTGGTGACCGAGGACTTGGCGCCGCGCAGTGTCGAGCAGGTGACCGAATACGCCGGCTATATCCACGAAAGCGGCCGGCTGCTGCTGGACATCATCAACGACATCCTCGACATCGCCAAGATCGAGACCGGCAAGTTCCCGATGGCGCCGGAACAGCTCGACGTCGAAGAGATCGTGCAGAACTGCCTCAGGCTGGTGACGACGGCGTCGGAGGAAAAGCGGCTCTGCGTGAACCTGGAGATGCCGGGCCAGCCCACGGTGCTGTATGCCGACCGACGGGCCTTCAAGCAGATCCTCTTCAACCTCCTGTCCAATGCGGTGAAGTTCACGCAGCCGAAAGGGTCCATCACCGTTCGCATCCGTGCCCATTACCCCGAATGGGTCAAGCTGATGATCATCGATACCGGTGTGGGGATCCCGAAAGACCGGATCGAATCCGTCCAGCGCCCGTTCGAACGGATCGACAACTGTTACAGCGCCATGACCAGTGGTGCCGGGCTGGGCCTCGCCCTGGTGAAGGGGCTCGTGAACCTGCATGGCGGCCGTCTGCTGATCGATAGCGAGGAAGACAAGGGTACGACCGTCACCGTCTACCTGCCGTCTCGGCCCCAATCCACGGGTGAGATGGATATGATCGCCGGCCTGGCGTCCTGAAGCACCGGTTTTTCGGACCCCTGGCAGAAGGTGGGTGCGGCCGGTTGCCTTGCCGCGAACACAGCCGTAAGAAACCTGATCGTCATCACCCGCCAAGGCCCCGGGGACCAGTCGCGTGTCGTCATCAAGCGCCGAACAGCAGCCCACGCTCGACCACATCGCCGGGGCCACCGCCCGGATTCTTCTGGAAACCGAAGCGATCCACTTCAGCGTCGATCCGCCCTTCACTCTGACATCCGGCCGCAAGAGCCCGGTCTATGTGGATTGCCGCCGGCTGATCTCGTTCCCGCGCGCCCGCAGCGCGCTGATGGACATGGCAGTCAGGCTGTTGCAGGACCGTGCCGGATTCGAAGCCTTCGATGCCGTGGCTGGGGGCGAAACGGCCGGCATCCCCTATGCCGCCTGGATTGCCGAGCGGCTGGGCCTGCCGATGCTCTATGTCCGCAAGCAGCCTAAAGGCTTCGGCCGCAACGCGCAGATCGAAGGCCTGCTGAAGCCGGGCATGCGCGTGCTGCTGGTGGAAGACCTGATGACCGACGGCGGCTCGAAGCTGGCTTTCATCCGCGCGCTGCGAGATGCCGAGGCAGAAGTGTCCCACTGCTTCGTCGTCTTCCGCTACGGCATCGCCACCGGTCCCGACGACGTCATGGACCGGGAGGGTGTTGCGGTCAGCGCGCTGGCTACCTGGGCCGATGTCCTTTCCGTGGCGGAGGCTGGCCATCGGCTGTCGCCAGCCGTACTGGACGCCGTCCGGGCATTCCTTGCCGATCCGGCTGGCTGGTCCGCGCAGCACGGCGCGGACGGCGCGGCATCCTGATCGCCCTTCCGGGACACAAGGCCACTGGAGGGGGATCGTTCCGGGTTGATACAATCCCGATTGCGGATCGTGCCTAGTTGCCCGTCAGCCGGGCGCGGTCGCGACTTCGACCACTGGATCGCCCGCCATCTGCCCTAAAGGGTCCGCCTCCATGCAACGCACCCTGCCCGCCATTGCCGTTTCGCTGACCCTGGGATTTGGCGCACCTGCCTTTGCCGCGGGTGGCGACGGAACGCTGACCATCGGCATCTCCCAGTTCCCTGCGACCCTGCATCCCAGCATAGAGCCGTCGGTGGCGGCCACCTATGTCAGCAACATGGCGCGCCGTCCGCTCACCACCTACGATGCCGACTGGAACCTG
>JANQQD010000006.1 GCA_028285185.1 Anaerolineae bacterium | reverse complement strand
AGCATCGGGACGATGTGGCCGCGGCGGCGCGCGCCCTTCTTGCCTACAATGGCACGATGATGACGGCGGCCGCTTGACCGGGGGCGTTGGGTCCCATGGACATTCCCGCGATACACCTGCGGTCTCAGATAGACAGCGTGCTGACGGCCTGGGGGTTCGGGGCCGCAGATGTCGCCGCCACCGCCGACGCACTGGTCTGGGCCGATCTCCGCGCCATCGACAGTCACGGCATCGCGCTGCTGCTGCTCTATGAGCAATTCCTGAACCAGGGCTCGCTGATCGTCCGACCCGAGGTTGCCGTCATACGCGACCGCGCGGCCACAGCCGTGGTCGACGGTGGCAGCGGACTGGGCCATCGGCCGGCTTGCCTGGCGGCGGATCTGGCTGCGGAGAAGGCGCAGGCGTTCGGCCTCGGCGCTGTCGCCGTGCGCAACAGCAATCATTTCGGCGCCGCCGGCTTCTACGCGGCCCGCATGGCCGAGAAGGGCCTTCTGGGCATCGTCACCTCATCCGTTCATCTGCCCGCGATCGTGCCGACCTTCGGGACTGTGCCGATGCTGGGCACCAATCCGATTGCCCTTGCCGCACCGACGGCCCGCAACCGCCCCTTCGTGCTCGACATGGCCACCAGCACGGCCGCCATCGGCAAGCTGCGCCTGGCCAAGCGCGCCGGCCGGCAGCTTCCCGCCGGCTGGGCGCTCGACACACAGGGCCGGCCGGAGACCGACCCCGACGCCGCGCTCGCCGTAAAGCGGCTGACGCCGCTCGGCGGCAGCCGCGAGCTCGGCGGGCACAAGGGCTACGGCCTCGCCACGCTGGTGGAGATCCTCTCGACCACGCTCTCGGGCGCGGCCTTCGCGCCGCTCCGGCCGAAGGACAACGCGCGGCTGGACGTCGGCCATTTCCTGATGGCCATCGACCCAGACGCCTTCCGCGAGACCGGAGACTTCGAAGACGATCTGGACGACCTGATCGACGCAATGCGCGCCAGCCCCCCGGCCGAAGCCGGGCAGCCCGTGATGGTTGCCGGCGACCCGGAACACGCAGCGCACGACGAACGATCGACCCACGGAATTCCGCTCAACGACAGCCTCCTGAACGACCTGAAGGCTCTCGCCGAGCGGTGCGGCGCCCCCTTCCACCTGGCGGAGGAGGTGCCATAACGCCGAACCACCAGCCACCGGCGTTCGACCAGTGACGCAGAAGAGAAAGCACAACACGGAGGAAACCATGACGCATCGGACACGCTATACCCTGGCCGGCCTTCTGCTCGCCGGCACGGCCCTGACCGCCGGCACGGCGGCTGCACAGTCGCTGACGCTGATGACGGGCCCGCAGGGCGGCTCGTGGTACCCGCTGGGCGGCGCCATCCAGGCAATCGTCGAAGCCAATCTCGACGGCGTCAGCATGCAGGTGATGCCGGGCGGCGGCGTGGCCAATGTGCAGGGCGTGCAGGGCGGCCGCAGCGACCTGGGCTTCGCCAATTCGGTCTCGACCGTCGATGCCATCAACGGCCGCGACCCCTTCGAAGAGGCAGCGGACAATGTGTGCAACGTCGCCACGCTCTATCCGCAGTACTTCCAGGTCGTGACCACGACGGACACGGGCATCGAGACCGTGGCCGATATCGGCGGCCGCTCGCTCGCCACCCAGCCGCGCGGCAATACCGGCGAACAGATCACCCGGCAGATGCTGCAGGTGATCGACCAGACGCCGGACAGCATGGCCGACTACCACCAGGTCTCGTACACCGACGCAGTATCGCTGATGAAGGACGGCAATGCCGAGGTGTTCACGCTGGGTACCACGGTGCCGGCCGGTGCCATCATGGACCTCGCCAGCGCGCGCGACATCCACTTGGTCGGCATGGACGACACGACGTTCGAGGCGATGCGGGACCTGAACCCGGGCTTCAACATGCTGACCATCCCAGGCGGCAGCTATCCCGGCGTCGATGACGACGTGAACGTTATCGGCTACGCCACCCACGTGATCGCGCGCTGCGACCTGGACGCCGATCTGGTGCACGACATCCTAGACAACGTCTACACCAACATCGCCGACCTGCAGGCGATCGCGCGGGCGATGGAGGGCATTACGCCGGCCGATATGGCGGTGGAGACCGGCGTGCCGCTGCACCCGGGTGCGGAGCGCTGGTACACCGAGCAAGGCGCCCTGTAGTCGGAACCCTGCCGGGGGGCGTAGCATGGCCCCCCGGCGACCGTTCGTTCTTTCACAAGCATGAGCCCCCAGATCGCCACCTGGACGCAGCGGCTGACCATGGCGGTGGCGCTCGGTATGAGCTGCTATCACCTGTACATCGCTTTTGTCGGCACGCCGAACGCCATCGTGCTGCGCAGCTCCCATGTCGGCTTCGCGCTGGTGCTGGCGTTCCTGACGCTGCCCATGTGGTCGCGCAAGGGCCGACGCGAAGGGCTGAGGGCGGCGGATGTCCTCTTCATCGTCGCCGCCCTGGCGGTCTCCGCCTATCCGATCCTGCAGCTCGACTACATCCTAAACCGCTTCATCTACATCACGCCGCTCAACGACAGCGACGTGGTCGTCGGCATTGCGCTGTTGCTGCTGGTGCTGGAGGCGACGCGGCGCGCGCTGGGCCCCATCCTGCCGCTGACCGCCCTGTTGTTCGTCGGCTATGCGCTGGTCTTCACCGGCACCAATCCCGAGGTGCTGCTGGAACAGCTCACCCTGTCGACGGAGGGCGTCTACGGCATTCCGGCCGGCGTCTCGGCCACCTTCATCGTGCTGTTCATCATCTTCGGCGCCCTGGTGGAACGCAGCGGTGCGGGCCGGCTGTTCATGGATTTCGCGCTCAGCCTGACTGGGAGTGCCGCCGGCGGCCCGGCGAAGGTCGCCTGCATCACCAGCGGTCTGTTCGGCAGCGTGTCCGGCAGCGCTGTTGCCAATGTCATGACTACGGGCACGTTCACCATCCCGCTGATGAAGCGGATCGGCTATCGCCCCGCCTTTGCCGGCGCGGTGGAGGCCGTGGCCTCGACCGGCGGGCAGATCATGCCGCCGATCATGGGGGCCGCCGCCTTCGTCATGGCCGAGTTCCTGGGCGTCAGCTATCTGACCGTCGCGGGCTTCGCGCTGATCCCGGCCGTGCTCTACTACGTCGCCTTGTTCGCCGCAGTGCATTTCGAGGCGAAGCGCACCGGCATGCGCGGCCTGCCGCGTAGCGAGCTGCCGCGCGTCTGGGAGGTGCTGCGCGAGCGCGGACACCTGTTCCTGCCGCTGCTGATCATCCTCGGCGTCTTGTTCAACGGCTACAGCGCGCAGTTCGCCGCACTCTGCGGTATCGTTTCGGTCATCCCGACGATGCTGATGCGCAAGACGACCCGCAAGGATGTGACCTTGGCGATGATCGTAGAGGCGCTGCAGGCCGGCGCCCGCGGCGCGGTACCGGTGGCGCTGGCCTGCGCCAGTGCTGGCATCGTCATCGGCGTGATCACCCTGACGGGGCTGGGGCTCGACTTCACCAGCCTGGTTGTCGGCATTGCCCAGGACACTCTGTTCCTGGCCCTGATCCTGACCATGGTGGCCGGCATCATCCTGGGCATGGGCATGCCAACCACACCGGCCTATATCGTGATGGTGGCGCTCCTGGCCCGGGCTCTGGAACAGCTCGGCATCCCGATCGAGGCGGCCCATCTGTTCCTTTTCTACTACGCCATCCTCTCCGCCATCACGCCGCCCGTCGCGATCGCCGTCTACGCCGCCAACGGGCTTTCGGGCGCCGGGCTTTGGGCAAGCAGCTTGGCGGCGGTGAAGCTGGGGGCCACGGGCTATATCGTACCCTTCATGTTCGCGCTGGGGCCCGCGCTCTTGATGATCGGTCCATGGCACGGCGTGGTGATGGCCGTGGCGACGGCCGTGGTTGGCGTGGTGTGCCTGGCGGCCTCGCTGCACGGCTATTTCCTGGCGGCCACGCCGTGGTGGCAGCGGCTGGTTCTGGTCGCCGCCGCCTTCGTGCTGATCTATCCGGGCTGGCTTACGGATGGCATCGGCATCGGCTTCGTCGCCCTTGTGGTGGCGATGCAGATGCTGCGTCCGGCGACGCCGGCACCGCAACCCGTCGATGCCGACCGTGGCGGCTGACGGCCGGTCAGCGGTACTTGGCCGCCAGCGCCGTAGCGCCTTGCCGCAGCAGCATCAGGTCCGTGCCGACGGCCACGAAGGTGAAGCCCCAGCCGAGATAGCGCCGGATATCTTCTTCTGCCAGCGCCAGGATGCCTGCGGCCTTGCCCGCCTCCGCCGCCGTTCGACCCAGCCGCTCGATCAGCGCCTGCACGTCCGGATGGCCGGGATTGCCGAGATGCCCATGCGTCGCCGCCAAATCGGACGGGCCGACGAAGATGCCATCCACCCCGTCCACGGCCAGGATCGCCTCGGCGGCCTGCGCCCCGGCCGGCGTTTCGATCTGCACGGTCACCGCGATCTCGTCGTCGATCCGCTCGAAATAGTCGGGCAGCGTGCCGTACCGGTTCATCCGCTGGATCATGGAGACGCCGCGGATGCCGCGTGGCGGATAGCGGGTGGCGGCAACGGCGGCGCGCGCTTCGGCCTCGCTCTCGACGAACGGGATCAGGAAGTTGAAGACGCCGCTGTCCAGCAGGCGCTTGATCAACACCGGATCGTTCCAGGCGGGGCGGACGACGGCATGAGTCGGGCTGCCCTGCAGCGCCTGCAACTGGCCGATCAGGTCCGGCACCTCGTTGGGCGCATGCTCACCGTCCAGCAACAGCCAGTCGAAGCCGGTCAGGCCCAGCACCTCGGCCACCAGATTGCTGCACGACGAAGCCCAGAACCCGATCTGCCGCTCACGCGCCCGCAGCGCGCGCCGGAACCCGTTGTGCCATACTTCGCCCGACATCCGTCCCTCTCCAATGGGGCCCGCAGCGGACCCGGAGCCGTGCACTCTAGCCGGCTGCCACCGATGGGACATCGCCCGTTGACGCAAGGCAGACAAGCGCGGACAGCCCCTAATTGGGTCGACGTACGCCTGGCCGCCGACCGCGCAATGTCCGACGAGATCCCCGCCTTCGCGGGGATGACGCTCGGGTTGGGATTCGCCCCACAGAAACGTCGTCCCCGCGAAGGCGGAGACCTTCATGGTCTCTGTATCCCCGCCAGCCACGGGGGCGTCTGCGACGGAGGTTCTGTTGCCATGGAGCCTCCCCCGTGACCCGGAGCCTGGCCGACATCGTCGTCGGCGATCGCCTGGTTGAAGGCGCCACGCTGGCCGACCGCATCGAACAGGCAGCGGGGCTGCTGCACGGCCTCGGCGTCCGGGCCGGCGATGTCGTCGCCCTCCTCTTGCGCAACGACCTCGCCTTCCTTGAGGCGATGTTCGCAGCCCGTCGGCTCGGCGCCTATTCCTGCCCCATCAACTGGCATTTCCCGGCCGCCGACATCGCCTACATTCTCAGCGACAGCGGGGCGACAGTACTGGTCGGTCATGTTGATCTGCTGACCGGGCTGGGCACTGGCCTCAACCCCGCACTCGGGTTGCTTGCCGTGACACCGTCGCCGGAGGTCAGAGAAGCCTACCGACTGCCGCCCGATGCCTGCCGGACGCCCGATGGTGTGGCCGACTGGGACGCCGCGATCGCCAGCACCGACCCCTATGGCGGCCCAAGTCGGCCGCCCGGCGGCAACATGCCCTACACGTCTGGCACCACCGGCCGGCCCAAGGGTGTGCGGCGCGCGCCGCCGACGCCGGAGCATCTGGCCCGAATGGCAGTAATGACCGAAACGGCGCTCGGCATCACGCCAGGCGTGCGCACTGGCGCCACCGGCCCGCTCTACCACACCGCGCCAAACACGCATGTCACGCACTCGGTACTGCGTGGGGAACGCGTCGTGCTGTTCCCGCGCTTCGATGCGGCGGCAACGCTGGCCGCGATCGAGCGGCACCGGCTGACCAACATCTATCTGGTACCGACCATGTTCGTGCGCCTGCTGGCGCTGCCGGAAGCCGAGCGCCGATGCCACGACCTCTCCAGCTTGCGCTTCGTCGCCAGCACCGGCGCACCCTGCCCGCCCGCGGTCAAGCGCGCGATGATCGACTGGCTGGGGCCGATCATAAACGAGACCTATGCCGGCAGCGAAACCGGCTATCTGACTGCCGTGTCGTCTGAGGAATGGCTGGCCAGGCCCGGTACCGCCGGTCGCGCGATCGCAGGCGCCACCGTGCGCATCTATGCCGACGACGGCACGGTCTGCCCGCCGGGTACGCCCGGCACGATCCATGTCCGCCAAGATGCCTATCCTGACTTCACCTACGTCAACAATCCGGAGGCCCGCCGGGCGGTGGAGCGCGACGGCCTGATCACCATGGGCGATGTCGGCTATCTGGACGAAGACGGCTATCTGTTCATCTGCGATCGCGCGGCCGACATGGTGATTTCCGGCGGCGTGAACATCTACCCGGCCCAGATCGAAGCCGCCCTGATGACCCTGCCGGGCATCGCCGACTGCGCCGTCTTCGGCATCCCCGACGCAGAGTACGGCGAGGCCGTGGCCGCCGCCGTGCAGCCCGAACCAGGACTGACCGTGACCACGGATGAAGTACGGCAGCACCTGGAGGGCCAAGTCGCGAGCTATATGGTGCCGAAGGTTGTCACGCTTCACACTACGCTGCCGCGCGAAGACAGCGGCAAGATCTTCAAACGTGAGCTGAGGGCCCCCTATTGGGCCGAAGCGCGGCGTCTCATCTGAGACGTCTTCGACTGCCCGTCAGCCGTCGCTTCGGTCGCCCGCCAGAGATCGGGCGAAGCGCGCCGTGACGTCGTCCTCCGGCAGGTTGGCGGGGCGGGCGATATAGAACGTCTTTGCCAGCGGCACGGCCTCAAGCGCGACGCTCGCCAGACGGCCGGCCGCCACATCGTCGGCCACGGCCTGCTCCAGCACGATCGAGGCGCCGAGGCCTGCCTTCACCGCGCTCTTCACCGCTTCGGTCGAGCCCACATTCGCGGCGATGGTGACGTCGGCCGACCGGTCGCCCAACAGGCCACGCAGCACAGTGCCGGTGCCGGAGCCGCTCTCACCGCCGATCAGGCGCAAGCTCAGGAAATCGTCGACCGTGATGGCCGCGCGCGCGGCCCAAAGGTGGTCGGGGGGCAGGATCACCGTCATCCTGGCATCGCGCCACGTCTCCACGGCGATGCCGGGGGCGTCCATGGGCCACTCCATGGCCGCCAGGTCGATCTCGCGGCTCTTCAGCATCTCGGCAATCTGGGGGTTGGGGGCCGTCTTGACCTCCCACCCGCCGGTCCAGCCGTCGGCCTCCAGGAACCGCTTGATGGCTCGCGAGATGAAGTAACCAGCGATGTTGCCGCTGCAGCCGATCACCAGCGCGCTTTCCTGCGCAACGGCTGCGGCGCGCTCGGCCGTGCGCAACAGGCTGCGTGCGTAAGGCAAAAGCCTTTCGCCGTGGCGTGTCGACCGGCTGCCGGCATGGCTGCGCTCGATCAGCACCACGCCCAGGTCCTGCTCCAGCTTCTTGATGTGCTGCGAGATCGTGGGCTGCGCGATCTGCAGCCGAGCGGCGGCATCCTGGAAGCTGCCGGTTTCGGCCAGGCTGACGAAGCTGCGCAGAAGCGAGAGGTTCAGCATCGGCCGGCGACTTCAAGCGCGTCCGGGTTGATCAGCGTCTCCGGCACGCCGCCCCGCAGCACCGTGAGGATGCTGTCGGCGGCCGACGCCGCGATGGCCCGGCGCACCTCGACAACGGCTGAGCCGATATGCGGCGTCAGCACCGTCTTGTCGGAAGCGATCAGCTCAGGGTGGACGGCGCGCGGTCGGTCCCGCCGGCTCCAGTCCTCCATCTCGAAGGTGTCGGCGGCATAGCCTGACAGATGACCGGTCTTCAAGGCCTGGGCCACCGCCGCCTCGTCCACCAAACTGCCGCGGGCCGGATTGACGAGCCGCGCCCCCGGCTTCATCCGCGCGAGGAAATCAGCATCGACCATGTGCAGCGTGCCTTCGGTCAACGGGACGGCCAGCACGATGAAGTCCGAGATGGCGATCAGTTCGTCCAGTGGCATGCGGGTCGCGGTCAGCGACCGTTCCGTGGTCGGGTCGAGCGGCCGCAGATCGTGATAGACGCGCTGCCCGCGAAAGCCGGAGAGCAGGCGCAGGATCTCGCGGCCCACGGCCCCTGCCCCCACCACGCCGACCTTCGCCCCCTGGATCGTGCCGCCATAGAGATGCGGCCGCCATCCGGCGAAGTCGCCTGAGCGCATATGCGCATCGCCGGCCCTGAGGTTGCGTGCCAGCGCGATCATCAGGCCGATCGCCAGCTCCGCCGTCGGCTCGGTCAAGAGATCGGGCACGATGGTCACCAGCACGCCGCGGTCGGTGCACGCCGCCACGTCAAGATTGTCGAAGCCCTTCAGGGCGCCGGCGACGATACGCAAACTGGGGCAGGCATCCAGCAGCGCCGCGTCGACCGTCTCTGTCATGAACGCCATTAGCGCGACGGCGTCCCGACACTGGTCCCGCAACGCAGCCGGCGACAGCGGCGTGTCGCCGGGATTGGCGAAGACTTTGCCCGCCTTGCGCAGCCGCGCCAGTATCTCCTCTTCTATCCGGTTCGGAACGACGATCTTGCGCGCCATATCGTGGTGCGATCCCCCTTTTGTTGTTTCTTCACCTGGTTAGCAGAGCCAAAATAGTATTGCAATACGTCATCAAAGCTTCACTTGAATTGGAAAACGCAATGAAATAGCCAATCGCCGTCACGGGTGATCACGGAGGTCCTGTCATGGCTCTCGACGCTGTGGAGGTGGGGTCGCCCGCCCCTCCGGCCTTCCCGCTTCGAAAGATCGGCTTCGACCCGGAGCCGGCAGGTGCGGACGACCCGATCGTCCGACTGCACGGTGTGGAGGTGGTTTATCCCAACGGCACGGTGGCCCTGCAGCCCACGGATCTGGAGCTTTCGGACCGGCAGGTGACGGTGCTGCTGGGCCCGTCCGGCGCGGGCAAGTCGACGCTGTTGCGCAGCTTGAACCTGCTGGTCAGGCCGACCCGCGGCACAGTGCGGTCGCGCGACATGGGTGAGTTGGTGCGGCAATCGACGATCCGACAGCACCGGTGCGGCACTGCGATGATCTTTCAGCAGCACCAGCTGATTGGCCGGCTGCCTGCCCTGCACAACGTACTGATGTCGCGCTTGGGCCGGCATTCGTTCTGGCGGACGTTGATCGGCTTCTCAGACGCGGAGCGCCGCTTGGCGCTGGACTGCCTGAACCGCGTCGGCCTGTTCGAACAGGCGCTGACCCGCTGCGACAACCTCTCCGGCGGCCAGCAGCAGCGCGTGGGCATTGCGCGCGCGCTTGCCCAAGAGCCGAAGATGATCCTGGCAGACGAGCCTGTGGCCTCGCTCGATCCAACGTCGTCGGAGCGTGTCCTGACCGTGCTCAGGACCATCTGCCGGGAGGACAGGATCCCAGTGGTGATCAGCCTGCACCAGCTGGAATACGCACGCGAATTCGCCGACCGGATCATCGGCCTCACGCAGGGCCGTGTCGTGTTCGACGGCCCGCCGGACAGGCTGGACGACCAGGCGCTGTCGGACATCTACGGCGCCCGCAGCTAGACCCGGTTCCCTGCCCGGACCGGTACCCAGGCCCCCAAAAACCCAACCCAGACGGAGAGAGAGACCAATGAAACGAACGATGCTCGCCGCTGCGACAGTGACCCTAGGGGCCGGAGTGGCGCTGGCCGCCGGCGACCACGATCCGGACACGCTGCGCATCGCGCTGTTGCCGGACGAGAACGCCGCGACCGTCATTCAGGACAACGAGCCGCTCGCCGACCATCTGGAAGCCACGCTCGGCCGCGAAATCGAGCTGATCGTCACCACCGACTATTCCTCGATGATCGAGGCGACCCGCTTCGGCCGGATCGACGTCGCCTATTTCGGCCCCGCGTCCTACACCATCGCGCGGGAGCGCATGGAAGAGGGTGACCTGTTGATCGAGCCGTTCGCGGCCCGGCTGAAGGACGGCAGCACCTCCTACCAGTCGGTGCTGATCGCCAATGTGGACTCCGGCATCACGTCGATCGCCGACATCGAGGGCTCCGGCATCGATGTGGCCTTCGGCGACCAGGCCTCGACGTCGAGCCATTTCGCGCCGAAGTACACGATGCTGCTCGAAGGCGTGACCGTCGGCGAAGACTATGAGGAAAACTTCACCGGTGCCCACGACGCCGTGGCCCGCAATGTGGAGCTGGGCAATGCCGAGGTCGGCGGCCTGAGCCGGCCGATCTTCGAGCGGCTGGTCGAGCGCGAGATGGTCGATGCCGACCAGATCGTGGTGATCGGCTATTCCGCCGATATTCCGCAGTATCCCTGGGTGATGCGCACCGACCTGACGCAAGAGCTGCAGGACGGCATCCGGGCCGCGTTCCTGGAGCTTGAGCCCGGCACCGAGGTGGGCGACGCCGTGCTCGGCCCCTTCTCCGCCGACGGCTTCGCCCCGATCACGGACGCGGACTACGACATTATCCGCGCGATCCGTTCCGAGCTTCAGCCCGAAGGCTAAGCCGCGAGGCTAAGAGGAGCTCCAAGCGATGAACCGCCCCCTGGCAGACGCCCGCCATGCCGATGAGATCCATGGCGTTCTGACGGCCGAACGCAGGGGGCGGCATCGCCTGATGCTGCAGGTTGCCGCCGTTCTGGCCATCATCGTGATGTGCCTCTGGGTCACAGGCATGCTGGACGGCGCCAGGCTGGCGGACGGCCTGCCGGCCATCGGCGTGCTGTTCACAGACATGATCCCGCCGGACTTCACCCGCTGGCGGGCCTGGGTCGACCCGATGGTCGAGACCCTCGCGATGTCGGTTGCCGGCACGGCGCTGGCAATCCTGTTCTCCGTCCCGCTGGCCTTCCTGGCCGCGCGCAACACCGCGCCGAATGCCTGGACCTATCAGGCCGCCAGGCTGGTGCTGAACGCTTTGCGGGCGATCCCCGAGCTGATCATGGGCATCGTCTTCGTCGCCGCCGTCGGCTTCGGCATGCTGCCCGGCGTGCTGGCGCTGGGCCTGCATTCCGTCGGCATGGTCGGCAAGTTCTTCGCCGAGGCGATCGAACACGCCCACCCCGCGCCGATCGAGGCCGCGGAGGCCGCTGGCGCCAGCCGCCTGCAGGTGATCACCCACGGCGTGCTGCCGCAGGTGTTCCCGCAGTTCGCCGATGTGACCATGTACCGGTGGGAATACAACTTCCGTGCCTCGACCGTCATGGGCATGGTCGGCGCCGGCGGCATCGGCACGGAACTGGTGGGCTCGCTGCGCATCCTGGACTATCCCCAGGTCTCCGCCCTCTTGATCATCATCCTGGTCACCGTGACGGTCGTCGATGCGCTGAGCAACGTGCTGCGCAAGCGGTTCAACTAGGCGCCTTCACTGCCATAAGTGTCTCGCCAACAATCACCGGCTCATGGCTTCGCTCGCCTGAGTGCGAACGGCACGACCAGAAAGAAGGCGAACCAGCAGAATATCAGGGCGCGGCTCACGGCAATGACGCCGTCGTCCGGCATCTGCATTCCTTGCCAGGTCAGCAGCCCCCACACCGCAGCCAGCCCGAGGCACGCCAATCGCCATCTCCACCGCCCCCGTCCGGCGCGCATACGCTCCGCGCGGTACCAGACGGCGAGCAGAGGCAGCGCGATCGCCAGGAAAATGATGATAACGCCGGCGAGCTTGCCCGGCACCGCGCGGAGCATCGCGTACACATGCAGCACATACCACTCGGGGACGATTGTGGCGGGTGTGAGCATCGCCCCACCGGCCCCGGACAGCGCGTCGTCTGCCGGAATGGCCAGACGAGAGACGACAAGGTGAACAATGCCGGCGATTGCGATCCCGCCGGCGACCAAGGCCACCCAGGCTCCCAGCGAGCGCGTTCTCCACGCGACGGCCTGCATCGCCATAACGTTCGCCAGCAACGCACTGCCAAGCAAGGCGGTCACAACGCCGAACAGCGTGACGCTCTCCGGGATGGCGCCAGAGAGGGGCTCCAGCGCGGGGCCGATGACGGGCAGAGCCGCAAGCCAAGCGCCGAACGGCTCGGTGGGAGTGGTGTAGGCTTGGAAGACGACCGCCAGCGACATCAGATAGGCAGCGATCAGGACGAGCCATGTAACCCGGCGCAGCTTATAGAGTTCGCCGACATAGATCGTGAAAGCGGCGTGGACGACGAACGCAAGATGGATGCTGGTCGTCGGGCCCACATCTGCGGCTAGCCATGCGATCACCCCGTCGACCGCAATCGCCACGAGCAGCACGAGCGATGCATCGAGCGAACGCGGATGACGTAGCGGGCGGGTCGCTGGTGGCGCGCTCATTTCGGCTCCCTATCTCCGATGTCACTGCCCGCATTCGCATGCTGCATGGCGGTCAGCGCTACGTCCTTGCTCCGCCGGGTGCAGCCGCCATCATCGGGAGGGCAGGACTCCCGACACGCGCGGTCATCGTCGCTCTGTTCGGCCAAAGTTAGGTCGGCGTAGCCGTGTTTGGCCCTGCTTTTGCCTCTTTGAACGGAGCATCCATGTTCGGTGCACTGACGCTGGGCCAGCTTTTCGTCGGCACGGCCGGCATTGGCACCAATCAGGTGGGCTCACCTCGCATTCTCGACTCCCACCAAGGTCACGAACCCGTTGATCACAACCCTGGTGACGGTGACGATCCTGGATGCGCTCGACAAACTGCCGAGCAAGCAGTTCAAGCGGGGATGCGTTTTTCCCAACGGCGAATGGCTGTCAACTCGCCCTTTAGCAGCCGCCACTTCAAATGGACCAATTCGACTGCTTGTCACCAAAAACGGCCAAATATAGCGAGAAGGATTGGCTCACAAAAACTCCAACGTCCTTGGAGAATATGGGATCAAGGACGGCGATGATGGGCCTCACTGGCGGTGATCTGCGCGTTTGAGGAGAGTGCGGATCTCAGTCAAATACCAAGCTACCAAAGCCGGAATTCCAGTGGCCATTTCCCGCCCGCGTCTCGCCAGTGACAGAGCGAGGGCGAGAGATGGCGGCAGGCCGATCAGCATACCGATCAGGACGTACCCGCCCTCTTGGATCCCGAAGGCGCTTGGGACGAAAAAGGCGGCCGAGCGCGCAGTCTGATTCAGAGTTTCCAACAGCAGGGCTTCGGACACGCTCACCGGATAGCCCATGACCCAAAGGGCCAGCCAGATCTCGGCTGACAGCAGTAGCCGATTCGCCAGCTTTCCGACGCAGGCCAAAAGAATTGCCCGGCGATGACCGTACATGGTGCGTATTGCTTCCTGCATGGAATCGGCGCCAACGACCAGGGACGACAATGGATCCCCAGCCCGCTTCCCGGAGCCCAGGCTCGCCAGTTTTTGCGCAAGGCCGGCCAGAAGCGGGAACAATCCCACTTTCTGCACGCGGTAGAATGCGTAGATCAGGACCGCCAGCAGCGCCGTGGCCGCTGCCATCGCCAGCAGTACTTCGTCTTTTCCCCCGGCAACCGTCGCCAGCAGAGCCATTCCGACCAGGGCAGCCAACAGTTGTGCTACAGCCTGTGCCGTCTTGTCGACGACAGACGCAGCTCCCGCCAACGGTCCGGATATGCCACCGCCAGTGATCAAGCGTGCCTTGACGACCTCGCCGCCAACCTGCGCCACCGGGAGGAGGGCGTTGATCGCCTGCGCAATCCATCCGGCATAGAGCATAGCGGCGAACCGCGGTCGCGTGTCGGGCGGGAAGACCACCCACCATGCGAGAACAGCCACCAACAGCGGCGGACCATAAAGCGGGATCATGCCGAGCAAGCCCCAGCCCCCCGCGGCCAAATTGCCGAACACGGCGTCGACGCCATGCCAGGCAACCATGGCGATAGCGCCCCCCAATCCAACGAGCAACAGAGTCAACGATGCGCGTCGTGCTCGCGTCACGGTTTGGCGTCCTCAACCATAGCCGGCATTGCCATGAGTGTCGTCAATGCGCAGGTCCAAGTCCCGAATGCGGACTGCATCAACAGAATTGTGGATTATTCCCCTATGTTACGATCTTATGACAGGGCAAGTAACAGGATCAAAGCTCTGCCGTGCCCTTCGAGTCTATGTGTGCGCCGCGTCGGCGCCGAATCATCATCATCCACAACCCTATAGCCGGTAAGCGGGCGATATCCCAATTGCAGGCTGTCGTTCAGGCGCTGGAAGCACGTGGCTGCGACGTCCAAGTGCGAGAGTCTATGTATCCGAATTCAGCGCAGAAGTTGGCGGCGGGCGTTGCGACCGACGAATTCGACCTTGTGGCGGCTGCAGGAGGCGATGGGACTGTCAATGAAGTCGCCAACGGGCTTCCGGATGGCAGGGCACCCCTTGCGATCATTCCTTTAGGAACAACCAATGTCCTGGCACTTGAAATCGGCATACCCGACGATCCGTCCGCTATTGCCCAGGTCTTGATCGAGGGGCCGGCCCGCCCCATCCACACTGGATTTGCCAACGGCCGCCGCTTCCTGATGATGGTTGGCGTAGGTTTCGACTCTCATGTCCTCGAGCGGACGACACCGAAGCTCAAGAAATGGATCGGCAAAAAGGCATATGTCTGGCAGGGTATCCGGTGCTTTGTCCAATGTCCGCAGAGCACATTCCAAGTAACGATCGACGGGAAATCGTTCGAAGCCTCGGCCGTCATCGTCGCCAATATGCGTCACTACGGCGGCCCAAATGTCCTGGCGCCGGAGGCTTCATTAGAGGCTCCTGGGTATCAGGTCTGTCTGTTCCGTAAGGCTGGCCGCTTGAATGTCGCGCGTTACGGTCTGGCACTGTTGACGGGAAGGCTTCCCCGGATGCCGGATGTGGACATCCTTCCCGGCACTTCGATCGCTATCGAAGGTAATGATAACGAACCGGTACAGGCCGATGGCGAAATCATCGGACGGATGCCGGTCGTGATCGATCTTGCTCCCAAGACCATCGAGATGATCTTTCCCAGATGAACAGCTGCTTGTGGCAAACTGCGGCCTCTCCAACTGCGGTTGGTGACGACAGCAATGCTCTTGCCTGCGGTCAACGGCCTTCGGGTTACGATAGTCTAAGGATTGCCAGCTTGATGGCCTGAACTCCAATGCCCAAGTGGCGCGCGTCGATTCCCCCGGTCACCCGTGTCCCGATGCCACCATCCCTTCGCCCGGCAACCGCACGCGACTTGATCGCCCTCTCCGACCTTTGCCTCAGATCCAAGGCAGTATGGGGCTATGACGAAACGTTTCTCGCAGCCTGCCGGGACGAGCTGACGTTGACCGAGCCAGAGCTGGAGAGCACCTCAATCGCTCTTGTGGAACGCAACGGCCGTGCCATTGCCGTCGGGCAGATTGAGGTCACAGACGGTGTCAGCGACCTGCTCAAGCTGTTTGTGGATCCGAGTGAAATGGGACAGGGTCTGGGCGCGAGGCTGTTCGCCTGGGCCGTAGCCGAGGGCCGACGGCTCGGCGCAGAACGCATGACGATCGAAGCGGACCCTGACGCGGAATCGTTCTACCGAAGGATGGGCGCTCACGTCATCGGCCAAGCGCCGTCCGGCTCCATCCCCGGCCGCGTGCTGCCGCTGCTCGAACTTTCTTTGACGTAAGCCCCGGCCGCAAGAACGACAGCATGATTGGCGCTGCCGGCTCCGGCGTGTGCGATGCCATCGGTCCCCGCGCGGAGCCATCATCACGCAGCGGCGACGCCTGGTGCCATGGCGAACGCCTTCAGATCCTCCAGAAAATGCTCCGGCCGGTTCAGGTGCGGGGCGTGATCGGCATGGTCGTAGATCAACAGGTGCGAACCGGCGATCTGTGACTGGACATAGGCACCGACCTCTGGTCCGTAATAGTTGCTGGCCTCGCCGTAGATGAGCAAGGCGGGGACCGTGATCCGGGGGAGCGCAGGCCGGAAATCTACGGCCGTCAGGCTTTGCCAGATCTCAATCAGCGGCCCGGGCTCAAGCACCGACAGCCGCTCGTGCAGCCGCTGCATGCCGCGGGAATGGCGGGCATAGGCGTCGCGCGCCTTGGGGTTCTTGCCATGGCCCACCAGGTGCAGCACGCCGGCGGGAAAGTCTGCGCGCATGCGGTCGATCAGCCGGGCGTTGTCGGCGGCCGTGAACGCGCCATAGATGCCGAGCCGCCAGTCTGCGTCGGTCACCAGCTTCGGCGACTGGTCGAGAATGCAGATCCGCCCCAGATGCCGGCAGCCGTGGCGCAGCACATGCGCCCAGAGGGTCAGCGCGCCCATGGAATGCCCGACCACCACCGGATCCGCCAGCGCAAATCGCTCGATCAGGTCCTTCAGGTCATCGGCCATCCGATCGACGGTCGGCGCCTCCCTGCCCATGCGCGGGTGGCCGCCATGCCCCCTGGCATCCCAGGCATAGACGGTGAAGTCTTGCGCCAACCGATCGGCGATGGGCGTCCAGAGATGACTGTCGCCGGCCCATTCGTGCAGCAGGACGATCGGCGACCCCTCGCCGGTGATGTGCACATGGATCGTCTCGCCGTCGCCGGCCATGTAGGTTTTGCGCATGGAATCCTCCAGAATGCGCATCAAGTCTCCACCCAAAGGCGGCAGCCGACGACCCCAGCCGCGGCATACCGCAATGCAGCATGCACAAGGCGAACCGGAAAGTGCCATTGATGACCTTGCCGTGAGCCATCAACAAAATGCTTGAGACCTTACACTTAGTCACTATAGCTTTCCGCCGTATCTCATAAGCACTGAAGTGCGGGTCAGTGAGATTTCGCAACGAAACCGGATTTTATTGATGAGTACAGAGATTTTGATGCAGCAAGCCGTCGGCCAGATCCAGTCCGGGCAACTCGCGGAGGGACTGGCATCCTTTCAACTTATTCTTGAACAAGAACCCGACAATGTTCCCGCGCTTTCGGGGTCGGGGGTCGGGGAATCGTTGCGCGGCAATCACGAGGCTGCCATCCGGCTGTTCCAACAGGCGCATGCCCGTGCGCCGAGCGATACGCAGATCCTCGCCAATCTCGGGCATGCCTGCATGGCGGCCGGGCGGGCCGAGGAAGCCTCCAGCGCCTTCGCAAAGGCCCATCAGATCAACGACCAGGATCCCGAGACCTGCTATTGGCTGGGATATCTAGCTGAACAGCAAGGCGAAGAGCAGCGAGCGGAAGGATATTACCGGCGCACGCTCTTGCTCAATCCGGCCCACCGGCAGGCCCATCTGCAGCTCGCCAATGTGCTCTTCCTGCAGAGCAATGCGCCGGAGGCTCTGGCGATCCTGCGCGCCGCCGAGGCTCGGTTTCCGGATGACCGGGACATCACGTTCGTCCGTGGGCGGCTGGCGGCGAAGGCGGCACCCGGGTGGCATCTGCCCATGCTGGCGGATCCGGTACGCAACGATGCGTTCGAGGCGGCGATCAATGCGACCGTCAGGCCAGGCGATGTCGTGCTGGACATCGGCACCGGCTCCGGCTTGCTGGCGATGATGGCGGCACGGGCCGGTGCCGCCCATGTCTACGCCTGCGAAGCCGATGAGGTTCTGGCCGGGCTTGCGCGCGAAGTGGTCTCGCTGAACGGGCTCCAGGACAGGATCACGGTGCTCGCCAAGCACTCGTCGGCTCTCGTGGTGGGCGAGGATATGCCCCGCCGGGCCGATGTCCTGATCACCGAGATCTTCGACAGTGCTATCGTCGGCGAAGGCGCGCTGCCAACGATCCGCCACGCCTGGGGGGCGTTGCTGGTCGACGGTGCCCGCGTGGTGCCGGAAGGGGCGACCCTGCAGGGCGCGCTCGCGGCGTGCCCGCATCTCCAGTGCTTTCGGTCCGTCGGCCGGGTCAACGGCTTCGATGTCAGCCCCATGAACGCGCTGACCCAGCCTTTCGGCCACAGGGATGCGCAGGTCTACTTCCAGGCATCGGAGACCAGCCGCATCCTGAGCGCACCGTTTCCCCTGCATGCCTTCGACTTCCGATCGGCGCCGACCCTTGCCTTCGAAACCGAATGCCAGGTGCCGATCCTGGAGACGGGCGACGCGGACAGCGTGCTGATCTGGTTCGACTTGCACCTGGCCCCTGGCGTCACCTACTCCACCCGCCATTCCAAGGCCCAGCACCACTGGCGCCTCGCCGCGCAGCCGCTGCTGGGGATCTCGGCCTGCCGGGCGGGCGAGACGGCGACCGTCAAGACCCGGTTCGAAAGCTACTTCGACTTCACCGTCGCGGTTTAGGTGAGCGAGCCATTCTTGCGCAGCCCCTGTAACCGAGGGGCACGCTGTTTCCTCTATCGTCCTGAGTTTGGTCATTTGTGATAGGTGGGGAGCGGCATCCTCCGGCGGGTGCCGTACACCGCACGGACGGAGGCGACCATGCAATCCTCATCCAGCGACGGCAATACCACCGGCGGCGCCGGCCCCGTCGAACGGTTGCTGGACCGCCTTTCGTCGCTCAACATCACGGAGGACGCGGTCAGTCCCGGCGACGCCGCGCCCGATTTCTGCCTGCCCAACACCTCTGGCGACCTGGTCGGTTTGGACGATCTGTTGGCCAAGGGACCGACCGTCATCAGCTTCATCCGCGGCGAGTGGTGTTCCGTCTGCCAGAGCGAGGTGGACGGCCTGCGCGAGATCTATGGCCAGATCCGCGACGCCGGAGCCGAACTGGCCGTCATCACGCCGGAAGGTGGGGCGCAGTCAGCCAGGTTGCGGCGGGAAAAGGCGCTGCCGTTCGATCTGTTGTGCGATCTGGATCTGGGAGTCTCGGCCACCTATGGCCTGGTGTTCCGGTTGCCGGAAGACATGCATGACACTTACGTGTCCATAGACCGAGACCTGCCGGCCCGGTACGGCCATGGCGGATGGCTGCTGCCAGTGCCGGCCACCTATGTTGTCGATAGTGGCGGCATCGTCCGGGCCGCCCATGTCGATGTCGACTACCGCGAGCGCATGGCGCCGGAGGCCATCATCGCGGCGCTGGACGATCTGCGCGGCTAGGCCGCCTGATTGTCGCCGCTTTGCAGGCTCGACCAGTCTCGGGCACGGGCCAGGCGAACGAACACCTCGGAAACCTTGTTGAAGGGCCGTCCGGCCACCACCACCAGCACCACCTGCTGGCGCTCGTCAAAGCCCTGAATCTGCCGCGTGACCACGCCCGCCACCGGCAGGGTATGGGACGACAGAATGGAGCAGCCGAAGCCGGCCGCCACCAGATGCTGGACCTGATCGTCGTTGGTCGCCCGATGTCGCACGGACAGCTGGATGCCGCTGCCCGTGCAATGGTCCATGAAGGCCTGGGATAGGGGACAATCGGCTCGGTCGATCCAGACTTCGCCGTCGAGCGCCTCCGGCGGTACCTCCGGCAGACTGGCCAGAGCGTGCTGCGCCGGCACCGCCAGCCGTGCAGCGATCTCATAGAGCGGCCATTGGTGGACTCGCTCGGGCAGGCGCACGCCCGCCGGGACGATGGCCACCTCCAGGTCCCCATCCTCAAGCTGCTGGGTGATGGTCGTAACGTCGCTTTGCGTCAGCTCCAGGCCGAATTCGGCGATCTTGCGCCGGATCTCGCTCAACGGCCGGATCAGCATGGC
Organism: Anaerolineae bacterium; assembly: GCA_028285185.1. Lineage (GTDB taxonomy): Bacteria > Pseudomonadota > Alphaproteobacteria > DSM-16000 > Inquilinaceae > JACKIG01. The sequence continues at coordinate 12,543 of JANQQD010000006.1, read as the reverse complement.
AGGCGGCATGGTCGGTGCCACGCCCAGCCTGAGCTGGTTGGAGTCCGACCTGAGAAAGCTGCGGGCCTTTACGCGGGCGGCATCGGCCGCGCGCAGGGTCTGCTCCAGAAACGGCCGGACGCTGCGGCCGAACCGGCTGAGCTGCGTGCCGCTGGCATCGCGGTCGAACAGCGTGCCGCCCAGTTCCTCCTCCAGCTTGCGGATCGCCCGGGTCAGCGCAGGCTGGGTGATGGCGCACTGGTCGGCCGCACGGGTGAAGCTGCCGCGCTCGCATATCGCCATGAAGTATCTGAGCTGCTGCAACTCCATCGTCGGCTCACCCTAGCTTACCCGATGCCGGACATCTTAGATCGGACAGGTGGCCAAGTCAGGACCTTGACTGCGCAGCCGCTTCATCGCCCGGTGCAGCCGCACCTTCACGGCGGCCTGCGAGATGTTCAGCGCTTCTGCGGTCTCGGCCGTCGTCATCTCGCCCAGCGCCCGCAGCCGGATCACCTGACTGTCGGCGGTCGACAACCGGCGCAGCATGGCTGCGGCCAACCTGGTGGCCTGACGCTTGGCGGCCCGCCGCTCGGGGCACCAATACGGATCGGCCGGCAGTTCCGCGTGATCGTCCAGAACCTCATGCGGGCCGCGGCTCCTGCGGCTGCGCAGCCGCCAGAAAGCCTCGTTCAACGTAATCCGCGCGATCCAGGTGAACAGGGCGGAGCGCCCCTGGAACTGGTCCGCAGCCGCAAGCGCCTTTACCAGCGCATCCTGGACACAGTCCTGGGCTTCCTGGGCGTCACGCAGTACGCGCTTGGCAACGGCGTTCAGGCGATCGAATTCGCTCTGGCTGAACGCCCGGATGCCGGACCGAACACAAGTGGTCATCGCAAGCTCCCCCGTCGGTGTTTGAACGGACACGAACTTGCGGATCCGGGGCATTGATCTCCAATGCCGTTGGCGGCGTTGGCCATGCCTCACGGTTATGGAGTGACGAAACGGCAAGGGTCCGGCCAAGCCTCCGCCGCAAGGCGGCGGGGGCAAGACCAAGCGGGCCGGCGCTCAGGTGATGTGCGCGCCTTCGGCGGCCGTGTGGATGGTGTAGACGGACTGGCTGCCGCAGATGAACAGGCGGTTGCGGTGCTGGCCCGCGAAGCAGCAGTTGGCGCAGCTCTCCGGCACCAGGATCTGGCCAAGCTTGGTGCCGTCGGGCGCATAGACATGCACGCCGTCTATGCCCTCGCCGCCGAAGGCCGTCGCCGCCCAGATATTGCCGTCGCGGTCGGCGCGGATGCCGTCGTGGAAGCCGGCCTCAAGCTCTGTGAACACCCGACGGTTGGTCAGGCTGCGGCCGTTGTCGACCACGTCCCAGGCGATGATGCCGGCACTTTCGCCCGGATGGTGCGTCGGCGCTGTGTCGGCCACATAGAGCGTCTGATAGTCTGGCGAGAAGCAGAGGCCGTTGGGCTTGAAGATCTCGTCGGTCAGCTTGGTCAGCGCGCCGGTCGCAGCGTCGATGTGATAGACGCTGGTCGGCAGCTCCAGCTCGCGCACGGTCCCTTCGTACCACCAGTGGCTGCCGTAACCGGGATCGGTGAAGATGATGCCACCGTCTTCAGGATGAACCACGGCGTCGTTCGGCGCGTTCAGCGGCTTGCCGTCGAAGGTCTCCGCGAGAACCTCGGGAGGGCCGCTCCAGCCATAGCGGACGACGCGCGCGGTCTGGTGCTCGCACGAGATCTGCCGGCCCTGGAAATCGAAGGTATTGCCGTTGGAAAAGTACGAGTTCGGCCGCAAAACGCTCACCTCGCCCGTCGCCTCGTCCCAGCGCATCTGCCGGTTGTTTGGGATATCGCTAAAGACGACATACCGACCCGGTGCGTTGTAGGCGGAGCCTTCAGCCCAGAGCGAGCCGGTCCATTCCCGGTACATCGGCGTGTTGCCGATCATGTACTGGCGGAACCGGTCGTCATGGACGACCCAGACGGGTGATGGATAGCGGGCCGGGGCGCCGTCGAGGCCCAGATTGCCGGCCTCGGCCACTCGTGGCAGCGCAGTTGCAGCGACGGCCGCGGCAGACGCCCCCAGAAAGGCCCGACGGCCAAGCCCGGCCGCAGCGCCGTCGACATCCACCAGCGAGATCTCGTTCTTCTCGAGCATGATCCTGGACTCCCCCCGTTTTCAGCGCATGCGTTCGCATGGCCATTGTTGATCGATCGCCCAGCCGGTTCGGCTGAAGGCAGACCAATCGATATTAACCAATTCTGGAATTGCGCCCAGGGGACGAGAGCGCACACCACCATGCATGCAGATGAAGAATGAGCGCTAACAATTTGATTCTAAATAGAAATCTATAAGATATTTGAGATACGAGGCAAATATCGGGGTTGCCATCTCAGGTGATGTGCGAATTCTCCGCTGCCCTGTTGAGCGCTTGGACCGACTTGCTGGCGCAATGTGGTCGGTCGGGTAGAGCCGGAGGCGAAACCCGACGTTCGGCGCCTGCCCGCCGTCTGATGTCGGATCTCGCTTGCGCTCGATTGGACCTACCGATTAACCGGTCAACCGGTGACCATTACCTTGATGGCGCGGCGGCGGTCGCTGGCGAGCTCAATGGCCGCGGCCACGTTGTCCAGTGGCTGCTGGTCGGTCAGCAGCGGACGCACGTCGATCTCGCCGGTGGTGATCAGCCGGACCGAGGTCTCGAAGGCCGCGCGCGTGAAGCGCATGGAGCCGCGAACGTCCAGTTCCTTCGCCATGATGCGGAAGGCCGGGATCGGCACCGTGCCGCCGGGCAGTCCGCCCACCTGCAGGATGATGCCGCCGCGGCGCACATGCTCCATGGCCGTGTCGACCGCGGCCGGGCTGCCGGAGGCTTCCAGCACCACATCGAAGCCGCCGAGGCCCTGAGACACGGCGGTCAGCCTGTCGGCGTCGCCGACCCTGATCGCCTCGTCCGCGCCAAGCCTGCGGGCCGCAGCCAACGCCTCGTCCACCAGATCGGTGACCACGATGGTGCCCGCCCCGCTCCACCGCGCGGCCATCATCAGGATCAGCCCAATGGGCCCAACGCCGGTGACCAGCACCGACCGCCCCTTCAGGTCCCCGGCCCGGTTAATCGCGTGCAGGCACACGGCCAGCGGCTCGGCGAAGGCGGCATAGACGTGCTCCAGGTCCGCCGGAACGGCGTAACATTGGTCGGCGTTCACGGTCAGCAGTTCCTGGAATCCGCCCTGCATGTGCGGGCGCTTGCTGGCACTGCCCATGAAGAAGGTCTCAGGGCACAGATTGTCCCGGCCCTCGCGGCAATAGCTGCAGGTGCCGCAGGTGCGCGCGGGATAGAGCGCCACACGGTCGCCGACCCGTGCGCCGGTGGCGGCCGACCCGACCTCAACCACATCGCCGGCGATCTCATGGCCCAGCACCAGTGGCTCGACCACCACGAAGTCGCCGTTGCGGCCCTGGGAATAGTAGTGGATGTCGGACCCGCAGATACCGCCGGCGCGGAACTGCACGCGCACTTGGCCCGCCGCCAACGGCTCGACGGGATGCTGTTCGATGCGGATGTCTTTGGCGGCGTGAAGAACGGCGGCGCGCATGGGTGCATGTCCTCGCTTGGACGTCAGGAACCGTAGACCAGGGACGGCAGGAACAAGGTTACCTGCGGGACGAACGTGACCGCCAGCAGAACCCCGATCAGCACGACATAGAAGGGCCAGAGCTGGCCCACGATCTTGAAGATCGACTCCTTCGCGATGCTGCCGGAGACGAACAGGCAGACCCCCATGGGCGGTGTGGTCAGCCCGATCATCAGATTGACGATCATCATCAGCGCGAACTGGATCGGGTCGATGCCGATCTCCGGCACGATGGTGAACAGCACCGGAAAGAGGATCAGGATCGCCGCGTTGGTCTCCATGAACGTGCCGATGAACAGCAGGAACACGTTGATGATCAGCAGGATCACGATCTTGTCGGTGGAGATGGCGAACAACAGCTCGGCGATCATCTGCGGCACACGCTCCGCGATCAGGATCCACGAGAACACGGTCGATGTGCCGACAAGGATCATGATCGGGACCCCCATGATCAGGGAGTCGAGGATCACGCGGGGGATGGCCTTCAAGGGCAGCGTGCGCTCGATCATGACGCCGACGATCAGGGCATAGGCGCAGGCGACGCCGGCTGCTTCCGTCGGCGTGAACACGCCGCCGACGATGCCGCCGATGATGATCACCGGCATCATGATCGCTTCCAGCGCCGACCCAAGCGTGCGCAACCGCTCCGCCCACGGTACGCGCGGGCGCTTCGGGTGGCCGGCGCGGCGCGCAAGCACATAGGCGACCAGCATCAGGCCGGTGCCCAACAGGATGCCCGGCACGATGCCGCCGATGAACATGCGTCCGACTGAGAGATTGAGGATCGCCGCGACGATGATCATCGGCAGGCTGGGCGGGATGATCGGCCCGATCACCGAAGACGATGCCGTAACCGCGGCGGAATAGTCGGCGCTATAGCCCTCCCGTTTCATCGCCGGGATCATGATGCTGCCGATGCTGGCCGTATCACCGACGGCCGTGCCCGAGACGCCGGCGAACAGCATGCTGGCCTGCACATTCGCCAGCGCCAGCCCGCCGCGGATATGGCCGACGAAGCTGTTGACGGAGCCGATCAGCTTGTCGGTGATGCCCGTGGCGTTCATCAGGTTGCCGGCCAGGATGAACAGTGGCACGGCCAGGAACACCCAGGTGTTCATGCCCGCGATCATGCGCTGCGCCAGCACGATCGGCGGGAAGCTGCTGAAGAAATGGATGTAGATCAGGCAAGACACACCGAGCACGAAGGCGATCGGCATGCCGGCCGCCAGGAAGGCGGCGAAGCTGGTCAAGAGAATGCCCATCAGCCGTCGCCTTTCGCCGACTGCATGGCCTCGGCCGTTTCAAGCGTCTCGCCGTACGCCGCCCTGCGCTGCGGCATCAGGATCGTGCCGATGACCATCACCAGCAGGTTCAGCCCGGCAAAGCCCATGGCGCCGTTGATGTAGCCCATGGTGATGCCGAGGCCCGGCGTCGACTGGTTCATCGTACGCTCGCCGAGGTCGAGGCCGCGGCGCATCAGCTCAAAGGCAAAGATCAGCGCGCCGAGATGCAGGATCCGCATCCACCACCGGAAGACACGGTCCGGCAGCAGCACGGGCACCAGATCGACACCGATATAGGCACCGCGGACATAGGCCGGCCCGGCGATCAACGCGGTCGTCCAGATGAACAGGAAGCGCGCCGCCTCTTCCGTCCACGGCGCCAAGGGCACGGGCGTGTAGCGGGCAATCACCTGGTAGACGACGACGGCGATCATCACGCCGCCGAGAAACGTGCCCAGGATCTCGCAGATCCACTGCCATTGCCGGAACGGGGTCGGGGCCCGCATGGCTTGTTCTTTCGACAGAAAGATAGTGCGGACCGGCGCCGGGATGCCGCCCGGCGTCGGCCCGCCAATCCTACATTACATCGCCTGGATGGCCTCGACGGCTTCCACCAGCTCGGGATGCTTCTCGGGGATCACGTTCTGTACGGCCTCGACGAACGGGCCGAGTTCGGTTTCGATGAACTCCATCCCGTGGCCCTTCAGTACCTCTTCCAGCTCCGTCTCCTTCGCCCAGAAGAGATCACGCTCGTAGGCCTGCATCTCGGCCGCCGCTTCCATCACGGCGTCTTGATGCTCCGGCCGCATGGCCTGCAGGCGGTCGTCGCCGATCACCACATAGATCGCCTGGCGCACATGGGCGGTCAGGTTCACGTAGTCCTGAACCTCGTAGAACTTTGCGCTGTCGATCAGGGCGAACGGGTTTTCCTGGCCGTCGATCACGCCCTGCTGCATGGCGCCGAACACCTCGGCGAAGGCCATGGGCGTGGGATTGGCGCCAATGGCACTCCAATCATCGATGAACATGGGCACGTTGGGTACACGCAGCTTGAAGCCCTGGACATCGTCGATGGTGTTGATCGGGCGCTTCGAGGTGAGATAGCGGGGGCCGCGCAGGAAGTATCCGATCGGCCGCAGCCGCGCCTGCGAGATCACCTCCTGCTTAATCTGATCGGCGAGTTCGCTCTCCATGAAACGCAGCACATGGTCGGAATCGCGGAACAGGAAGCAGTGCGACATGGCCAGGATGCTGGGGGCCCACTGGGCCATGCTGTCGCTGGTGATGGTGAGGTCCGCGAGGCCAAGGGGGATCCCCTCCAGCGTCTCGCGCTCGGTGCCGAGGCTGGAGTTGGGATAGACCTCGCAGACCACCTCGCCGTTGGTCTTCTCTTCGACCAGACGGGCGAATTCCAGCGCGCCAAGGTGCCAAGTGTTGTCTTCATTGGCGATGTGGGAGAAGCGCAAGACCTCTTCCGCCCGCGCGCGCTGATGGGGCAGCAGCGTGGTCGCAGCCGCAGCACCGGCCAGGCCGCCGAATTGCCGTCGTGTCAGTGGGAACATCCTCGATTCCTCCTCGTTTCGCTCATGATGCCGGTCCGGGATTGCACTGCCTGGACCGTTCGACGGAAGCGGCGGCCGGGATCATGTGTTCGCCGTTTCCGTGTTCCGACATGCCGTCTGCCCTGCCCGCCTGGCGGACCGGGTTTTGGCAATCACGCCGCCTGACCGTCCGTTCCCTCTTCTCCGAGATAGCGAAGGCCGATATCGAGATGGTCGGACATCACCCGCTGGGCCGCCGCGTGGTCGCCGTCTTCTATCGCGCGCAACAGGGCCAGATGGCTTTCGTCCGTGACGAAGTCGTCCCGGCTGGTCTTGCCGATCGTCATGATCTCTACGATCGGCCGTTCCAGCACGTCGTAGATCTGCAGCACCGTCTGATTTCCGGCGATCTCCAGCAGGCGGCGGTGAAACTCCAGGTCCATCCGCGCCAACTGCTCCGGCGGCAGGTCGCGGGTCATGGCGCGCACATGCTGGCGCAGGCTCTCAATCTCTTCCGGCCGGATGCGGGCGATGGTTTCGACGATCGAGCCGACCTCGACCAGCCGGCGGAACTGCTGGATGTCGAGGAACGATGCCCGGTCGTGGTGGGCACTGAAGGACTGGATCTCTAGGGCCGCTGCCAGCCCGCGGTTGACCACGGTGGCTCCAACCTTCTGGCGCGTCTCGATCACGCCGTAGGCTTTCAGCACACGCAGGGCCTCGCGCAACGTCGTGCGGCTGACACCCAGGCTTTCCGAAAGTTCCCGTTCCGACGGAAGCGCATCACCCTGGGCCAGTTCGCCCGACCGGATCTTCTCGCGGATCACATCGATGACCGCGGAAACCGTCGTGGTGCGAGGCAGGGTCTGGAAACGGCTGGGCATGGCGTCGGCCCGTGGAGATTCTGTTGGTAGTATTGTCGGACCAGATGATTCAGTCAAGCGACAATCCGCCCTGCGACAGCGCTCGCGTGCGGTGTCGCCGAAGATGTCGACGCGAAGAGCGGAGCCCTCGCCAGATCGCGCTGTTCCTACGCTCCGCCGACAGCGGGCGGTACATTCAGCTCCGGGCGATTTCGCGGCGGAACGGCATCACGTGCATCGGCGCGGATGTGCGTCTCTGACCGCCTCCGCCGCGCTGTCATGGGCTTTTCTATGGAGGAATGCCTTGGGATGGTGATCCGAGGCGGCACATCGGCACGCAATACAATCAATGATTACAGGATCCCGTGCCGCCGGTTCCCGGGGTTGATCCGTGCAACGCTGGAAGAGTCGGTGATATGCGCTGCGCCGTCACCACAGGCGTCCGGCAACGGACACCATGGCGATCAGCTGGGGCATGCCGCCAGCATAGCGCTCGCCGCCTCCGCCGCATTCCCTACGTCGGCAGCGAATTGTTTGCCCGAAGCGGAAATCGCGATCGCGTCACTCTCGCCCAATCGCTGCAAGAAATCGAGGGGCTGTGCCATATCCGCTCGCAGCAGATAGCCGCCGTCCATGTCATTGACTATTCCTTCGGCGACCAAATTGAAGGTCGCCTCACCCAATTGAACGGTCAGATCAATCTCCCCGGCAAGAGGCGACTCCCAGCCAAGATCGACGTACGCCATATAGACATCGCCAACCAGCCATGGCTGTTCCGCATCGTGGCAGTCCATCCAGAATGCCACGTAGTTCAGCGGTTCACTTGGGTGCGCCAGGCCGATCTTGTTGTCGACGGCAAACCAGCTGTACCCATCGTCGCCGGCGGCACGCTCGGGAACGACCATCACACAGCTCAACAAGCATGCCGTCCAAAGCGAAGTTCTGATGGTCATGACGCGTCCAATCCTTATCTAACGCAGGGCCTTGCAGGACGTCCCCGCTGACTCAAAGGCAGCCATCACACTGGCCGCCCGACCCAGTGGCTCAGTATGACATGATCGTTTGCAAAGGTGCCGACTGTTCGCGCCTGTCGTGTTGACCGGAATTCAAGGCGGCGGGCGCCCCCTTGTGATTGCCGTCAGACTGCGGCCCTCCTGCGTTCCGTCTCGACAGCCCGATCTACCAGCCAGTCACGCACGCTGCGCACCGGCCGTGACAGCACGGCCGTGTCGGGCACCAACAGATAGTACCTTTCCCGGCTGGGCAGCACCGGCCCGGGCAGCCGCACCAACGAGCCCACCGCCAGGTACTCGGCGCACACCACGTTGTCGCCGATTGCCAGGCCAAGGCCCCGGGCAGCGGCGTCGATGCTCAGATGCGCGCGGTTGACGAACAGATGGGCGCGCGCATCCTCGATATGGCCGCCCAACCGCTCCAGAAAGGCGCGCCACCAGAAGAGGCCGCGTTCGTGGATCAGCCGGTGCGACCGATAGAACGCCGGATCATCCGCCGCCGGGCCGGCCGCCAGCAGAGAGGGCGCACATACGGCAAAGACTTCGAAATCCAGGAACGGCTCGGCCCTGAAGCCGACGCAGGCGGCTGCCCCCCATGTCAACGCCAGGTCGACATCGCCCAACACGGTGCGCGGCGGGTCCGGCCGGCAGCGGATATCGACATCGACCCCCAGCGCATCCAAGCCGCCGTCCGAAAGACGCGGCATCAGCCACCGCGTCGCCAGATCGGATTCCACATCGATCACCACCGTACTGCGCCCGCCGCCATAGCGTAACCGGCTGGAGCCGAGCTCGAGGCCCGACAGGGCGTCTGCAACGGTTCGGGCGAGCAGGCTGCCCTCGCCGGTCAGCACCACATGGCGCGGATGCCGCTCGAACAGGGCGACGCCCAGCTCTGCCTCCAGATTGCGCACATGACGGCTGACCGCTGTGTGTGCCACGCCCAGTTCCTCCGCCGCCCTGGCGAAGCTGCCGTGCCGTGCGGCCGCTTCGAACGCGCGCAGGGCATTCAGGTTGGGAAGCTTTCGCATGGCTTATGCTTATCAAAAAGGCTCGCTTGACAAGAATATCGGCGTTTGAGCGTGCGTTACAATACTGCTTATAGCTGCCTTGAATGGCTCCCCCGACGAGGCATCGATGACAGGACAGCGACACAGCACAACCGGCGTCATCGCCGCTTTGATCGCCGGCGTGCTGATTTACGGCTTTGCCATGGGCACGACCTATCCGCTGTTGGGGATCGTGCTGGCCGACCGGGTCACGGGCACCTGGAACGGCCTCAACGCGGCGGCGACCGGGCTGGGTCTTCTGGTCGGCGTCGCCGTTGTGCCGATCGTCAGCCGCCGGGTCGGCGCCGGACGCACGGCGCTGATCGGCATCGTCGCCATGGCGTTTGCGCTGGCCGCATTGGCGATCGCGCGGGATTACTGGCTGCTTTTCGCCATGCGCTTCCTTTTGGGCTGCGGCGCCAACATGCTGTTCGTCGTCGCCGAAACCGCGCTCAACGTCTTCACCACGCCGGAGCGGCGTGGCCGGGTCATGGGCATCTACGCCGCCGCTGTGGCGCTGGGGTTCGTGGCCGGGCCCGCCGTTGTGGCGCTGATGCCGGACCGTCCAGCGCTGCTGCTCTCAGTCTGCGCCGGCATCACGGTGCTGGCGCTTCTCCCGCTTCGGGCCGCTGAGGCACCGGTCGACCGATCGGTCCGCCCCACGTCGGCCCTGAGGATCCTGCCCGCCGTTGCGGCCTTTCCCTTCGCCTTCGGCTTCCTGACCGTGGCGTCAGCGATCGATGCGGTCGTCATCAGCCTGCTGCCGATCATCGCGCTGACGCAGTCGCATCCGGTTGAGACGGGGGCGCTGTTCGTCACCATCTTCCACATCGGCCTGCTGATCGGCCAGCCGCTGATCGGTATAGCGCTGGACCGCATCGGACGCCGCCGGACCATTCTCGGCTGCTGCCTGCTCTCGCTCGGCTGCTCGGCAGTCTTGGCCTTCGCAGACCGCTTCGGCGTTTGGCCGGCCGCGTGTCTGATGCTGATCTGGGGCGGCGCCAACTACGGCCTCTACACCGGCGGGCTGGCCCTGATCGGCGACCGCTTCGTGGGCGAGGCGCTGACAGCGGCCACGGCGGCCTTTGCGGCGGTCTATGCCATTGCGGCCGTGGCGTCGCCGATCCTGGTCGGCGGCGTCATCGACACCCTCGGCGCGGCAGGCTTCTATGGTGCGACCGCCGGCATCTATCTGATCGCTACGCTTGGCGGCGCGGCATTCTTCCGCCCTGACGAGCCGACACTGCAGCCGGCCCTGGAGAGACCCCGATCATGAGTTTGCGCACCGGTCTCTTGGCTCCAGCCACGCCGTATGGGCCGATGGCCGCCACGCCCCTGCAGCCATTCTGGCCGTGAGCCGTTCTTTTCGCTGACTGCCCCGGCGCAGGGGCTTGCCACCGGCCGCTCTGGCCGCCACCCTTTCCCCAACGCGGCGACATCCACGGCTGCGCCGAACGACAAGAACAGGGACGGCGAGACATGCGGCTGACCGGAAGACAGTGCATCACGAGCTGGCCTTTGGCGGCGCTCACCCTGCTGGCGGGGCTTGCGGCAGCCGGCGAGGCGATAGCCGATCCGTTCCCGACTGCTGGAGATCATTCGGGCTATCCTCTACCGCCGGTGGGAACCGTGGTGGAGTACTCCGACGGTTATTCATTGACGGTCACCGGCGTGCTTCCCGACTCCGCGGCCGTCATAGTCGAGAGCGACAGCCCAGTTTTTGGCCTTGAGCGGATCACTTACGCCTTCGGCATCGAATGGTACAGGTGGGAACTGATTGAGGACGGAGAGGTCGTCGACCGCTCGGTCTATCTCTTCGACCGGACAGCCCTGGCCAATGCGTGGCCGCTGACGCCGGGTTTCGAGGCACAGTACCGCTCGATCGAGATCCTTCTCGACGACGTCTACGATCCCATGAACGTGATCGGCGCGACGATCGAGGTGCTCGAGGCGGAACGCATCGACACCGCATTGGGCCGTCTGCCCGCCATTAAGGTGCGGCTGACGCTCGACTTCGGTGAGGACGATACCGGGACGCAGAGCGTCAGCACCTACACGCGGTGGTTCCATCCAGACTTCGGCCTGCCGCTCAAGATAGAAGATGCCCATCAATACGGGACGTCCGAGCCGGACCGCGATGTCTTCGATCTGATCAGCGTCACTTTCCCCGATGACTGAGGCGGTTGGACGCAGGCAACAGCCAGAACGCGAATAGACACCGGGGCGTTTACTCGCGATTAACGGCGCTGCCTTAGGGTCCTTGGCGCCAACACGCATCAAGGATCGCGGGCAATGGCGAGCGGAAATTCGACAATACATCGCATTTCCCCGGATGCCCGCGCAGGTTCTCTGGATCGTTAACCGTCCCAATGCCCCGACCGCCGTTCGCGGCTGGGCGCTCTTGGATGTCATACAGCGACAACACCGACGCGGCACCAGCCGCGAGCGGTCGGTGATGCTCGCCCAACACGTGAGGGTCCAGCCGTGACGAACATCTCGTTGTCGTTGCGTATCGTGCTCATGGCGGCCGCGGTGACGGTTGTCGGATTCGCCCTGAGCTTTGGATACGTCGCCACCCAGCAGAACACCTATTCCGAGGATGTCGGCCAGGAGACGCTGGAGCACCGCGGGCTGGCAATCGCATCGACGGTCCAGGCCGTGATCGGCGAAGCCAATAGCGCCGCAAGGACCATGGCATCGGCACTCGCCGGCTTAAGAGACGTCGGGGTGACGGATCGCAGGGCCTACGCCGAGGTGGTCGGCCAGACCATCGCAGCCAATCCCCAGTTCGTCGGCGGTGGACTTGGCGTCGAGCCGGACGTGATCGGCGCCGATGCGGACCAGGCCGGTGTCGGCTACAGCGACCCGTCGGGGCTGCTGGTCCCCTACTTCTATTGGGACGGCGACACGGTGGCGTGGGAGCCTCTCTTGATGGGTGAGGGCAGCGGGTCAGAGGAATGGTACGACCTGCCGATCGCGCGCCGGGCATTGGTGCTGACCGACACCTATGCCTATGAGATCGCCGGCTCCAGCGTGCTGATGACGACCGCGTCTGCGCCCATCATGGAAGGGGGCACGGCCATCGGCGTGGCGACGGTCGACCTCGCGCTGGACCATCTGCAGACGCTGATCGCAGAGGTCAGCGTTTTCGAAACGGGCTTCGGCGGCCTG
>JANQQD010000004.1 GCA_028285185.1 Anaerolineae bacterium | reverse complement strand
CTTCGGACTGGACCCAGCGGAAACTGGAGCGGGTGAAGGGAATCGAACCCTCGACACGTAGCTTGGGAAGCTACTGCTCTACCACTGAGCTACACCCGCGCCGATCCGCGACATTCGTTCAAGCGCACCGGCGCGTCAAGGGCTCCGACGGCCATTGACAAGGGCCGCCGCCGGACCGCACATCGCAGGCCATGACCGATATCATCACCCTTTCCGGCCCGACCTATCCGCCGGCCTATGGCGGGGCTGCCAAGCAGCTTGTCATCCTGCTGCACGGCGTCGGCGCCGACGGCAACGACCTGATCGGCCTTGCGCCCTATTGGTCGCGGATGCTGCCTGAGGCGGAGTTCGTGTCCCCGAACGCGCCGTTCCCCTGCGACATGGTGCCGATCGGCTATCAGTGGTTCAGCCTGTTGGACCGCCGGCCAGAGCGCATGTATGCGGGCCTGTCGGCGACCCATCCGTTCGTCGATGCCTTCATCGACCGAGCGCTTGACCAACGCGGCCTGACCCCGCGCGACCTTGCGCTGGTCGGCTTCAGCCAGGGCACGATGACGGCGCTGCACGTGGCGCTGCGCCGGCCGGAGCCCTTTGCCGCGCTGGTCGGCTTCTCCGGCGCGCTATTGGATCTGGGCCAGCTTGCCGACGAGATCACGGCCCGCCCGCCGACGCTGCTGATCCATGGCGATGCCGACGAGGTGGTGCCGGCCGCAGCTCTGCCGGCCGCCGTGGCGGCACTGAAGGCCGTGGATGTGGAGGTGGACTCCCTTGTCCGACGGGGCCTTGGCCATGGCATCGATCCTGAGGGCATGACCCGGGCCGCCAACTTCCTGAAGCAGCACCTGCCATCGTCCGTATGACCTGTCATGTGCCGCAGGTTGTTGGAATCAAAGGCGTTACAACGACATGACATTTGGCAGCACCCGCCGATCAAGATGTTGCGTCGCGACTCGGCTGCTTGTATCTAGAGGTCGGTCTTGGATCTGATGGTCCCGTAGCGGCCGCTTGAAAAGCCTCAAGCACCGCCGCCCGCCCGGGACTGATTGCGACGAGGCAACGACTTGAACGCCGCCCTCGAAGCCTGCCCAGCCCTGGTACTGAACGCCGATTTCCGGCCCCTCAGCTATTTTCCGCTGTCCCTCTGGTCGTGGCAGGACGCCATCAAGGCCGTGTTCCTGGGCCGGGTCAACATCGTGGCAGAATACGAGAGGGTGGTGCGCAGCCAGCGCTTCGAAATGCGGCTGCCCAGCGTGATCTCGCTGAAGGACTATGTGACCACGGGCCGGCGGCCCGCCTTCACCCGGTTCAACGTGTTCCTGCGCGACCGCTTCGCCTGCCAGTATTGCGGCGAGCCGTTTCCGAGCCACCTGTTGACCTTCGACCATGTGATCCCGCGGTCGCGCGGCGGCCGCACGACCTGGGAGAACGTCGTTTCCGCGTGTGAAGACTGCAATCTGGCCAAGGGGAACCGCATGCCCCAGCATGCTGGCATGCACCCACAGACGCGGCCGGTGCAACCGTCCACCTTCCAGCTGCAACAAAATGGGCGGGCTTTCCCGCCCAATTTTCTTCACGACAGCTGGCGCGACTTCCTCTACTGGGACACCGAGCTCGATCCCTGGTGATCGTCGCCGCGTGTCCATCGATTTTCGATTGCATTGGTGTTCGCCGTAGGTCGGGTAGAGCGACAGCGAATCCCGACGTGCCACCTCTGTGCAGATGTCGGCTCGCGCTGCGCTTGAGCCGACCTACGACCGCTCCTATGTCGCCGTCGCTTCCTCCCGCTCTTCCCGTGCCGTCGTGCTCAGGCCCAGGTCGTGCAGGATGGCGTAGAGGCAGGGCAGCATGACCAGCACCAGCACGGTCGAGGCGACCAGGCCGAAGGCGAGCGACGTCACCAGCGGGATCAGCACCTGGGCCTGCAGGCTGCGTTCGAACAACAGCGGCAACAGGCCGGCGATCGTGGTGAGCGAGGTCAGCAGCACTGGGCGGAAGCGCTGGCGGCTGGCCTGGCGTGCCGCCTCCACCAATTCCAGGCCCCGCGCATTGCGCTTCACGAACAGCACCAGAAGGATGCTGTCGTTGACCACGATGCCGGCCAGCGAGACGAAACCCATGATCGACGGCATGCTGAGCGGCATGCCCATGGCCAGATGGCCGAAGACCACGCCGATCAGCGCCATGGGGATCGCCAGCATGACGATCAGAGGCTCCACATAGCTGCGGAACTGCAGGCTCAACAGCAGATAGATGCCCATCAGGCCGTAAAGGAGGCCACGGACCATTGAGCCGGTGGTTTCCGCCTGTTCCTCCGCCTCGCCCTCCAGCAGCACGCGGATGCCGGGATAGCGTTCCGCCAGACCGGGCAGGAACCGGGCTTCGGTATCGGCCAGGATCTCGCTCAGATTGGCGACAGCGACGTCGATATCGCCCTGAACGGTCACCGTTCGCTGGCCGTCGATGCGGTTGATGCGGGCAACGCCGCGCCCATGCTCGACGATCGCCACAGTTGCCAGCGGCACCTGCGACCCGTCGGGCAGGGTGACCGTGAAGTAATCCAGGTCCCCCAGCGTGTCGCGGTCGGACTGGGCCAGCCGGACATCGATCTCGAAGCTCTCGCTGCCGACCTGGATCTCGGCCGCCGTGCGGCCCTGCAGGGCAGAGCGCAGCTGGCCCGCGATCTCCGCCGCGTCCAGGCCCATCACCAGGGCCCCCGGGCGCAGGCGCAGGCGGATCTCCGGCTTACCGGGGCGCAGGTCCTGCTGTAGGTCGGCGACGCCGCGATAGCGGCCAAGCCAAGCGATCAGTTCGTCGGCGGCAGCGGTCATGGCGTCCAGATCGGCCCCTTCCAGGCGGATCTGGATCGGGATTCCCGCCGGGCCGATCGTCGGCTGCTTGAAGGCCAGCGCGAGCACGTCCGGCACCACGCCGACTTCTTCGCGCCACAGGTTCAAGATGTCGTCGACCCGGCCATTGCGGCGTTCCGCCGTCAGCAGGTCGCCGGTGACCGTGGCGACATGGGGGCCGCTCTCGAAGGCGTCGATGTTGCGGTTGTATTCCACCAACACATTGCGCAGCAGCCGTTCCGGCTCACCGTTGTCGCCATTGGGCTGATCCGCACTCAGCGCTTCGTCGACCCGCATCAGCGCATCGGTGACATGCGCCACGACTGCCTCGGTGCGCTCAAGCGGCGTGCCCTGAGGCAGCAGGATCCGGGCTTCGATGACGTCGCCGTCGAGATCGGGGAACGCGATCACCTTCAGCGTGCCACCGGCGACCATGGCAATGGCCGACAGGAACAGGAACAGCAGCAGGCCGACAGTCAGGTACCGGCAGGAAACGGCCGTGTCGATCAGCCGTCCCATCACCTTCTCGCGCACCCAGTCGAACCCGGCATCGAACCGCTCGCGCCAGCGCGCCTGGCGGTTGCCGTCCAGCGAATGGGCGAGGTGGTGCGGCAGGATCAGGAATGCCTCGATGAAGCTGACCGCCAGCGTGACGATCAGCACCACTGGCACGACCTTCAACACGTCGCCGATATTGCCCTGCAGGAAGGCGAGCGGCCCGAAGACACAGATCGAGGTGACCAGGGACGAGACGACGCCCATGGCCACTTCGCGCGTCCCGTCCACGGCGGCGTCCAGGCGCCGCTTACCGCGCTGCAGATGGCTGGCGATGTTCTCGGCGATGACGATGCTGTCGTCCATCAGCAGGCCGATGGCGATCAACAGCGCCACCATGGTCATCATGTTGATGGAATAGCCGATCAGCGTCAGGACGAAGAGGGTGCCGAGGAACGACGCCGGCAGGCCCATCACCACCCAGAACGCAAACCGCGTGGAAAAGAACAGCCACAGGATGAATGCGACCAGCACCAGGCCCTGGGCCAGGTTGACCGTCAGCATGTCCAGCCGGTCCTGCACGATCGAGGCGACATCGCGCGTCAGTTCAAACTCCACGCCGGGCGGGGCGCGCTGGCGCTCGACCTCGAGGAATTCCCGCACGGCGTTCATGACCGTCAGCGTGTCCTGATCGGTCGTCTTTGCCACGTCCAGCAGGGCCGCGCGGCGGCCATTGAACTCCACCCGCGCCTCGTCGAGCTCGAACCGGTCGGTGATGCGGGCGAGCTGGCTGAGGCGCAGTTCCGCCCCGCTCTCGCTGGCCGTGATGATCAGATCGGCGAAGTCGACGGGCGTCTGGCGCTCGTCCGTGAAGCGCACCAGCACGTCCTGCTCGCGGGTTTCGACGAGGCCGGCCGGAAGGTCGATGCTCTGGCGTTCCACCACCGCCGCGATGTCGGAGACGGACACACCGTATTGCCGGAGCGCAATCGCATTGGGCTCGATGCGGATTTGCCGGTCGGCAAAGCCGCTGACGGTGGCCTGGCTGACCGCCGGCAGTGCTGTCAGCCTGTCCTTCACCTCTTCGGCGTAGACCTTCAGATCGGGTTCTGCCATCTCGCCGGTGATGGCGATGGAGACGACCTGGTCGGTGAGGTCGAGCTGGCGGACGACCGGCGTCTCGATTTCATCCGGAAAGCTGTCGATGGCGTCGATCTCGGTCTTCACATCGGTCAGGAAGCGGCCGATCTCGCCGCTCTGAGCCATCTCGATGGTGGCCGCCCCGACGCCTTCGCGGGCGTCGCACGCGACCTCCTCAACATCCGTCAACTGATCGAGGGCATCCTCGATGCGGCGGCAGATCGCCTCTTCGACGTCTTCGGCGCTGGCGCCGGGATAGACGATGCGCACCTCGACCCGGTCGGCGGTGAATTCGGGGAAGGTCTCGCGCAGCAAGGTCGGCAGCGACACCAGGCCGACGCCGAACAACAGCGCCATCAAGAGGTTCGCAGCCGTGGGATGGAAGGCGAAGACGCGGATCATCTGACCGGATCCTCGCCAGCCGCAGTCGCCAGCATGCCGCCGGTCAGCGCCTCATCCTCCGTCGCTTCGATCAGCATGCCGTCGATGGCCGGGATCAGGTCGGACACGATGACCCGGTCGCCCGCTTCCAAGCCGGCGGCGACCAGCGCCAGATTACCCTGGACGAAGGCGACCGTTACCGGGCGGATCTCCAGCCGGCCCTCGCCGTCGACCAGATAGACGACAGGGTGGCCATCGGCGCCGAGATGCAGCGCCACGCGCGGCACGACGATCCGGTCCGGCAGCGGCCGCCCCGTCAGTGCCACCTCGACATACATGTTCTTGGTGAGCGGCGGCCGCTCGCCGGGGATGGCGTTGCGCAACGGTTCGTCGACCACGACCACGACGCCGATGGTGCGCGTCTGCGGATCGACCGTCTCGCGCACGCGGTTGAACTCGGCCGGCCAGTGCGCCACGAAATTGCCGATGGCCAGTCTGACCTCGGCGGTCAGGCCAATCTGCTCACGCAGCTGCAGGAACTCGTCCGTCGGCATGTCGCTGACGTCCAGGTCCAACGCGGCCAGCAGCGGCCAGAACTGGTCCGGAGCGATCTGCGCCGTGATCTCGGCGGTCTCGATGCCGTCGCCAACAGCCAGTGTTTCGCCAACGGACACGAACTGGCTCACCTCGGCGTTCACCTCGGCGATGCGGGCGTCGATCGGCAGGCGGATCTCGGTTCGCTCCAGATCCAGGCCCGCCTCTTCCAGCTGGGCCTGGTTGACGGCGATGCTCGCCTCCAGCACCCGACGCTGGACCGGGATCAGGGCCAGCGTGTTCTCCAGATCCTGCACGCGCTGGCGGCTGGTCAGCGCTGCCTGCTCCGCCGCATCGACGGCGGCCTGGCTGACCGTGCCGCGGGCGCGCAGCGTCTGCTGACGCTGCAGGTCCTCATCGGCCAGGGCAGCCGCCCGCTCTTCAATCGCCAGCGAGTTGCGGGCATTGGCCTCTTGCACTTCCAGCTCCGCCAGATCGGCTTCGGCACTTGCCAACTGGGCGCCAAGGCGGGTGACGGCGAGCTGATAGTCGGCCGGATCGATGCGGAAGACGACCGTTTCGGCGGGCAGGATGTTGCCGCTTTCCAAATCGGGATGGCGGTAGACGATCCGTCCGGAGACCTCGGCCACGGCATTCCACACCGTCGCCGGTTCGACGATGCCGTAGGCGAGCGCGCGGGGCGTGAAATCGGCCGCCTGCAGCGTCGTGACTCGCGCCGGACGGACCATCTCGCGGTCCGGCAACACCTCCGGCGCTTCACGATCGCCGACCTGCCAGGCCAGCACGGCGATGCCGAGAGCCAGAGGCGGTAGGACCAGCAGCCGCCGCAACCAACGTTTGCGTGTGTCCGTCATGTCGCTTCGTCCGGCAGAAGGTCGAGCGATGCCAGCACCATGGGCACGATGACCGCGCCGATGGCGTCGCGCCGGTCTGGCGTGACCGCGCCCCATCCCAGGCGGCGGCTGACCGGGACTTCGGCAATGGCGAAGGCCATCACCTGACCGATCACGGCATGCGCGCCAATGATGGCATCGGGATGTTCAGGCGGCAGCCCGCGCGCCGCCGCCACCACGGCGGTTAACGTCCGGTGCATGGGCTCGACGACGGTTTCGTAGATCCGATCGAACGCTTCGCCGGGCCGTGTGTACTCGTGCATCACGAAGGCCATCTGCCGTTTGCGGCCCGGATCGGCGACGAACACCGTGATCAGCCGTCGCAGCAGACCTGCCGCCAGTCGGCTGAGGGCCCGCCGATCGCCTCCGGCGCGCCCGATGCCATCGGCCAGCCCGCGCACATGATGCAGCATGGCCCCGCCCACATCGGCAATGATGCTTTCCGTGATGGCCATGTAGAGGCCCTGCTTGCCGCCGAAGTGATAGGCGATCGCCGCCAGGTTCACACCGGCGGCCCGGGCCAGTTCCCGCGTGCTGACGGCGTTGAACCCGCGCTCTGCGAACAGCGACATGCCGGCGTCCAGCAGCTGGGCACGCGTCTCATCACCGCGGGCGGAGACGGCGGGTTCTGTGGCAATGTCCATGGAGCGTTGCGCCATCGGTCGCCTGCTTTCGATTGCCCTTCGGGGCTCAATGTAGGGAACCCCGTTTTATAATTCAATCGTTCGATTGAATTTGTCACTCGTGCATCGGGCGATTGAAGAGCGCATTCTGTCCGCCACGGCACAGCAGTCGTGCCGTTCGGGAATGGCCGTGGTGGTGGTCGCAGATCGGCGGTTTGGCTATGGTGTGTTGCAGTGGATGTATATGCACGGAACCGGGCAACGGGTCCGCTGCCAAGGGAGCCGGAGAGATGAGCAGGGCGGCGGTCACGGTACTGGTGAGCGGCGTTTGCGTGCTGATCCTGGCGATGGGTATTCGCCAGTCGTTCGGTGTGTTCCTGACACCGATTTCGGTGGATCTGGAGACCGGGCGCCAGGCGTTCGGCCTGGCCATCGCCATCCAGAACCTGCTGTGGGGCGTGGCCCAGCCGTTCACCGGCGCCTTTGCCGACCGCTACGGGGCGGGGCGCGTGCTGATCGTCGGTGCCGTTCTCTATGCCGCAGGCCTTGCGCTGGCCACGGTCAGCAGCGGCCCGCTGGGCCTGAACATGACGCTGGGCGTGCTGATCGGCCTGGCGCTCAGCGGCACCACCTATGTCACGATCCTGGGTGCGGTGGGCCGCGTGGTGGCACCGGAACGGCGCAGCTTCGCCTTCGGGCTCTGCACGGCGGCCGGGTCGTTCGGCATGTTCGCCGTGGTGCCGGGGGCACAGGCACTGTTGGACACGTTCCAGTGGCAAAACACCTTCCTGATCTTGGCCGTAACCATGAGCCTGCTGTTCGGGCTGGCGCTTGGCTTGCGCCCGGCGGACCGGGCGCTGAAGGCGCCGACCGGCCCCCAGCAGTCCCTGCGCGCCGCGGTGCAGGAGGCCGGGCGGCATGACGGCTACTGGCTCTTGAACGCCGGGTTCTTCGTCTGCGGCTTCCACGTGGCCTTCGTAGCCACCCACCTGCCGTCGTACCTGGCAGACAATCAGATGGCCCCGGCGGTCAGCGCCTGGTCGCTGGCCATGATCGGCCTGTTCAACATCTTCGGGTCGTACCTGTTCGGGGCGATGGGTGCGAAGTTCCGCCAGAAGTACCTGTTGAGCGCGATCTACCTGGCGCGGGCCGGCGTGATCGGCCTGTTCCTGGTGGTGCCGCTGTCGCCGATTTCAGCTATCGCCTTCGGTGCCGGCATCGGTTTCCTGTGGCTGGGCACGGTGCCGCTGACCAGCGGTTTGGTCGCCCGCGTTTTCGGCGTACAGTATCTCTCGATGCTGTACGGGTTCGTTTTCATGTTCCACCAGATCGGCGCCTTTCTGGGCGCGTGGGGCGGTGGTTGGGCCTACGACGCGCTAGGCTCGTACGACGCCATCTGGCTGGCGTCGATCGCACTCGCCGTATTCGCGGCGCTGGTGCACCTGCCCATCCGCGACGCGCCGGTCGCGAGGCTGGCGGAGGCTCGGACATGATGATGCTGCCACGCCCCTATCGCCGCCCGGTCCTTTGGACCGGCGCGCTCGCCCTGATTGCAGGCGGCCTGGGCCTGTGGTGGCAGTGGGGCCTGCCCGTCGCCATGGGCGCCGGCGCCTGGTTCTGCATCGGGCCCTAGCGGACGCGCGTCCTGACGACTTGCGGCCCACCTGGTAGACGCGGCCAATCCAGTTCGGGTTCGCAGCCTCCTCAACTGCATTCCGCATAAAGAAGGATGAAGAGAACCGACACCCAGCCTTGGTGCGCGAGGGCGCTGGCCATGGGTGACGTTACCGACCACGGGTCAGCCTCGTACCGGGCCGTCACCAGCTCGTACAGCGCAGGAATGTCGGGCTGTTCGCCGGCCGCCGGCCATTCGGGATCGCCGGGCAGGATATGCAGCCTCTCGGTCATGATCAGCCGGGCCTGGAGCGCATGTCCCCAGGCCACCGTCGCTTCGGTATCGGTGGAGGTGTCGAAGTCCAGTGCCGCAATCGCAGCCTCAATGCCGATCGCTTCGACCTCAGCGGCGATCCAGCCGCTCAGCGCTTCGCTTGCCGCCAAGGCGGCGTCCAGGAAATGCGTCAGCGCCACGCCGAACCCGCGCTCTTCCAGAATGGCAAACCCCGGCGTGTCCGCCGCCGTTTCGCGAAGCTCGGCAAGCGCGGCCTCGCTGAAGACGTAGGTTTCGCCCTGAAGGTAAGCGTCTGCGATGGGCAGAAAACAGCCCTGCGTTTGGGCGACGGAGGATTCCGTCATCCAGGCGAGAAACCCGGCCAGCGGCAGCAACCGGGCGTCCATGCGCCGGTATGCGTGCAGGTGTCCGTCGACGATCACGGAGAACCGGTCGCCCAGGTCCGTGTCGTTTCCGCCCTCCCGCCGCAAGGTGACTGGCGTATCACTGATCTGGAACGGGCTGAGACGAGGGTTCCCGGCCCGCACCTCAAAGCCCGGTTCGATGATGGTCGGCGTCAGCGTTTCGGCGGCCCAGGTCAGGGTCCCCGGTTCCACGACGAGCTTGCCGGTCATCGCCACCCGGCGCAGCCTGGGAATATCGAGCCGCCCAAAGACCTCCGGCCCCGCGTCCGGGAGATAGTCCAGTTCCGCGGTAAGGATCTGCAGCATCGTATGGGCCGAGGTGCCCATATGCTGGTACCCCGCCTCGATGCGGAGCGTACCTGTCGGATCCGTTGTGATCTCCAGATACTCGTGGATCGGGGTAATGAAGCCTGCCTGCTGGAGGCGAAGATCGTCGACGGAGACGTAGTGGGCCGCCCTCTCGTGCGCGCCGACCGCCGGCGCAATGGCCATGCCCGACACCAGCAGAACGATCCGTGAAGCCACAAGGCTTGCTCGCATCTTCGTCTTTCTCCGTTTGGGCCGCGCCACAGCGCAGACCGGCCGGACGAACAGGGCGAACCGAAGAACGTTCGCCGCGATGCAGCGGCAGGACACCATCTTCCCCAGCAACAAATGGGGGCTCTTACTTCCGCCCGGCCGGTCCGCAGCTTTGCGGACGCCAGGCGGACCGTTGGCGCCAAACCTTCAAGAACGGTTCGGGCCGCTAGGCCTGCCGCTCACCCGCCTGCGCTGAGCTTCTGCATGAAAAGCGACGCCGCGGCGCAGGCCCGCGGGTCCCCGTCCCGCAGATCAAGATAGCCGGCATCGTTCAACGGGATACTCAGCTCGTCCCCGATCTCTCGGAGGTACTGCGCCACCGTATCCTGGGACGGAGACATTTCCTGAACCATCGCCGTGATCTCCTGGTCCAGAGCGCTGACTTCCGCCTCCGTGCAGGTCTGCGCCAGGGCTGGGGCGGTCGTAAGCGCCAATGAACCGACGGCGACAAAGAGGGTGCGTCTCATCGGGACCTCCGGTTGGATGCGGCTGGATCGCC
>JANQQD010000001.1 GCA_028285185.1 Anaerolineae bacterium | reverse complement strand
TCTTTCGGATTTGGCCTTTTGGCCTGTGGAGGTAGCTTTGGCAAAAGAACAGACGGGGAGTGGCCGGGGGCGGACCCGCGCGAAGCGGTGGATCATGCGGGAGGATGGACCGCATCCGGTGGACGTCCATGTGGGGCAGCGCCTGCGGATGCGGCGGACCCTTTTGGGCATGAGCCAGGAGATGCTGGCCGAACGCCTCGGTATCTCGTTCCAGCAGCTCCAGAAATATGAGAAGGGCAGCAACCGCCTGAGCGCCAGCCGTCTGTTTGAGCTGTCGCGGATCCTGGAGGTGCCAGTCTCGTTCTTCTTCGAAGAGCTGCCGGCGGACGGGTCGCCCGCTGAGGAAGCGGAGCCGGACCCGTTGATGAAGCGTGAGAGCCTTGAGCTTGTGCGTGCCTATTACGACATCCCCGATCCGCAGATCCGCCAGCGGCTGGTGGAACTGATCCGCCTCTTGGGATAGCCCGCCCAGCCCTCTTGCCCGATTCCCAGAATGGGACGGCAGCAAGGGGCGACCGCAGACATGTGATACGGGGCGCGGGGGGCCGACGGTCTCACATGAGCGTGTCGACAATCGGCCCGACACCGCCGCGCATGGGGTCGACGCAGGGCATCCCGTACCGCTCCGCCAACTCCGCCATCTGCCGCTCCGCCTCGGGCGCGCTCAGCGCGGAGGTGTTACAGGCGATGCCGACCACTTTCGCGGCCGGATTGGTGAGGCGCGCACAGCGTTCGTTCAGGTCGATGCACTCCTGAATGTCGGGCAGGGGCTGTCCCGGCAGGCCGCGCATATGCGGCCGGCCGGGCTCATGGCACATCACCAGCACGTCCGCCTGGGCGCCGTGCAAGAGGCCCAGCGACACGCCAGCGAACGAGGCGTGAAACAGCGACCCTTGCCCCTCGATCACGTCCCAGTGGTCAGGGTCGTTCGCCGGTGACAGCCACTCCGTAGCACCGCTGATGAAGTCCGACACCACCGCGTCGACCGACACGCCGTCGCCGGCGATCAGGATGCCCGTCTGCCCGGTTGCCCGGAAATCGGCGTTCAGGCCGCGGGCGCGCATCTCGCGCTCCAGCGCCAGCGACGCGAACATCTTGCCGACGGAACAGTCGGTGCCCACGGTCAACAGTCGCCGGCCCGACCGCGTCTCACCCGTGCCGACGTCGAATTCGCGGCTGGGGTGGCGGACATCGTAGAGGCCGCGGCCCTTCAGCCGCGCCACCTCGGCCACCGCGGGCACGTCGATGACCTTGTTGTGCAGGCCGCTGGCGATGTCCATGTCCAGCTCCAGCGCGCGGACCATCACCTCTTGCCAGGCCGGCGAGATCTTGCCGCCGCGGTTGGCCACACCGATGATCAGCGTGCGCGCGCCGGCCTCTGCCGCTTCCTCCAGCGTCATGTCGGGCAGGCCGAGATCGGCGTTGCAGCCGTCCATCCGGTACTGGCCGATGCACCAGTCCGGGCGCCAGCGGGCGACCCCGTCGGCGGTCTTGGCGGCAAGCTGGTCCGGCGCATCGCCGAGGAACATGAGGTAGGGATGGGGAATGGACACGCGCGTCGAAGTCCCGGATAAGAGGTCGAGTGCGCCTGATCTTACCGCAATGCCGCGGTTGCGAAAGGACCTTGCGAGCGTGCCGGCTCGCTGGGACGAGGTGTCGCGTTCGGCCGCCTTTGCAGCCTTGGCAAGTTGCGTCCCGAAATGGTTTAGTCCCGCCCCATGACAACGCAAGACCCCGCTGTGCAGGACCCCGCCGCGGCCCGGCACGCCGTATCCCCGTTCGGCCGCCTGGCCCTGGAAGCGGGGCCGCTGTTGGTGTTCTTCATCACCAACAACCAGTTCGGCATCATGGTCGGCACGGCCGTGTTCATGGCGGCCACGCTGATTTCTGTGGTGCTGTCCTATCGGCTGGAGCGGCGGCTGCCGCTGATGCCGCTGGTCGGTTGCTTCTTCGTCATGGTGTTCGGTGGGCTGACCCTGGCGCTGGACGACGACCTGTTCATCAAGCTGAAGCCGACGGTGGTGAACTGCCTGTTCGCCGCGATCCTGTTCGTTGGCCTTGCTGTGCGCCGGCAGCTCCTGAAACTGTTGATGGGGGGCGTACTGCACCTGCAGGACGAAGGCTGGCGCAAGCTCACCTGGCGCTGGGCGTTCTTCTTTCTCTTCCTGGCCGTCTTGAACGAGATCGTGTGGCGGAATTTCTCCACCGACTTCTGGGTGAACTTCAAGGTGTTCGGTCTCTTGCCGCTGTCACTGGTGTTCGGCGCCCTGCAGGTGCCGTTGATCATGCGTTATCAGATCGAGGAGCAGGCGGCCGAGGGGGCGCCGGCTACAGCCCCATCTCGTCCCGATGCGGCTCCGGCCGAGGCTGGTCGGGAGGATTGACGGCGGGCGCGCCTAGCGGCTGCCCGGCAGTCTCGCGATAGCGGTGCAGCGACCAGTGAACGGACGGGAAGGCGAGGTCGTCCCAGGGAATCTCTTCCCAGGCGAACAACCGCACATCGGTCATTTCCTCGCCCGCCGCAACGTCGGGCGACACCAGCCGGGCACGGTAGATCAACTGGACTTGGCTGATGCGCGGGATGTTGTAGACGGCGAGCAGGCCGTCGATCGCCAGGCGTGCGCGCGCTTCCTCCCAGGCTTCGCGGCAGGCCCCCTCTTCGGTCGTCTCGTTCAGCTCCATGAACCCGGCCGGCAGGGTCCAGAAGCCCTTGCGCGGCTCGATCGCGCGCCGGCAGAGGAGGATGCGATCCTCCCACAGGCTGACGGAGCCGACGACGATCTTGGGGTTTTCGTAGTAGATGAAGTCGCAATCCGGGCAGACCAGCCGCAGCCGGTCGTCGCCTTCGGGGATCCGACGAACGGTCGGCCCCGCCGGCCTGGATCGCTTTTCATCACCCGATACGGTCATCACCCTGACGATGTGCGCGCTTGCCGCGCCGTTGGCAAGCCCGCTCAGCCGGCGGCGGCGGCCGCCTTCTTGCTCTCGCGCTTGCGGTCGTTGGGATCGAGCGCGCGCTTGCGCAGCCGGATCGACTGCGGCGTGACCTCCACCAGCTCGTCATCGTCGATATAGGCCAGCGCCTTTTCCAGGGTCATGCGGATCGGCGGGGTCAGCAGCACCGCGTCATCCTTGCCAGCGGCACGGATGTTGGTCAGCTTCTTGCCCTTCAGTACGTTGACTTCCAGGTCGTGGCCGCGGCTGTTCTCGCCGATGATCATGCCCTGGTAGACGCGCGTGCCGGGCTCGATCATCAGCGCGCCGCGCTCTTCCAGGTTCCAGAGCGCATAGGCCACCGCCTCGCCGGCACCATTGGCGATCAGCATGCCGTTGCGCCGTCCCGGGATCGTGCCCTTGAACGGGGCATAGCCGTGGAACACCCGGTTCAGCACGCCGGTACCGCGGGTATCGGTCATGAACTCACCGTGATAGCCGATCAGGCCGCGGGTCGGCACCTGCAGTACCAAGCGCTGCTTGCCGCCGCCGCTCGGCCGCATCTCGAACAGCTCGCCCTTGCGCTCCGTCAGCTTCTGGACGACGACGCCGGAATAGTCTTCGTCCACATCGACGATGACTTCCTCCAGCGGTTCCTGCCGCTCGCCCGTTTCCGGGTTGGTCTGCATGACGACCCGGGGCCGGCTGATCGCCAGCTCGAAGCCCTCGCGGCGCATCTGCTCGATCAGGATGGCGAGCTGCAGCTCACCGCGGCCAGCCACCTCGAAGCTATCCTTGGCCTCGGTCTCGCTGACGCGTAGCGCGACATTGCCTTCCGTCTCGCGCATCAGGCGCGCCCGGATCACGCGGCTGGTGACCTTGTCGCCCTCCGTGCCCGCCAGCGGGCTGTCGTTCACGGAGAACGTCATCGCCAGCGTCGGCGGGTCGATGGGCTGGGCCGGCAGAGCGCCTTCGACCGACGTATCGCACACGGTGTCGGCCACGTTGGCCTTGCTCAGGCCCGCGATGGCGACGATGTCGCCCGCTTCGGCCGTATCGATGGGCTGGCGCTTCAGCCCGCGGAAGGCTAGCAGCTTGCTGACCCGGCCTTGTTCGATCATGGACCCGTCGCGGGCCAGCGCCTTGACCGTCATGTTGGTCTTCAAGAGGCCACTCTCGACGCGCCCGGTCAGGACACGGCCAAGATAGGGGTCGGCCTCCAGCGTCGTGGCCAGGAGCGAAAACGGCGCGTCCGGCCGCACGCCATGGGGCGGTGGGACGTGGCGGATGATCAGCTCGAACAGCGGCGCCATGTCGCCGTCACGCGACTCCGGATCGTCGTTCGCCCAGCCATGCTTGGCGGAGGAAAACAGCGTCGGGAAATCCAGCTGAGCCTCGTCGGCGTCCAGTGCTGCGAACAGGTCGAACACTTCGTCATGCACCGCATGGGCTCGCTGGTCGGGCTTGTCGACCTTGTTGACCAGCACGATCGGCCGCAGCCCCAGCTTCAGCGCCTTGCCGACCACGAACTTGGTCTGTGGCATCGGCCCTTCGGCAGCGTCCACTAGCACGACCACGCCGTCGACCATGCCCAGGATACGCTCTACCTCGCCACCGAAATCGGCATGGCCCGGCGTGTCGACGATGTTCAGACGGTGGCCGCCCCATTCCAGCGACGTGCATTTGGCGAGAATGGTGATGCCGCGCTCGCGCTCCAGCTCGTTGCTGTCGAGCGCGCGTTCGATCACCTGCTGGTTGTCGCGAAAGGCACCGCTCTGCCGCAGCAGGGCATCGATCAGGGTCGTCTTGCCGTGATCGACATGGGCGATGATCGCGAGGTTGCGCAGCTCCATCGGGCGTGTCCCGGCGCGTTAGAGGGCATGGTTTTGGGGTTGGGGTGCTGGCCGGGACTATAGGGGCGGGCCGCCACAAGACAAGGGCCATGTCGCCCGCCATGCCGCCGGTGGTGCCTGATAATGGGCAGCGCGGTTCGTTTCGGAAGGGTGCTGCGCAGCGTTAGGCAATCTCCGGATTATGGACAGAAAGAAAATGCCCGACATTCGCCACAAATTCGCAGTATCATAAAAGGTTCATATTTCAGTGAGGCGCGGGGGTGGGTGATGAGCTGCCAAAGACATATGATCGCAGCGAGGGCAATCCTCACCGGACCGCGGTCCTCTGCCCCGTTCGAAAAGCCGCGCCTGCACGTCAAGGCGCGCAAACATAAGGTCGACAAGCGTAGGCGGTCGCTGGTGCGGACATCGATGCTGGCCGTTGCCGCATTGTTCACCGGCAAGTCCATGGACGAACTGCGATCGCGCAAAGGTTGAACGATTTGTCCATATCCACCATGGCTTAGTTAATTTTCTGCGCGAGGGATCGACCCAAGATCCCTGTTTTTGAATAAAAACTATCCCATCGACGCGACTTTCGCATCAGGATCGCGTACGGTCGGCGGGTCCGAGTCGCTGCCGATGGAGCAGATCCCATGGGTTACGTGCCGCCCGCATGTCCGGCGTCCGGCAACTAGCGTGCATCGCCGCGGTGGTGGCATCGGCCTGCGGGCTGGTGACGGGACAGGCGTCGGCGCAGCCGGTGACCTACCGCACCGAATTGCCGGAGGTGGAGGACGCGCAGCTGCAGGCGGCGCTGGAGGCGAGCTCCAATCTGCTGGCGCTTGAGGAGGCGGAGGAACCGCCTGGCGCCGCCGGCCTTGTGCGTCGGGCCGAACAGGATCGCGAGCGCATGCTGACCGCGCTCCGGTCCTTTGGCTATTACGCAGGCGAGGTGGATGTCACCCTTGCGGGCCTGCCGCTGGGTACGGAGGACCTGATCGAACAAGTCGAGGCGATGGCGGGCGAAGAGCCGTTGCCGGTCGCCGTGGCCGTGGCCCTCGGGCCACTCTACACCATCGGGCGGTTCGAGGTTCTGGATGCGGCCACCGGACAGCCGGAGCTGCAGGTTCCCATCGATCGCGCGGCATTGGGCATTGCGGAGGGTGATCCGGCGCGGGCCGCCGCCGTCCTCGGGGCCCAGACCCAGGTGGTCAACCAGATGCGCCAGGCGGGTTACCCGTTTGCCGCGGTGCCCGACCGGCAGGTGATCGTCGACCACGCCACGCAGCAGATGGAAGTGACGCTGACGACCGAGCCGGGACCCTATGCCGTGTTCGGTGACATCGAGGTGGAGGGGCTGGAGGAGGTCGACGAGGAGTTCGTGCGCGACCGCTTCGATATCGCACCCGGTGACCCCTATTCGCCGGCCGCGGTCAGCGGCTTGCGGGACAATCTGGCGGGTCTGGAGGTGTTTGCCGGTGTGCGGGTCGACACCGCAGATGCGCTGGATGCCGATGGCCGGCTGCCGGTGACCGTGCAGGTGACGGAACGGGCGCGGCGCGTCATCGGCTTCGGGGCCGATTTCGCAACCTCCGAAGGGTTCGGCGCTCGCGTCTTTTGGGGCCACCGCAACCTGTTCGGCCGGGCGGAGAGTCTGCGCATCCAGGCCGAAGCGGGGCGGATCGCCGAGAACGATCTGGCCGATATCGATTTCGGGCTCAGTGTCCGCTATCGGGTTCCCGACTTCCTGACGCGCGACCAGACCTTTCGCGCGGAGATCGTGGCTCAGCGCGAGAACCCAGACGCCTTCCGCCGCGAGGCGATCGAGGCGACTGTCGCTGTCGACCGCCAGATCACGGACACGCTGCAGCTTTCCGCCGGCCTGAAGGCGGAATACAGCGAGGTGGAAGACGGCGACACCGAGGCTGAGAGGCTGGTTCTCGTCAGCCTGCCGCTGGCGCTCCGCCTCGACACCACGGACGATCTGCTGGACCCGACCCGCGGCTATCGTGTTTCTCTGGCAACCGAACCCTTCTCCGTCGACCGGACGTTTCTTCGCACCGAGCTTGCGGCCTCGACGTATTACGATGTCTTCGGCGGCAGCGATCTGGTGCTGGCGGCGCGCACGCGCCTCGGCAGCGTTGTCGGTGAGGAGTTGCTGGATGTCCCCAACGACAAGCGGTTCTACGCCGGCGGCGGCGGCTCCGTCCGCGGCTTCTCCTTTCAGGGCATCGGGCCGCGCGCGGGCGACGGTGACCCCCTTGGCGGGCGCAGCCTGTTCGAGGTCGGTGTGGAGGCGAGGGTCCGGATCACCGATGAGATCGGTCTGGTGCCGTTCATCGAAGGCGGGCAGGTGTTTGAAGATGCGTTCCCGACTTTCGATGAGGAGCTGCGGTTCGGTGTCGGTCTGGGCCTGCGGTACTACACCGATTTCGGCCCCCTGCGCCTCGACTTTGCCATTCCCATCGACAAGCGTGAGGAAGACGACGATTTCCAGTTCTATGTCAGCATCGGCCAGGCTTTCTGAGGACTGACCCCGAGATGCGCCGCCTCCTTCGCGTCGCCCGGATGGCCCTGTGGACCGTCCGCATCGTGCTGTTGGCGCTGGTGGCCGGCTTTGCCGCCGGCGTCGTCTGGCTGCAGACGGGCAGCGGCAAGACCTGGCTGGCCGCTCAGATCGAAGCGGCCGTGAGCGCGCCGGGCAGCGAACTGACGATCGGAACGCTCAGCGGCGCCATTCCTTTCTCGCCCACCGTCAGCGACGTCACCATGGCCGACGATGACGGCGTCTGGCTGACGGTGGACCGAGCGACGGTGCGGTTGGCACCGATGGCGCTGTTCAGCGGTGTGGCGCGGATCGAGGTGATCGAGGCTGATCGCGTGGCATTCCTGCGCGAACCGCTGCCCGGCCCGCCAGCACCGGAGCAACCGGCCGAGCCCTTCACATGGCCGGAACTGCCGGTTGACCTTGAGCTGGACAGTCTGAGCGTGGCCGAGGTGGCGCTGGGGGCACCGGTCCTGGGAGAGCCCGCCAGCCTCAGCATCGAGGGTTCGGCGCGGCTGGGGGATGTCGCCAACGGGCTGGCGCTGAACCTCGCAGTGGAACGAACGGATGACACGCCAGGCACGCTGACTGTGCAGATGCGGTTTGTGCCGGAGACCGGGCGGCTGACGACGGAGCTCCAGCTGGACGAACCCGAGGGCGGCATGCTGGCCCGGCTCGGGGATCTGCCGATACGCCAGCCGTTGACGATGGATTTGTCCGGTGATGGTTCGCTGGACGACTGGCGGGCAGAGCTGGCGGTCGACGGCGGCGACGACCTGCGGCTTGAAGGCGTGGCCGAGATCGCGGTCGAAGGCTCGGGTCGCCGCGTCACAGTGGACCTTGCCGGCCGGCTCGCGGCGTTTGCGGACGCAACGTTGCTTCCGCTCTTGGACGATGAGATCACGCTTAGATCCTCCGTGCTGATCGGCGCCGATGGCACGTTCGGCATCGACCAACTGGACCTTGCCGGCGGCTTCGGAGAGGTGTCGCTGGATGGGCAGGTCGATCTCGGCCAGGAGACGGCGGATATCGCGCTAAGCCTGGTGCCGGCAGCGGCGGACCGCTTTACGGACCTGACCGGCGGGGCATCGTGGGAATCGCTTCGGCTGGCCGCGACCCTGCAGGGGCCGTTCCTGCAGCCCTCGGTCGCGCTGACGTTGGAGGGCGAGGATCTGGCCTATGGCGGCCTTGCTCTGGGGTCGCTGGACGCGTCGATCGCCGCGGTGGCGACCGACCCCGTGACCGGTGCCGATCCGCGTCTGGACATCGATGCCGAGATCGCGATCGACGGCCTGGATCTCGGGGACGACACGACGCGCGACTTGGTCGGGGCGCCGATGGAGATCGCCGTCGCCGGCACGATCACGCCGTCGGGCGGCATGGTGATCGAGAGCCTGAGTATCGACTCGCCGCTGGCACAATTGGCGGTCGAGGGCGAGGCGGAGGGCTGGGGAGCCGCAGCGGCCAGGGCGACGGGCGACCTTGCCGTGCCGGACCTGTCGCAGTTCGCTGCGCTGACGGGCCAGGCGTTGTCCGGATCGGCCGAACTGACGCTGGATGGGCATTGGGACGGTGCGGCCGCCGCGCTGGCGGTCGCGGCCAGGTTGGACGGCTTGTCGACCGGGATCGCGCAGGCGGACGCGGTGCTGGGCCCGGTACCACGGCTGGACGTTGAGGCCTCATTGGCAGCGGACGGAACAATCGAGGTAGGGACGCTGGAGCTTGTGGCCCCCGGTGCGAGCCTGTCAGCGGCCGGTGCGCTGGGCCAGGACGCTCTGGGGATCGACTGGCAGGTCTCGTTGGCCGATCTGGCGGCTGTCGAACCCTCGATCAGCGGCAACCTCGCAGCGGAAGGGCGCGTGACCGGCGCGCCGAGTGACCCCGCGGTTACGGCTAAGGTGACACTGACGGACGCCGTGCTGGCCGGCTATGCCGTGCCGAACGCCGATCTGGACGCCGGCCTCACCACCCTGGCCTCGGCCCCGGCCGGCGAACTTGCGCTTGCCGCCACGGTCAACGGCCTGCCGGCCGAGGTGGCTGCCGATCTGCAGGTCGAAAGCGATGGCACCGTTCTGGTCGATGCGCTGTCCTTGCAGATCGCAAGCCTGTCTGCCGAGGGGGCGGTCACGGTGCTGCCTGCTGGAACGGTCAGTGGTGAGGTTGCCTTGCGTGTCGGCACGCTGGCGGATCTCGCGCCGTTCGTCGGACAGGCCTTGTCCGGGATGGTCGAGGCGACCGTGTCCCTGGCGGACGTCGACGGCCAGCAGACGGTCGATGCCACCGTGTCGGCGTCCGGCGCCGGCCTGCCAGGGGAGGCCACGGTCGCCCGCACACAGATTGCCCTGCAGGTGGGCGATGCACTGGGTGCGCCCGCCATCAACGGCCGCGTGCAGGCCAACGGCATCCTGGCGGGCGGGCTGGCGCTCGATCGTGTTGTGGTCACAGCAGAGGGTGGTCTCGACAGCCTGGACCTGGGTATCGATCTCGTCGATGAGAGGCTGGCGTTGGTCACACGGGCCACGGTTGCGCTCGCAGACACGGGCACGCAGGTGGACCTTGCGGCCCTTACGGCCCGTTATGACGACGTCGAAGCGGCGCTGGCCGGCCCGGCGCGGGTCACCGTGGCGCCGGACGGCGTGACGGTCGATGGTCTGGTGCTGCAAGCCGAAGGCGGACGCATTGCTGCCGACGGTCGTTATGGCGATGTCTCCGACCTCGGCATAACGCTGTCGGAGCTGCCGCTCGAGCTGTCCCGTCTCGCCGTGCCCGATCTGGGCCTGTCCGGTCGGCTGGACGGAACTGTCAGCCTCGCGGGCACACGCAGCACCCCGCAGGCGTCCATCGATCTCTCGGCGACTGGCGTAACACTGGCGGCGATCCGCGAAGCGGGGCTCTCCGGCTTTGACGCGACCGCGGCTTTGGATTGGCGCGGCGGCGAACTGAGCCTGGACACCACCGTGACCAGCGATCCTGACGTCTCGGTTTCGACGTCGCTTGCCCTGGCCGCACCGCCCGATCCCGGCAGCGGCCTGCCGCGGATCGATGACGGCACCGGCCTGGCCGGGCAGGTCACGGGCAGCGCGAACCTTCAGGTGCTGAACGACCTGCTGGCCGGCAGCGGCGACCGCGTGGGCGGTGCCATAGCCATCGACCTTGATCTGGCTGGCACGGTCGCGGATCCACGTGTGACCGGAACGCTGGACCTGACCGACGGCAGCTATGCCAACGTGCTGACGGGCGTCGCCCTGGACGACATTGTGGTACGGCTGGCCGGCGACGGGGAACGGCTGACGATCGCCGAGTTCTCAGCCCGGACGCCCAACGGGGGCACCCTCGGCGCCAATGGTGCCATCGGGATTGATCCCGACGATGGATTCCCTGCCGATCTGTCCATCGGGTTCGACGATGCCCTGGTGATTCACAGCGACATCGTCAGTGCCGAGCTGGCAGGAGAAGTGGCCATCGCCGGGCAGCTTACGCAGTCGCTGTCCGTTGACGGCCGGCTGCAAGTGGTCGAGGCGGAGATCCGGCTGCCCGAACAGCTGCCCCCGTCGGTGCCCACACTGGATGTCGAGGAAATCAACATGCCGCCGGAGATGGCGGCCCGCAGGCCACCGCCGCCGCCCCCTGGCGGCGACGGTGCACCGCCGCTGGAAGTCGCCCTGGACCTGACGGTGGACGCGCCGGAGAGGATTTTTGTGCGCGGGAGGGGGCTTGATGCCGAAGTGGGCGGCTCGGTCACCGTCGGCGGCAATGCCGCTGCTCCCGATATTGGCGGTGCTTTCGCACTCCGCCGCGGGTTTCTCGATGCCCTCGGGCGGCGATTCACCTTCGAAGAAGGTTCCGTGACCTTGCCGGAAGACGGCAGCGTCGATCCCGAAATCCGCTTTGTCGCGCGCACGGACCTGGAAGATGCCGTGGCCGAAGTCACCATCAGCGGGCGGGCGTCGGCACCGCAGATCGCCTTCAGTTCCGTGCCCGAGCTGCCGCAGGATGAGGTGCTGGCCCGCATCCTTTTCGAAAAGCCCACCAGCTCGCTGACGGCGTTCGAGGCGATTCAGCTTGCACGCTCCGCGGCGGAGCTGGCGGGCGTGGCGCCCGGCGGGGATGTGCTGGGCGATGTTCGCGATGCGCTGGGCGTGGACGTGATCGATGTGGAACAGCAGGACGAGTCCGTCGAAAGCTCCACCTTGAGCGTCGGCAGCTATGTGGCCGACGGCGTCTTTCTGGGTGTCGAACAGGGGCTTCAGGCCGGGTCCAGCCGTGTGACGGTGGAGATCGAGCTGACGCCAAACATCTCCGTGGAGACCGATGTGGGGGCCGACAGCACCGGACGGCTCGGTATCAAGATGGAATGGGACTACTGAGCCCGGCGTCGTCTCCATGGACATGCTGAACACGATCGACTACGCCGCGCTAACCTGCTTCTTCGCCGGATGGTTCGGCTACACCTGGTACGCCGATCACAGCCGCTGGTCGGCCCGCAGCATCACCGTGGTCATGAACCAGTATCGGATGGCCTGGGCGCGGGAGATGCTGCGGCGCGACGTGCGCGTGGTCGACACCACCATGGTCGGCAACATCCTGACAGGCATCGCCTTCTTCGCGTCCACCACGATTCTGATCGTCGGCGGTCTGGTTGCGCTGGTCGGGGCACGGGACGAAGCGATTGCTGCGCTCGCCGTCATCCCGTTTGCCGAGCCGACCACGCCGGCGCTATGGGAACTGAAGGTACTCCTGCTCTTGACCATCTTCGTTTATGCGTTCTTCAAGTTCGCCTGGGCGTTCCGTCTTGCCAACTACTGCTCGATCCTGATCGGCTCCGGACCAAGGGAGGGCGACCAGCTCGATCCCGCCGGGGAAGCCCATGCGCGCCGCTCCGCCAATATGCTGGCGCTGGTGGCGCGCCACGTGAACCGGGGCCTGCGCGCCTATTTCTTCGCATTGGCCGCGCTCGGCTGGTTCGTGCACGCGGCCATCCTGGCTGCGGCGACACTGCTGGTGGTGTTGGTGATGTACCGGCGCGAGTTCCGGTCGCGCGCCTACAAGGTGATGACGGAAGAGGCGCGGGAGCCCTGACCGCGCTACCGACCCTGCCAGAAGGACTCCACGACCAGGCCGTAGAGCGGATCGGCATCCTCCACCCAGCGCAGATCGCCCCAGAAGGCGATGCGGTCGGTCGTATTGTGATAGAGCGGCACGACGTAGTGGCCCCAGAGCAATACGCGGTCCAGCGCGCGGGCCGCGGCCACCAGCGCGTCGCGGTCGCGTGCGTCTTCCAGCGCGCCGATCAGCGCATCGACCACCGGGTCTTCGACGCCGGCATAGTTGCGCGTACCCTCGATCGTCGCACTCGTGCTGCCCCAATAGAGGTTCTGCTCAGCCCCCGGCGACAGAGTCACGCGCCAATGGTGTACGATCATGTCGAAGTCGTACGTGTCCGTCCGGGCGCCGTACTGCGCGATGTCGACTGTACGTACGGTCGCCTGGATACCAAGGCGGCGCAGATTGTCGGCAAAAGCCAGGGCGATCCGCTCATCCGCCGCGTCCCGCAGCAAGATCTCAAACGAGAAGGCTTGCCCCGTCGCTTCCTCGGTCAGCACGCCGTCTTCGACAGACCATCCCGCCTCTTGCAGCATGTCCCGCGCGATCCGCAGATTGGCGCGGGCGTTGCCGCTGCCGTCGGTCGTCGGCAGAGCATAAGGTTCGGTAAAGAGCGCTTCGGGCACCTGTCCGCGGAATGGCTCCAGCAGCACCAGTTCATCCCCCTCCGGCACGCCCTGTGCCGCCAGTTCGGAATTCACAAACAGGCTGTCAGTGCGGCTGTACTGCTCGTGAAGGAAGCTGCGGTTGATCCACTCGAAGTCAAAGGCGTACGCTAGCGCTCGGCGTACGCGTGGATCGGCGAAGTGCGGCCGGCGGGTGTTGAAGACGAAGGCACGCATGCCGTCCGGCCGGCGATGCGGCATCTCCAGCAGCGTGACCTCGCCCGAAGCCACCGCTGGGAAGTCGTAAGCCGATGCCCAGCGCTCGGCGTTGTCCTCGCGCCGGAAGTTGTACTCACCGCTCTTGAAGGCCTCCAGTGAGATAGACGCATCGCGGTAATAGTCGAACCGCAGCGTGTCGAAGTTGTAGAGGCCGCGGAACATCGGCAGGTCGTCGGCCCACCAGTCTTCCACGCGGGCATAGGTTATGCTGCGGCCCGGATCGACGGTCGTGATGCGGTAGGGGCCGGCCCCCAACGGGATCTCCAGCGTCGTCTGGTCGACCGGATGCGCGCTGTAATAGGCCCGGCTCAGGATAGGCATCAGGGCGATGATCAGGGGCGTCTCGCGATCGGCCTCATCGTTGAAGCGGAAGCGCACGCCGTCCTCGCCGATCCGCTCCACCGACGCGATGCGGGCATAGTTGCGGCGGAAGCCGGGAATGCCGTGCTCGCGCAAAGCCTCCATGCTGAAGATCACATCGTCGACGGTGATCGGCGTGCCGTCGTGGAAGCGGGCGTCCGGGTTCAGCCGAAAGGCGACCCAGCTGCGGTCCGCCGGCGTCTCGATCGACTGCGCGACATAGCCGTAGAGACTGAACGGCTCATCCCACGATCGCGCCATCAGGCTGGCGAAGTGATAGCCGCGCACACCCGCCGCTGTGCGGCCCAGCACGATGAACGGGTTCAGGCTGTCGAAGGTGCCGACGGCCGCCTGCACCAGCATGCCGCCCCGCGGCGCTTCGGGATTGGCATAATCCAGATGCGTGAAATCCGCTGCATAGCGCGGTTCCCCATGCATGGCGATGCCATGGGCAATCACGCCTTCCTGGGCTGATGCAGCGCCGGCGAAAGTGGCGGCAAGCAGGAACGTCAGGCCGGCAACGCGTCGCTTCATGGTCTTTCGCCTGGGAATCCTAAGCGGGGAGCCGGCGCAGTGTCTGCAAGCGGCGGGGCCGGCGCAACTCTCAGCCGGTGCTGTGCTCTGCCATTGCGGCAATCCGGTGTCCGCCCCCAAATTAAAGGGATGGCGTCTCGCCCGCGTCCGCTCAAATCTGCCTGGGACACTCAGATCATGCGCTTCCGATTCGTGACGGCGGATGTCTTCACCGACCGGATCTTTGGCGGCAACCAGCTAGCGGTGTTGCCCGACGCTCGCACAGTGCCGGCTGCACAGATGCAGGCAATCGCCAGAGAGTTCAACTATTCCGAAACAGTCTTCGTCCTGCCGCCGGAAGACCCGGGCCATACGCGGCGGCTCAGGATCTTCACGCCGGGGGCGGAGCTGCCGTTCGCCGGCCACCCGACCATCGGCACCGCGCATGTGCTGGCGGCCATCGGCGAGATCCCGCTGGCCGGCGAAGAAACCCGCATCGTGTTCGAAGAAGGCGTTGGCCCCGTGCCGGTCACGATCCGGGCATCGGGCGGCAAGCCGGATTTCTGCCAGCTCTCAACAGCCATGCTTCCCGAGTTCGGCCCCGATGCGCCGTCGCCCGACGCCGTGGCCGCAATGCTGTCGCTGGAGATCGGCGACCTGTCGCTACAGCCGCCGCCCATCGCCGTTTCCTGCGGCGTGCCCTTCCTGTTCGTCACGCTGAAAGACCGCGAGGCGGTAGGTCGGGCTCGTCTGCGGCCTGAGGTGTGGGACAAGGTGCTGCGCGGTGGATGGGCGGAGGCGGTCTACGTCTTCGCCTTCGACGCGGAACGCCCCGAAGCCCAGATCCGTGCCCGCATGTTCGCCCCGTCCATGGGCATCGAAGAGGATCCCGCTACCGGCGGCGCCGTCGCGGCGCTCGCCGGCCATCTCGCCACCCATGACGGCCGGCCCGACGGCACACTGCGCTGGGCGATCGAACAGGGCATCGAAATGGGCCGCCCAAGCCTGCTGGAAGCCGAAGCCGACAGGGCGGACGGTGCTACCGTCGCCATCCGCGTCGGGGGCAGGAGCGTGCTGGTGTGCCAGGGGACGATGGAGATCCCGGAATAGGCATCCCCCATGGGCGCCAACATCTGCCTTCGGCACGACTTGGCGACTGCAGTGAGCCCAATCCCGAATGCCGATGGACATGATGGTTTGCGGCTGTGCGACGAGTTTGCTCCAAGCGCCTCATCCGGCGTCGAGGATGTCTTGGCGCTTTCCCGGAGCAACGTCGAGCTGTTGGCAGGCGCTGTCGAAGAGGTCCTTGATGGGAACGCTCGTTGTTACAGAATGGATCAATTCTGTAACAACTGCGAGGGTTCACGTTGATTGCCCGCGGAGATTTGCGCCGGCCGCCGACGCGGTCGAGATGCCTTGATGTTGCCGAATAGTTCATTCGATAACACCGCCGCTCGGGTCACTGCCGGCGGCCGGGTGAAACAGAATTGGGAAGAATGGCTGCCCGGTTGGTCCCTGTGGCCCCGGTTCGTCCCTGTGGCGAGGTCTTGCGCCGGCAAGGCCCGGGCTGAACCGGGAGGCCGTTCAGCCGGTCTCACAGCGGCTTGCGGAACAGTTGAATGCCCCAGGCGAGATGGCCGGCGGCGGCCGCCTTCACCCAGATTTCGAGGCCGAGCGCCATCTTGTCGAGATACGCGGCCGAGGCCCCGCTGGCGCGTAGCCCGTCATAGTTCGCCAGCATCTCTTCGCGAACCCGGGCGTAGTGGTCGCCCAGGTGCTCCGTCAGAGGCTCTTGTGCCAGGACCTGGAAACCGAGCGCCATCGCGGCCTCGCGGTAGAACCGCATCGACCCGAGGCTGTTGAGCTGAAGCCGGTCATAGACCGGTTGGAGCACGCCTTCAGGCACGGTCTCGGCCTGCATCGGATCGGTGAAGACGAAGTGCCCGCCCGGCTTCAGCACCCGGAAGACCTCTGCCAGGACCCGGGCGCGCTGGTCGGAATGCAGGATCGCGTCCTGGCTCCAGACCACGTCGTAGCGCGCGTCCGGCGCGGGAATGTCCTCGAAGACGCCATGCACCACTCGGATCCGGTCTTCGAGCTTCGCCCGGCGGTTCTTCGCGCGGTTGGCGTCGTTCTGGGTCTCGGAGAGGTTGAGGCAGGTCGCCTCGCAGCCGAATCGGGAGACGACCCGGCGCATCGAGCCGCCATAGCCGGCGCCGATGTCGAGCATCTTCGTGTCGGCGTCGAGCACGGGCAGCGTCGCGGCCATGCGATCGACGGTCTCGGCGCTCGCCTCGCGGATGCTCCGGGTCCCGTCGTAGAGGCCGATGTGCAGATCCTCGCCCCCCCAGATCATGCGGTAGAACGTGTCGGCGTCGTCGCTGTCGTAGTAGGTCTCGGTGACGTCGCGGATGTCCATCTCGCCGTCCCGGCCGGGAGCGCCGCCCCAGCGCACCGGGCTCGGCTTCGACTTCTCGACGATATGGATGAAGAAGTCGGGCTCGTTCTCGGCATAGGTCTCCTGGAAGTCGCCATAGGTCCGCACCCGCTCGAACCCGGCCTCAGACAGCAGCCGCCGAACATAGTTCTTGCGGATCGGGCACAGGTTCAGAGTGTAGGTGGCGCCATCCGGGAAGCTGTACTTGAAGCGCACGAGGCTGTCGTCGATGTGCTCCGGCTCGGCGGAGACCCTGTCGCCGCAATAGTAGTACTTGTGCTTGGACTTGTACCCCTCATCCAGCATGGTGTCGTAGTTGCGCTGGTCAAGGATCAGGATGCCGTCGTGCTTGAGGGCCGCGTAGAACTCGGCGAGAGCCCGCCGGCGGTCGCTCTCGGTGTGCAGATGGGTGAACGAGTTGCCCAGGCAGATGATCGCGTCGTACTTGCCCTGGATATCGCGATTGAGCCAGCGCCAGTCGGCCTGGACGGTCTTGAGGATCAGCCCGCGCGCTTGGCCGTTCCCGAACGCTTTGGCCAGCATGGCGGCCGAGCCGTCGGCGGACGTGACGTTGAAGCCAGCCTCGTTGAGCCTGACCGAATGGAAACCGGTGCCGCAGGCGACGTCGAGGACCGTGCTCTTGCCGCGGGCGCGGAGCACGTCGATGAAGAACTGGCCCTCGCTTTCGGCCCGCGCGCGCCAGTCGATCAGCTCGTCCCATTTCTGGACGAAGGACATGATGTATTCGCCGCGATAGAGATCGGTCTCGCGATCCGCGAGGGGGTCGTCGCCATACACCTGCCGGTCGAGTGCCAGCTCGGCGTTCGTCTGTCGTGCAGCGATCTGCGACATTTCTCACTCCGGTTGCGTTGCTTGCGGGGAAAATCCCGCAGCATCAAAGCCGTGGCGGCGGCCAGCCGATCGAAGGCAGCCGTGCGTCAACCCGCCGGACGTTACGTCTTGGCGGAAGCGACGGCGCTGACCTCATCCCTTGCCGTCCGGAGTCCCTTGGCGGGACAAACCGGGGCGAGGGCTGGTGGAGGTCTTGATGCAGACGGCTGCTTCGGTGCGCCGTTCCTGACCACGGGAACCCGGCGTTGCGATCGGTCGGACGTCCACGCCGATCGTGTGTGGTATTTTCAGGCGCCGGTCTTATTCGTTCATGACATTATAGCCTGAATGCGTCGCTGCAAGCCTCAAAAGCGACAAATCCTCGAACGGCAAACGCTTTCACCCTCCATCCGGTTCGTATCGTTGGGAGATTCCGTGCGAGAAGTTTCCGTGACGATGCTGACGACCCCTGCTCCCGGCCGATTCCGATCGGTGGCCGGGCGCGCGGAGCGAAGGGCGAGGTGGCTGCAAGGCCCTGAGCCGCTTGCCTGCAGGTTCGCAGCCGCGGAGGATGACGCATGACCGCGCCCTCCGTTTCCGCCGCTGATCCCCGGCTTCCCTGGCCGACCGGACTACGGATGTTGCCGCCCCCCGAACCGGGGCCGGAGCCTGCGGAGGTCGAACTTGTCGAGATCCGTCGCTTCGACCGCCCCGATCATGAATGGATCACCTGGCTCGCCCCGCTCGGGCCGGACCGGTTCGTGACCGGGGGCCCGGGGGTCGGGCTTCGGCTCTGGTCGACCGAGGCGGGGGCGTCGGTTGCGACGCTCGGGACCGGTGTCGACGATCCAACGCCGGTCCCCATCCAGGGCGTTCCGGAGATCTCCTTCGATCCGCTTTCCGACCCGAAGATCGACGCCCTCGCCGTGCTCGACACTCGGACGGTCGTGACGACGTCCAGCGACGGGGTCCTTCGCCACTGGGATCTGGATACGCGCCGCTGCGGTCACGCGATCCGGATCCCACCCCTGGTTGAGACGCTTGTCGCGCTCGACCCCGAGCATTTCGCGCTCGCAGACCCTGAGCTTGGTTTGCTCGTCTTCGCGGGCAGGGAAGCGCGGCCCGTCCGGAAGGTTCCGCTCGACGGCTGCCAGGTTCTGCTGACGCTAGGCCCGGCCCGGCTGCTCGCTTCGGTGATCGACCAGGACGACGTCTATCTCGTGGATCTCGCGGCGGACCGGGTCACGCATCTAAACGCCGGCGGTCCCCCTCTCTTCACGGGCTGCGCGCTCACACCGTCGCACTACGTGACGGCAGGGCCTCTTGAAGAATGCCGACTCGATGTCTGGGAACTCGGTGGAGAGGCGCCAATCCGGAGCCTGGCATGCGAATGGGACGGCGACGTCATCGCCGCGCTCGGCCCCGACCGGATCGCTTATGCGAGCTTCGGTTGCTTGGATATCTGGTCCGTTGGGGAGGGGCGGTTGCTGGCGCGGGCCGAGCGGCCATACTGTTCCACGGTTGCCGTCCTGCCGGGACGCCGGGGCGGCGTCGCTCGGCTCGCGACTGGCGGTCGTCACCACCTCTCGCTCTGGGAACTGCGCCCGCGCTGAACGCTGGCCGTGGGAGTGGCGAGGTACTCAGTCCGCCTCCATTGGCTGCACCGTCCACATCGCTGCCGCCCGGGCGACGTCGTCGTCAGGTGCTTCGATCTGGGCCCGGACGTTCAGAGCCCCCAACCGCCGCGCGCACCGTCCCTTCAGCGTGGCGATGCCCCCTCCCTTGCCCGACACCCACCCTCAATGCCGGAAGTGCCGCATGCCGGTGAACACCATGGCTACACCGGCGCGGTTGGCGGCGGCGATCACCTCGTCGTCGCGGACCGAGCCGCCGGGCTGGATCACGGCGGTGGCGCCGGCGGCGATGGCGGCTTCCAGGCCGTCTGCGAAGGGGAAGAAGGCGTCGGAGGCGACGACCGAGCCCTGGGTGCGGCTGCCAGCGGGTTCGCCCTCGCGGGCGCCCATCTCATCGGCCTTGGCCGCGGCAATGCGGGCGCTGTCCACCCGGCTCATCTGGCCCGCGCCGACGCCGACGATCGCCCGGTTCTTGGCATAGACGATAGCGTTCGATTTCACATGCTTGGCCACGCGCCAGGCGAAGTCGAGATCGGCCATCTCAGCGTCGGTCGGCGCGCGGTCGGTGACGACCTTGAAGTCCTGCGGCGTCGCGCGGCCGTGGTCGCGGTCCTGCACCAGGAAGCCGCCGGAAAGTGCTCGCACCGTGTGGCCCGTCGCCGCCGGGTCCGGCAGCGTGCCGGCCTCCAGCACCCGCAGGTTTTTCTTTCCGGCCAGGATCTCCGCCGCCTCATCGCTCACCGCCGGTGCGATCACCACTTCGCAGAACAGCTCCGCAATTGCCTTGGCCGTCGCCCCATCCAGCGGGCGGTTGACCGCGATGATGCCGCCGAAGGCGCTGACCGGATCGGCCGCCAGCGCCTTGAAATAGGATTCCACCAAGGTCGCACCGCAGGCCGCGCCGCAGGGATTGGCGTGCTTGACGATCACAGTGGCCGGTTGGGCGGCGTCGAATTCCGCCACCAGCTCATAGGCCGCATCGGTGTCGTTCAGGTTGTTGTAGCTCAGCTCCTTGCCCTGGATCTGCCGCGCCGTCGCCGCACCCGGGCGGGGCGGTTCGGAGACGTAGAGGGCCGCACTCTGATGCGGGTTCTCGCCGTATCGCAGGGTCTGCGCCAGCTGGCCGGCCATGGCGTAGTGCCGCGGGAAGGGATCGCCCAGATTGCCGGAGAACCATTGCGCGATCGCGGCATCATAGGCTGCCGTCCGGCCGAAGGCCGCCGCCGCCAGACGGGCGCGCAGGCCCGGTGTGGTGCAGCCGTCGTATTCCGCCAACTCCGCCATCAGACAGGCATAGTCGCCGGGGTCGGTGACAACGGTGACGAATTCGTGGTTCTTGGCCGCGGCCCGGATCATCGCCACGCCACCGATGTCGATGTTCTCGATGGCTGCCGCGGCATCGGCGCTGCGGCGCACCGTTTCTTCGAACGGATAGAGGTTGGACACCAGTAGGTCGATCGGGGCGATTCCGTAATCCGCCAGCGCGTCCAGATGGTCGTCGCTGTCGCGCCGCGCCAGCAGGCCGCCATGGATCTTCGGGTGCAGGGTCTTCACCCTGCCGTCCATGATCTCCGGAAAGCCGGTGTGGCGGGAGACCTCGCGCACCGGGATGTCCGCTTCTTCCAGCGCCGCGGCGGTGCCGCCGGTGGACAGGATCTCCACGCCCCGTTTGGCCAGCGCATCGGCAAGGTCGACGACGCCGGTCTTGTCGGATACGGACACCAACGCACGGCGAATGGCGATCAGGCTGTCTGACATGACGGCTCCCTGGCCGGTTATCCGCGCGCCGGACGGCGCAGCGGCTCGACCCTGTCGGTCGACGGATGCTGGGTATCTGCAGCCGGAAGGCCCCAGATGGCAATGGATCGTGTGCGACCCTTCAGGCTCTGCTCGCCCAGAGGCTCCAGGCCG
Organism: Anaerolineae bacterium; assembly: GCA_028285185.1. Lineage (GTDB taxonomy): Bacteria > Pseudomonadota > Alphaproteobacteria > DSM-16000 > Inquilinaceae > JACKIG01. Next base: position 22,426 of record JANQQD010000001.1, on the reverse strand, counting down.
TCCAGCACGTCTGTCGCATGCTCGCCCAGCTCTTCACGGACACGCGCGACCAGGGTATCGCTAGCGATCAGCGGCCGGCCGAGATCGCGCGCCAGACCCTGCAGGCGGCTGCTGGTGTTCACGGTATCGCCGATCACGGCATAGGACATGCTGCGGGCCGTGCCGATATCGCCCTGAACGGCCGGTCCGTAGTTCAGGCCGATCCCCAACGTCAACGGCACTTCGCCGGCCGCCCTGCGCTCCGCGTTCCAGGCGGCGATCGCCTGCAGCATCGCCCGGCTGCAGGACAATGCCCGCGCCGCGTCGTTAGGGCCCTCCGACGGGACGCCGAAGCTCGCCAGCATGGCGTCGCCGATATACTTCTCCAGCGTGCCGCCGTGGTCGAAGACCTGCGCCTCCATCAAGGAATGGAACCGCCGCAAAAGGTGCATCACCTGCTCCGGCGGCATGGCCTCGGCCATGGCCGTGAAGTCCCGGATATCGGCAAACAGCACGGCCACGTTCTGGCGGCGCATCTGTCCGAAGTCGCGGTCGCGGTATTCCAGCAGGTCGACCATGCTGGGCGGGAAATAGCGCGCCAGATTGGCGCGTGCACGTTCCATCGTCGCCCGCGCCATGGCCACCTGCCGAGCGCGCCGGACCAGCAGGGCCAGCCCGGCCGTCACGAGCACCGTGACGATGATCTGGAACAGCCATTCGCTGAACAGCACGAAATGGGGATCGTGATAGGCACGCACCACGGCCTCGACGGTGAGTTCCGTGTTGATCTCGGAATACACGTCCGGAAGCTGCAGCACGTAGAGCAGCACCGCCGTCCAGGTGGCGACGATGCAGGCCCCGCACCACAGCACCAGTCGCGTGCGGTAGGTGAAGGTCGACTGCATCAGGAACAGAAAGAAGACAGCGAAATTGCCGCTGTTGACCACGCCCTGGACATGCACTTCGGCGTCGATGAACGGGTTGGGGGTGACCAGCACGAAGCCGACGAAGGCGCAGTCGAATGCAATGAACAGATGGTTCAGCCAGTCCGGCGACCGCCGCATCCAGACGAACAAGAGTTGCGCCAAGCCAACCAGCAGCAGCGTCAGGATCAGGCCCAGAATATAGACCTGCGCCCAGCCGTCGACTGTGGCCCAGAACAGCTGCCAGATGAAGATGACCGACAGGGCCGCGGACCGCACCTTTGCGGACAGCAACAGGCCGGCGCGCTCCTCCTCCACGAAGGCGGCGCGCAGGCGATCCTCCATGCGGCCGCGCAACGCCGTGGCATCGCCGATGCGCCCCGCCTGGGGTGTCAGACCCGTCTTTCCCTGGTCAGTGCCCATTTGACGACATCGCCGGGCCGCAGACCCGAGCCGGTGATCACCAGTTGCTGGCTACGCCGATGCTCTTCTTCCGCGGCGGCATAGAGGCTCTCTTCCAAGGCAAGGCTACCGTTCTGGCAGCGGAAGCGCCACCCCGCCCCCGTCGGTGGGCGCAGCAAGGCCGCACTTCCTGCCTGGATGATCGCGGCCTTCACGCTCGGATGAAGATGGAAGCGGATCGCAAACGGCGGCGGGGTGCCGAGGCCCATGACAAGGTCTTCGCCGCGGATATCGTCGCCGCCCGCATTGATGTAGAGCTGTCGCCGATGCACCAGCCCCAGGCGCGGCCGATAGCCGTCATGGCTGGCATCGATCAGCACCGCGCTGTCTTCTTCGAACCGGCTGGCCGTGACGGTGACACCGTCCACGGCAACGCCCGCGCCGGGCGTGAGGGGGATGGCATTGGTTTCGCCCAGCGAGAGCGTCGAATGTGCGGCCGTGCCACGCAGCGCCTCGGCAAGCTGGCCGCCGCTCCCGACCGGCGCGGTACCGCCGCAATTGACGATCAGGCGCTGACGACCGACGGACAGCTCGAACGCCAGCGGGCCGGCATGGGCGCCGACATCGTCGCCGGCCGGCGGCGGTGCGCCGACATCCATCAAGACCAGGGTACGCCCGGCCACCACCCGCTCGAACCCCCAATAGCGTGCGCTCTTCAGGGGCCGCCCGGTCGCCCCTGCCTGTGACAGAACGGCGTTGATCTCCGCCGGGTCGCCTTCGCCGCCGCCATTGAACAGGGCGAGGCCGCCGTCACCGTGCCGCAGCAGCCTGAGGGCTGCCGCCATACGGTCGATCGCCTGCAACAGGGGTTGTGGGGGTTCTGGCTGGCTGCCGTCCGCGGCATGGGCAGCCCGCATGGCGTTGCGCATGTCAACGAGCTGCCGCAGCACCTCGACATGGACCGACGGATTGCGCCGGACATGCCCGCCATCGGCCAGCACCTGCTGGGCCAGGATCTGCTCGAGCTGCCGGAGCGCCGCCGGCATTCGTGCGGCGCCTTCCGGCAGGGCCAGACAGCCGATGACCAGGCCCTTGATGGCGAAGATCAACTCAAGCCCGCGACAGTCACCGGGCAGCGCGCGGGCCAGATGGCGGACCTGTGCGCTCAAACTGGCAAACAGGCGGGCGCGGAACGCGTCATCGGCACTGGCGATGAAGAAGTCATAGGCCGCCAGCCAGTTGGCGATGCGGCAGCCGAGAATGTCGGGCCGCCAGGTCACCGGATGCCAGCGCCCGAACCGCTCGATCCAGGCGCCGATCATGACGCGGGCCTGGCGCCGTGCGGCATCGCCGCCCAGGGCGCGCAGATGCTTCAGCCAGCAGCAGCCGTGCAGGGCGAACAGCGTCGGCTCCGGCAGGCTTTCGTCCTTCCAGATATCGGCCCCGCCGACGAACTCATGCCCGGCCAGGCGGAAGCTGCCGAAGACCATGCGGGCCCCAAGCTCCGGATCGCCGGGCCAGCCATCGGTGAAGGCCAGGCGGAGGTCGCTCGGCGGCCGGCCGCGCAGGGTCAGCGGGTAGAGGGGCGATCCGTAGAGCAGGCGGCTCAGGCCGCGGCCGACGCGGGGCATCAGTGTCGGGCGGCTCCCCTCCAGCACCGTCATTTAGCGGCCACGCTGGCCTGCGGACGCAGCTTGCGCATGTTCCCGGCGTAGTGGTCCGGGCCGTCGACAAACGTCGCCGTGCCGGCCACCAGCACATCGGCACCCGCCGCAACGGCCTCTGCGGCCGTGTCGGTGTTGATGCCGCCGTCGACCTGAAGGTCCACGTGATTCGGCAGGCTGTCCAACAGGGTGCGCAGGCGCGCGATCTTGCGCAGTTGCGAGGCGATGAATTTCTGGCCGCCGAAGCCGGGATTGACCGTCATCACCAGCACCAGATCGATATCGCCCAGCAACTCCTCCACCGCTGAAATCGGCGTTCCGGGGTTCAGCGCCAGGCCGGCCTTGGCCCCGAGCGACCGGATCAGCTGGATGGTGCGATGGGCGTGCGGTCCGGCCTCGGGGTGGAAGGTTACGATATCGGCCCCCGCCTCGATGAAGGCCGGCACCAGCGGGTCGACCGGTGCGATCATCAGATGCACGTCGAACGGCAGCCGGCTGGCCGGCCGCAGGGCGCGCACGACGGCCGGGCCGATCGTCAGATTCGGCACGAAATGGCCGTCCATGACGTCGATGTGGATCCAGTCGGCGCCGGCCTCGGCCACGGCCACGACCTCTTCGCCCAGGCGGGCGAAATCGGCGGACAAGATCGACGGAGCGATGCGAACGGCTTGTTGCATAAGGCGAATCCCTTGCCTCGCGACCTTACCCGATTCGGCGGAGTCGGGCGATATGAAAGCCGTCCATGCCCCCGAATGCGGCACCATGGCAGGGCAGGCTGCGCACGTCGCCGGCATCCGACAGGATCTCGGACAGGCCGCCCACCTCCTCTGCACCGATTGGCTCGCGACGGACGGGGGCGCCGGAGGCCAGCAGCCGGTCGATCTGCAGCTCGCCTTCCTCCGGTTCCAGCGAACACGTGCTCCATACCAAGAGGCCGCCGGGTTTCACAACGGTTACGGCCGCGTCCAGCAGACGCCGCTGCGCCTCAGCCAGCTTCGCCACGTCTTCCGGCCGCTTCAGCCGGGCGATGTCCGGATGCCGGCGGATCGTGCCGGTCGCGGTGCAGGGCGCATCCAGCAGCACGGCGTCGATTTGCCCGTCGGGCTGCCACGTCGCGGCGTCAGCCTTTACCGTCCGGGCCGTGAGGTCCAGGCGGCTCAGGTTTTCGTGCAGACGGTCCAGCCGCGGTGCCGAGCGGTCGACGGCGATCACGTCGGCGCCGGCTGCCGCGAGCTGCGCGGTCTTGCCGCCCGGCGCGGCGCATAGGTCGACGACGGTCATGCCGGCGCTGGCGCCAATCAGGCGTGCGGGCAGGGCCGCGCCAGCATCCTGCACCCACCACGCCCCCTCCGCGAAGCCAGGCAGCGCAGTCACGGGCCCATCAATCCGGCGCCGCAGCGTGCCTGTCGGCAGAATCTCCGCACCAAGCTTTGCCGCCCAGGCTTCGGCATCCGCCTTCACCGTGATGTCGAGCGGCGGCTCCTGCAGGTGGGTGGTGCCGATGGCCCGCGCGGCTTCTGCGCCATAGGCATCCGACCAGCGTTGCCAGAGCCAGCCGGGCGTGTTCAGGCGGGCTTCGTCCTGCCGCTTCGTCAGGCCGGCCCTGTCCCGCGCCGCCCCGCGCAGAACGGCATTGACCAGCCCCTTGTACCGGACGGCCCCTTCGCGCTCGGCCAGATCGACGCTGGTGGACACGGCCGCATGCGGCGGTGTGTCCAGGAACAACAGCTGTGCCAGGCCCAGCCGCAGGATGGCCTGAACGGCCGATGCCCGTTTCGGCAGGCCCTCTTTCAGCGCATCGGCGATGACGGCGTCGATCTGGCCCAGCCGCCGCAGCACTGTGGCGGCGAGATGCCGCGCGAAGGCCCTGTCGCGTGGGCTCAGCCGCGGATCGAGCGCCTCCAGCGCCTCGTCCAGGGGACGGCGGCGGGCCAGCACCGCGTCGACAAGACCAAGCGCCGCCCGTCGGGCGGGCAGGCCGCTCGCGGTCTGCGATCCATTCCTGGCTGGTCCGCTCACGCGCCCTCACGCGTGTGGCGGTACCGGGTCACGAGGAATCGATTCGATGTGGGCTGCGGTAAACTGTTACTTTGTAAACGCACGATATGATCCTTGGCGTCGCCGATTCGGGCCGGCGCGGTTGTTCCGACAAGACGAGGGCAGGGGCTTTGGCATTTCCGCGGGTGGGACGGCGGTCGCTTCTGGCCGGTGCGGGGGCAGCGCTGATTGCGCGGCCCGCGCTGGCGTCGCCGGGCGAGCCGCGCGAGCTGCGCCTCTACAACGTGCACACCGGCGAAAGCTTTCGCGACGTCTACCACAACGGGGAAGGCTATTTCGCAGCCGCATTGCCCCGGCTGAACTGGTTCCTGCGCGACCATCGCGAAGCCGCGGCCAGCGAGATGGACCCCCGGCTGCTCGACATTCTGTGGACCGTGCAGCGCAACTATCTGAGAACCCATGGGGCGCGTGTCACCCTGAACGTCCATTCCGCCTACCGCACCGAGCGGACCAATGCGTTGCTCAGGTCCGAAGGGGCGGCGCAGAACAGCTATCATAAATTCGGCCGCGCCATTGACATCTCCGCGCAGGGCTACGGCATCTACTTCCTCTACGACATGGTGCAGAGCTCAGGCGCCGGCGGTGTCGGCGTCTATATGCGCAGCCAGTTCGCCCATCTCGACACCGGCCCGCGACGGCACTGGATCCAGCCGCTCTGGTAGGGCGCCCATCCCCGGACCTGCCGGATCAGCCCCAGGGGCCGGCCACGCCGGCCATCTGGCGCAGGCGGGAAATCCGGTTGGTGGTGTTCGGGTGGGTCGAGAACAGCCCGTCCACGGCCTGCGCATGCAGTGGATTGATGATGAACATGTGCGCGGTCGCCGGGTTGCGCTCCGCTTGGTGATTGACGATCCCCTTAGCGAACCGGTCGATCTTCTCCAGCGCTCGGGCCAGCCACATCGGCCGGCCGCAGATTTCGGCACCGATGCGGTCGGCCTCGTATTCGCGCGACCGGCTGATGGCCATCTGCACCATGGCGGCGGCCAGTGGCGCCAGCACCATCATCAGGATGATGCCGACGATGCCCAGCGGGCTGTTGCGGTTGCCGCCGAAGAACAACGCGAAATTGGCCAGCATCGAGAGCGCCCCGGCCAGTGTGGCCGTGATGGTCATGATCAGGGTGTCGCGATTGCGCACATGGGCCAGCTCATGCGCCATGACCCCCGCTAGCTCCTCAGTGTCGAGCCGGCGCATCAGCCCAGTCGTGGCGGCAACGGCCGCGTTGTCCGGGTTTCGGCCGGTGGCAAAGGCGTTGGGCTGGTCGTTCTCGATGATGTAGACGCGCGGCATGGGCAGGTTCGCCCGTTCCGCCAGCTGCGCCACCAGGGCATGGAACTGGGGGGCGGAACTGGCATCCACCTCCTGCGCGCCATGCATGCGCAGCACCATCTTGTCCGCGTTCCAATAGGCGAACGCGTTCATGCCCACGGCGATCATCAGCGCGATGATGATCCCGCCTTCGCCGGCCAACAGGAAACCCGCGCCCAGGAACAGCGCGGTCATCGCGGCCATCAGCATGGCCGTGCGCATCATGCCGTTCATTCCGTCACTCTCTTCGCGCCCGCGATGGGCAGCAGCAGTTATCCGGCCCTGGAGATATGTGACGGGGTATATAGTTCAAGCAATGGACACTGGGCCTGCACGCGCCGATGCGGCCTGGGGCCGGATCAGCCAGGGGAAGGACGCGACCGATGACTGACGGGGAAGACCGGAATCTCGCAGATGCCGCTGCGGACGAGACGCCTGAGGCCGGCGAGGCGGAAGGCGTGGACGATGCAGGGAAGCGGCGGAAGGTCCCACAGCAGAAGCCGGGCGAAATCGGCGGACCCGAAGGCCTGGAGCCCACCCGCTACGGCGACTGGGAGGTGAACGGCCGCTGCACTGATTTCTGAGGTCTTCGGTCAGTAGAAGAATATAATCCTATAAATCTTGCAATATTCCTATTCGCCCGTTATAGTTCCGAGACGTGACAATTTCTGGTGCCGGAATGTCGTCTTGGATCCGCTTTTTGTTGTCGCTTCTGCTGCTGATGCCCGCGATGCGCGGCGTGACTGAGGACGTGCTGTCCGGCCCCGTCGCTGCTGATGTGATCGATGTGGTGGACGGCGATACGCTGACGGTTCGGGCGCAGATCTGGCTGGGGCAGCAGCTGGAAACGCGCGTGCGGCTGGCGGGCGTCGACACGCCGGAACTGCGGGCTCGCTGCTCGCAGGAACTGGCGCTGGCCGGGCAGGCGACGGACGCCGTGGCGGCGATGGTTGCCGGCCGCCGGGTTCTGTTGCGGAACGTGCATTACGGCACCTATGCCGGTCGGGTCGTGGCCGAGGTCGAGGTCGATGGGCGGGACGTCGCCACGGTGCTGATCGAGTCGGGGCTTGGGGCCGCCTATGATGGCAGGGGTGATCGGCCCGACTGGTGCCTCTGACCGGCTTGGCTCGAAGCGCATCCTGGCGGCAGCCGCATGGCTTGCTCGGTAACCAATGTGAAAAATACATGGCAGTGATGCGTCCGGTATGATACAGTTCTTTTGCAACAAAGCTCCAGACGTGAGCCAATAACGGCCAAACAGATGCCGTTGCTTTTCAGAACCGTTCCAAGGATCGGTCTAAAGCGGGCATGGGAGTCGTCATAGGGTCGCCAGGCAATTCGCTGGGGGTTATTGCAAAAGGTCGATGCTGCAGCAGATTTGACTGCGGGACCGAAAAACGCCCCCGCGCGGGGGCAAGGGGCACGACGGTAAGGTCGTGGACGCCCGAATGCGCCGGCAGAGGCAACAGCCCTGCCGGCGGCGTCGTTTCAGGGCCTGTGGTTTGCGCATAGCGGATCGTTTTGCCGGCGGTCTCTTCCGGCGGGCCAAATCCGGCAACGGCGAGGACTTCCTCCAGATACAGTGGCCGCGGGTTGAAAGCAGCAATGCGGACCGCAATGGCAAGAGGCAGCCGTGAACCCGGTTTTCGGCTTCCGTTCGGCGCCGTTTGAGCTACCGACCGATTGGAACCCAGACCTCGCCGTCCAATCGGTGTGCCGGATCCAGGGTCCAGGCGGGATGCGGTTTGTACGACTGCATGTGGCTTCCGTCCAAGGGCTGTACGCCCGATGACGGGAACCAGTCGGCATAGATCGCAAAGACGAAGGCCTCCAACCTGCCGATCTCAAGCGAGAACGGAAATGCCAGGTACCGATCCCACGTGATGTCCAAACACTGCAGCCCGTCCTGCAGGCCGTTACTTGTACTGACCGTGACGCCCGCAAAGAAGTCGTAGGACAATCCGCTCTCCTCCGAGACGTCGGAGACATAGTGGCAGTATCCCGGATCGATCTTGTGCGGGATCGTGGGGATCATCGGGTGAAAACGGGCCATCACCTGCATGGCTTCGGCGGCTGCATCGCTTTCGTCTCCGACATGCCGGCTCAGGCCGACAAGCGTCAGAGATAGGTTGGCCTCGGTACGGGGCTGGGGCACGGATATGGTCATCGATGGGCTCCAGAAGATCGGGTTGACGAGGGACAGGTGCTCGAGGCTGCCGTGACGGCGGAACGCGCTGGGGCTCGCACCGAACTCGGCGTTGAACGCACGGGTGAAGACGGCATGGGACTCATAGCCCACCGTCAGCGCGATGGTCAGAACGGTGTCGTCGCTGCGGATGAGCAGTCCCGCAGCCTCGGTCAGACGGCGCAGTCTGAGATAGCGTGCCAGCGGAAACCCAGTTGTATGGGCGAACACGCGCGACAGGTGGTGACGGCTGATGGCACTCGCCCGCGCGATATCTTCGACGCCGATTTCCTCGCCAAGGTGATCCTCGACATACGCCAGGGCTCGATTGACCGGGTGCACCGTTCATCCTTCCGGTTCGTTCGCCAGCACTGTGGCACTCGCGGATCGGCCTTGCTTTGCAGTTTGTGCGGAATTGCCGGACCGATGCGCCTTGAGCTGAAGGCCGCCCACCCTGAAAGCGCGCGGCTGCGGCACGGCTGCGCTATGATCGCCTCCGCCTGATCCCGCCGCCTGGGCAACCCGCATGGCCGCATATCTGGTCCGAAGCCTTGCCTCGGTCGGTCTCACGCTGATCGCCGCGTCGCTGGTGGTGTTCATCGTGCTGGAGGTGCTGCCGGGCGATCCGGCGCTGGTGATGCTGGGCACTGAGGCGACCGACGAGACGCTGCAGGCGCTGCGCCAGGAACTCGGGCTCGACCGGCCGGCCGTCGTCCGGTACCTGCACTGGCTCGGTGGGCTGGTCACCGGCGATCTGGGCATCAGCCAGACCTATGACGTTCCCGTCGCCGACCTGATTGCGGACCGCATCGCAGTGACCGTGCCGCTGGCGGGCCTGGCCATGCTGCTGGCCGTGGTGCTGGCCCTGCCGCTCGGCGTTCTGGCCGCGGCACGGCGCGGCCGGCCGTCGGACTATTCCGTCATGGCGTTTAGCCAGATGGGCATCGCGATGCCGGGGTTCTGGCTGGGCATCCTGTTGATCCTGGTGTTTTCCATCGGCCTCGGTTGGTTCCGCGCCGGCGGATTCCCCGGCTGGGAGGCCGGGATCTGGCCGGCATTGGGCGCGCTGGTGCTGCCGGCGGTGGCACTGGCATTGCCGGAAGCCGCGATCCTCGCCCGCGTCGCGCGGTCTGCCGTGCTGGAGACCCTGGGCGAAGACTATGTGCGCACGGCCAGGGCCAAGGGGCTGGGCCGGCGCACAGTGCTGTTCCGCCATGTCCTGCGCAACGCGCTGATCCCGATCGTCACGATCATGGGGCTGCAATTTGCCCTACTGCTGGCGGGCGCGATCGTGGTGGAAAGCGTGTTCACATTGCCGGGCCTGGGGCGGCTGGTATTCCAGGCCATCGGCCAGCGCGACTTGATCGTGGTGAAGGATGTTGTGGTGCTGCTGGCCGGCCTGGTGGTCGCGATCAACTTCCTGGTCGACGCGCTCTATCACCTGATCGATCCGCGTCTGCGGCGTGGGGTCGAGCCATGAAGGCGCGCGCACCCGCCCAGGCGAGTCGCCGCCATCGGCATCGCCTGGCGCATCGCAGCTTCCTTGCCGGTGCGGCATTGTCTGGCTTGGTTGTCGCCATGGCGGCTGTCAGCCTGGTCTGGACGCCTTACGATCCCGCAGCCCAGGCGATCGTCGACCGGTTGCAGGGGCCAGGGGCCCGCCATTGGCTGGGCACCGATCAATACGGCCGCGATGTGCTGTCCATGATCATGGTCGGTGCCCGCAACACCGTGGCCGTCGGCGCCGCCGCCGTCGGCATCGGGGCCGGGATCGGCATCCCGTTGGGCCTTCTGGCCGCGGCGCGGGCGGAAAGCTGGATCGATCACGCGGTCGGCCGCCTCGTCGATCTCACCTTCGCATTCCCGGCGATCCTCTCAGCGATCCTGGTAACGGCCCTGATGGGGCCCGGTGCGGCGACCGCGATCCTGGCGATCGGCATCTTCAACATCGCCGTCTTCGCGCGCGTGGCCCGCGGCGCGGCCCTCGCGGTCTATGGCCGCGAGTTCGTGCGGGCGGCGCTGGCGCTCGGACGGTCGCGGGCCGACGTGGCGCTGCGCCACGTGCTGCCGAATGCCTCCAGCGCTCTGATCGTGCAGGCAACCATCCAATTTGCCGTGGCCATCCTGGCGGAGGCCGCGCTCAGCTATCTCGGCCTTGGCGTGCAGCCGCCGCAGCCCAGTTGGGGCAAGATGCTGTACGACGCCCAGACCTTGATGTTCATGGCACCGTTGCAAGCGGTGTTTCCGGGCCTGGCCATCGCGCTGGCCGTGCTGGGGTTGAACCTGCTGGGCGACGGATTGAGGGACGTGCTTGATCCGCGCTTGGTACAGAGCAGAGCGGCGTGATCCGCGCCTCTAAGCCGCATCCGGCGTGGCGGTCGACGCGAGGACGGCGCAGATGGCATCCGCCGAATCGCAGCCGCGCAGCTTGTCGCACAGGCCTTCATCGCGCAGCGCGCGCGAGACCCTGGCCAGCGCCTTCAGGTGATCGGCCCCCGATCCCTCCGGTGCCAGCAAGAGATAGATCAGGTCGACCGGCCGCTCGTCGACGGAATCGAAGTCGATCGGCCGTTCCAGGCGGGCAAACAGGCCGTAGACCTGGCTGAGCGACGGCAGCTTGCCGTGCGGGATCGCCACGCCGCGGCCGACACCGGTGGTGCCCAGCCGCTCGCGCTCCAACAGCACATCGAAGATCCGGCGCTCGCTCTGGCCGGTGACCGAAGCCGCCCGCTTCGCCAGCTCGAGAAGCGCCTGCTTCTTGCTGTTGACCTTGAGTTTCGGGACGACCCGGTCGTTGTTCAGAATGCTTGCCATAGCCTGCGCAGATCCCGCTGAAGATGGCTCGCCGCCGAAATAGATGACGTTATGCCGACGCGGCCTCAGGCGCTCTTCGCCCGGGAGCCGCGCGGATCGACCCAGCCGATGTTTCCGTCGCTGCGGCGGTAGACCATGTTCAGCCCGCCATGCGCCGGATTGCGGAACATCAGCGCCGGCCGGTCTTCCAGGTCCAGACGCATGACCGCCTGGCTCACCGTCATGCTGTCCACCGTCGTCATCATCTCCGCCACCACCACCGGCTGCTCCGGTGCTTCGGCCTCGATGTCGTCATCCTCGGGCCCGGCGTCAATAACCTGATAGGTGGCCTCGATGGCCGGCACCTCGGCGGCGGCGCCCCGGGCGTGGTCGCGCAGGCGCCGCTTGTACCGCCTGAGCCGCTTGGCCAGCTTGTCGGCTGCCTGATCGAACGCCAGATAGGCGTCGCCGGCCTGGCCGGTGCTCTGCAGGGTCACGTTCTTGCCGGCGTGCAGCGTAGCATCGGCGCGAAACATGTGGGCTTCGCGGGAGAAGACCACATTCGCCTCGATGGCACGGTCGAAGTACTTGTGCACGATGGACTGGAGGCTCTCATCGACATGGACACGCAACGCGTCTCCGACATCGATCTGCTTGCCGTTCACGGTGAGGTGCATGGTTTGGCCGTTACGAGTGAAACTGGTCCCGTGCCCTTTGCGCAGGTTCTAGCGCCGACCGGCAGTGCGGGCCATCCAAAGGGGCGGGACCATAGGCAACCAGCTGAACCGGTGTCAAGGAACCCCTTCGGGCCGCCGCGGTCTGGCGCCGTGTCACCGCAATCGGCGGCGCGGTGCGTCATGACCACATCGCCTTGTCCCGGCGGCGCTGGACCGAGGACGGGATACGCATGGTCTCACGATACTTGGCTACCGTGCGCCTGGCAATGTCGATCCCCTCTCCGCGCAGGATCTCCACAATCCGGTCGTCGGACAGGATTGCCGCCGGCGGCTCGGCGTCGATCAGGGACTTGATGCGGAACCGCACGGCCTCGGCGGAATGGGCCTCCGCCCCGTCCGTTCCGCCGATCGCCGCGGTGAAGAAGTATTTCAGCTCATAGATGCCGCGAGGCGTGGCCATGTACTTGTTGCTGGTCACCCGGCTCACGGTGCTCTCATGCATGCCGATGGCTTCGGCGATGTCGCGCAGCACCAGGGGCCGCAGATGCTGTACGCCCTGGCCGAAGAACAACGTCTGCTGCTGCACGATCTCGGTGGCCACCTTCAGGATCGTCGTCGCGCGCTGATGCAGCGCCTTGGCGAGCCAGTTGGCCGAAGCCAGGCAGTCCGACAGATAGTCGCGGTCGGTCTTGGTGCGGGTGCCGGAGCTGACGGTGGCGTAATAGCGCCGATTGACCAGCACGCGCGGCAGGGTGTCGCTGTTCAGCTCCACGATCCAGCCGCCGGCCGGGTTCGGGCGCATCAGGATGTCGGGCGTCACCGGCTGCGCCACGTCATCGGCGAAGGCCAGGGCCGGCTTCGGCGACAGGGCGCGGATCTCAGCGATCATGTCGTGCAGGTCTTCGTCGTCGACGCCGCAGCGCGCGCGCAGTTGGGCATGGTCGCGCCGTGCCAGCAGGTCCAGGTTGTCGAGCAGGCACGCCATGGCGGGATCGAGCCGGTTCAGCTCGCCGAGTTGGATGGCAAGGCACTCCTTCAGGCTGCGGGCAAAGATGCCCGGCGGGTCGAACCGCTGCATTCGCGCCAGAACGGCTTCCAGTCGGCTTTCCGTGCAGCCCAGAGTTGCCGCGATCGCCTCGGCTTCGCCGGCGAGGTAGCCGCACTCGTCGATCTGGTCGACCAGGTGGGCACCGATGACCCTGTCTACCGGGTCAGCAAACTCTTCATTGACCTGCGACAGCAGAAAGTCGCGCAGGCTGGCGCCGCTGCTGAGCGTTCGTTCCCATAGGGCTTCGCCATCGTCGGCGCCCGCGGCCGTACGCGCCGTACCCCAGTCGGCGTGCTGCGGCGGTGCGGCGCCTGCCATGTCCGCCTCCGACCAGACATTGTCGAAATCGGCGTCCAAGGGCGGATCGCTGTCCGACCAGGTGTCCGATGCTGTCAGCCGATCGGTGCCGGTGGTATCCGATGGCGCGGGCGGCGGTGCGCCGTCGGCCGGTTCGGCGCCATCGCCGGTGGCGCCGGACTGTTGAGGCGCGTCGTCGCGTTCGAGCAGCGGATTGCGTTCGATCTCCGCGTCGACATAGGTCGCCAGATCCAGATTCGACAGCTGCAGCAGCTTGATCGCCTGCTGCAGCTGCGGCGTCATGATGAGCGTCTGGCTCTGGCGCAGATCCAGCCGTTGGGCGATCGCCATGGCTAAAGTCTACTAAATGCGAAATGTTTCCCCGAGGTAAACACGCCGCACGTCCTGGTGTGCGACGATTTCGGCCGGCTCGCCTTCCATCAGCACGCGGCCTTCATGCAAGATATAGGCCCTGTCGACAATCTCCAGGGTCTCTCTCACATTGTGATCGGTGATCAGCACGCCGATGCCGCGGTCCCTGAGATGTGAGACCAGGTCGCGGATGTCGTTGACCGCGATCGGGTCAATGCCGGCCAGGGGTTCGTCCAGCAACATGAAATGCGGGTGCGACGCAAGGGCCCGCGCGATTTCGACCCGCCGCCGCTCACCGCCGGACAGGGCCAGGGCCGAGGCCCGGCGCAGATGCGTGAGCGAGAATTCCGCCAGCAGATCTTCCAGGATCGACTCGCGCGCATCCCGGTCGCGCTCGGTGACTTCCAAGACCGAACGGATGTTCTGCTCCACAGTCATGCCGCGGAAGATCGATGCCTCCTGCGGCAGATAGCCAATGCCCAGGCGCGCCCGCCGATACATGGGAAGATCCGTCAGGTCCTGCCCGTCCAGCATGATCGTGCCGAAATCCGGAGAGATCAGCCCGATGATCATGTAGAAGCAGGTCGTCTTGCCGGCGCCATTGGGGCCGAGCAGTCCAACCGCCTCCCCGCGCTGCACCTTGACGGAAACGTCCCGTACGACAGGGCGCTTGCGATACTGCTTGCCCAGCCCATGGGCCGTCAGGCCGTCATTGCTGGCGACCAGGTGAGGCCCCGGCGCCGACGCGTCGGTCGCGGTCTCCCCCCCCGAGGTCAGCGGAACAGTACGCCCATCGGCCATTTTCACGGATGCCCTACTCTGCTGGAACCAGAAGCGCGCGGACGCGCCCTTCGGCATCTGGCAAGGCGACAAGCCGGCTGATTCCCGTCGCCAGGTCAACCTCGGCATAGTCGCCGTTCAGTTGGCTGTCTTGGCTTGTCAGGCGGACCGTGCCCGACAAGGTGGCAAGCTCGTCGACGACATTGTAGACGGCTTCGTCACCGCTGGCGATGTCCGTCTCGGTGGTGATCAGGACATTGCCGATCGCGTTGACGATGGACAGCTGCGTTGCGCCATCCGGCCCTTCGGTGAATTCGGCCACCAGCACATCGGCCTCGATCTGGTCGGTGTCGCGCACCACCTTAGCCTCGCCGCGGGCCACTGCGATTTCATCGGTCTCGTAGTATTCCAGGCTGTCGCGGGCGGTCACGATCTCGGTCTCGGTGACCAGAGCAAGGTCCGAACCGGTGATCACGAAGATACCGCCATCCACGTCATACTCTGCACGGTCGCCAGTGACGAACTGCTGCGGCCCCTCGATCTCCACGGCGCCCTCTGCGATCAGCCGGTAGATCTCGGTGGCGCCGTCTTCAAGCTCCCGATAATGGGCGGTCAGCAGTGCCGCGCGCACCTCGGTATCGCCCTGGCGCATGACGGCATTGCCGCGGGCCACATAGATCTTCAGCTCGCTGTGCCATTCCAGGCTGTCGACCGCCTCGACCTCGATCGGCTCGCCGCCCTCGCCGCCGGCCGCAAAGGGCAGCCCCTGAGCTGCAGCCGACGCCATCCACGCCAGCATCCAGGCGCCGAGCAGGACTGCCAGCTCCGCCAGATTGGTCGGGCCCGTCCTCATCCGCCGTCGCCCTCGTCGCGCGGCAGGATTAGCCGCGACTGTCCGGTAAAGACGACCGTTGCGCCCTCATCGAACACACGGAAGCCCTCGGCCACCACATCGCCGAACGGGCCTTCGCCGTCGATCGCCTGATCGCCCCAGGCCAGTCCCTCTTCGATGTCGACATTGGCTGCGTCGGTGACGAACACGGTCCCATCTTCGTGGCGCAGCACGACATTGCCGTCCAGCCGGATCAATTCGTCCGTCTGGTCGTAGGTTCCGGCCTCCGCATCCAGCCAGATCTTCTCGCCGCCGGCCATTTCCATCTCGGCCTGCGGCTCGTCCAGATCGATGACCTCGGCATCGCTGGCCATCTGATCGGCCTCGTCAGCCACGATGCTGTAGGGGCGGTCGTCGGCATTGACGCTGTAGAAGCGCGGGTTCAGCACCTCGCCGACCGCGGTTTCCTCCTCCATCGCCGCTTGCGGGGCCTCGCTGCCCGGAAGCTGCTGCTCCAGTTCGGGCCAGAGCGCGACAACCCCCAGGATGCCCACGGCCACCACGGGCAGTACGAACTTCGCCACCCAGACGAACCGGCTGTAGCCTGCGCCCACCTTCTGCGTGCGTGGCCGCGGCTGAAACCGGCTCAGGCGCCGTTCGCGCTCCGCATCCATCGGCCGAATGCGGGATTCGGCGCGCAGGCCTGATCGCGGGGGCGCGTCGTAGGGCGTGTCCTGGGGGGGCGTGCTGTCGGTGTCGTCCGTCGTCATGGCGTCACGCCACTCCGGCCCGGAGGCAGTCGTGAATATGCAGAATGCCGGTGGGTTGGCCCCGGTCGTCGACGACGAACAGCGCGGTGATCCTGTTGTCGTTCATCACCCCGAGAGCCTCCAGCGCCAGCGCATCACGGCGGATGGTGCGCGGATCCTGTGTCATGATCTGGGCAGCGGTGCGATGCAACAAATCGTCGTACATGTGGCGCCGGAGATCGCCGTCGGTAATGATCCCCGCCAGCCGTCCGGAGCCGTCATCCGCCACGATGCCGACGCAGCCGAAGCTCTTCGCCGTCATGGTCAGGATCACTTCGGCCATGGGGGCGTCTCTGCGGGCTAGCGGCAGGCCGTCGCCGCCATGCATCAGGTCCACGACCTTCTTCAGGCGCTTGCCCAACGCGCCACCCGGATGCAGTACCTTATAGTCGTCACGCGTGAAGCCGCGGCGGCGCAGCAGTGCGATCGCCAGCGCATCGCCCAGGCCCAGCATCATCGTGGTCGAGGTAGTGGGCGCCAGGCCGTGCGGACAGGCTTCCGGCTCCGCCGGCAGCAGCAGCACCACGTCGGACTGCTCCGCCAGCGGTGAGGCGGCCCCGCCGGTGATGCCGATCAACGGGATGGAGAACCGCCGGGCATAGGCCACGATATCCGCCAGTTCGGTCGTGCCCCCGGAGTTGGAAAGCGCGACGACCACGTCGCCCTCAGCGATCATCCCCAAATCGCCGTGGCTGGCCTCACTGGGGTGCACATAGAACGACGGCGTGCCGGTGGACGCGAAGGTAGCCGCCATCTTCCGCGCTATATGGCCGCTCTTGCCGATGCCGGTGACGACGACCCGGCCGGCGCAGCCCATAAGGATATCCAGCGCGTGATCGAAGGTGGCGTCCAGATCTTCCGCCAGCCGGTCCAGCGCCCGCGCTTCGGTGTGCAGCACCTGCACGGCCGCCGCATGACCCACATCCGTCTCAGGTGCGCATGGCGCTGCAAAATGGTCGGTTGCGAGATCCTGGGGCCCTGCTGACATTCCTTGCGTTCCCGAACGGGGCGACCGGGCTGCCGCCCAGCGTGATCGCCCGCATAGTATGACAGATTTGACGATAATATGTCGGGCCGACCGGGCCCGGTCAATTTGTTGCGCTGCAGCGACCGCAATGGCGGATCGCCGCCCTCAATGGGCGAAGATGTCCTCTTCGGCCCAGCCGGCCAGGTCGAGCTCAGCGCGCGTAGGCAGGAACCGGAAGCAGGCCTCCGCCATCGCCGTGCGCTGTTCGCGCGCCAGCACCGTATCGAAATGCGCTTTCAACCGGTGCAGGTGCAGCACATCCGTGGCCGCATAGTGCTGCTGCTGCTGGGTCAGCGTTTCCGCCCCCCAGTCCGAGCTCTGCTGCACCTTCGACACCTCGATGCCCAACACCTCCCGGCACAGATCCTTCAGCCCATGCTTGTCGGTATAGGTGCGCGTGAGCTTCGAGGCGATCTTGGTGCAATAGACAGGCCGGCACACGACCTGCAGATAGGCCGCCATGACCGCGATGTCGAACCGCCCGAAATGGAAGATCTTCAATACCGAGTCGTCGCCCAGCAGTGCCTTCAGGTTGGGCGCGTCATAGGCGCCGCGTGCGAACTGCACCAGATGCACCGTCCCGTCCCCGGCGCTGAGCTGCACCAGGCACAACCGGTCGCGCGCCGGGTTCAACCCCATGGTTTCGCTATCGATCGCGACGCTGTCGCCGAAGCTGAGCCCGTCCGGCAGGTCACCCTGATGCAAATGAATGGTCGGGCCCGTCATGCGCGTCGTACGTCCGTGGGCCGGCACCGAAGGGCGCGGGGTGTGCCGCACCTTGGTGCCCAGGAGAAGACTCGAACTTCCACGGCCTTGCGGCCACAGGTACCTGAAACCTGCGCGTCTACCAATTCCGCCACCTGGGCAATCGGGCAGACGCGCCTTCTATGCCGCGTGCCCCCGCCCTGTCAACCGGAATGCCCGCTTGGCGCTGCAGTGGATTGACGGCGCTCGATTTCCACGCCGACGGCCGCGGCATCGGCATAGACGTCCAGCTTCTCCACCCGCACGCGCACACGATGAACCGCGCCGAGTGCCAGGCATCCGCCGGCCAGGTTCTCCGCCAGGGTTTCCACCAGTGGCCAGTGCCGTTCGGCCACCAGGCGCCGGGCCAGGGTCACCAGCGGCTCGTACGAGACGACGTGGTCGATATTCTCCGGTGCAGTATCGCCCCAGTCGGGCACGGCAAGGTCCAGATTGATGCGGATGCGCTGGCGGTGTTCATGCTCGTGGGCATGGATGCCGATGGAAGCGTCAAGCACAAGGTCGCGCACCATGAGATGCGCAACCCCGTTATCGGCATCGGCGAAGCTGTGCGGCGATGACATGGGCGCCCGGTAGCACGCCCGTCGAAACATCGGCAAGGGGGAGTTGCAGTGGGGCTGTTCCGCTCACCGCGGCTGTGCGTGCCGCCAGGTCATTCCCGGCTGAGGCCGCGGGCGGCCAGGGCGTTGAGATAGGCCTGTTGGATGCTCTCTTTGTTCTCGCCCATCTCATAGAGATAGCGCCAGGAATAGATGCCGGTCGCATGGCCGTCGTCGAAGCGGATGCGGATCGCGTAGTGGCCGACGGGTTCCACCTCCACGATGCCGACGCGGGCCTTGCCGGCGACCACCGTCTTCTGACTGGGGCTGTGGCCCTGCACTTCGGCTGACGGACTTTCCACGCGCAACAGCTCGGCCGGATAGGTGAATGTCACGCCGTTGTCGAAGTCGATCTCCACCTCTTTTTCGGCACGCTTGACCCGCACTTCCGTCGGCCAGTGCGCAGTTCCCCAATTGTCGTTATCCATCGGCCGTTCTCTGGTTGCGGTGCCCGCCTGGGGCGGTCTTCGGCGGGCCTACTGATCGTCCAGCGACCGCGCCTCGTCGACCAGCATGATAGGAATGCCGTCGCGGATGGGATAGGCCAGGCGCGCCTGGTCGCTAATCAGTTCCTGCGCGTCGGCGTCATAGCGCAACGGCGCCTTCGTCAGCGGGCAGACCAGCAATTCCAGAAGCTTGGGGTCGACCTTCGTGGTCATCTCAGCATCCCTTTTCGGGCGTCCCTTTGCCCGGTCGGGCTCAGTGACGGGGCGTGTCCGACCCTTGATTATCGATCGCCGCCATCTCGATCAAGGACAGCAGCAGGGACGCGCGCTCCTGCGGCGTCGGTGCTTCCAACAGCGCCTGCTTCTCGCAAGCGGCGAAGGGGCAGATCATGGCCAGCGACGTGACCAGCCGGTCGTCCGGCGTACCGTCGATCGCATCCCAGTTGGCCGAGATGCCCTGGCGATTGAAGTAGATCGACAGGGCCTGACGCAGTCTCTCGCGATCCACCTGCAGGCAGTCTTCTGCCGGCGCCATATCGTCCTGGAAGGGTGACCAGTCGGTCTTCACGCGGCGATAGCCGCGGGTTGTCGACACTTCTTCTTCCGAGTTGAAGCGGCACAGGCCCGTCAGCGTGATCAGGTAGCGGCCGTCGTCGGTCTCGTCGAAGGTGGTGATCCGGCCGGCGCAGCCGGTGGTGTAGACCTCCGGCGCTGCACCATTCGCCGCGGCGTCGACCGGCTGGATCATGCCGATCAGCCGGTCGGACGACAGCGCGTCGTCGATCATTGCGATGTAGCGGGGCTCGAAGATGTTCAGCGGCAACTGGCCGCGCGGCAACAGCAGCACGCCGGTCAAAGGGAAGATCGGCAGGGTCTGGCTCAAGTCGTCGAAGCTCGGGAAGAACGGCGGCCAGGTCATGAAAACAGTATCGATGAGAGTCGTCGGCGGGTTGACACGGTCAACGGATCCTTTGGTCCAAGGGCTTCGAAGAACTTCAGCAGCTGCTTGCGCGCGGCCTGGTCGTTCCATTCTCGGTCGCGGCGGATAGCCTCGATCAGCTCGTCGATGGCGCCCTGCCGGTTGCCCCCGGCGAACAGGGCCATGGCCAGATCGACGCGCGCCTCATGATCGTCGGCGTCCTTGGCCAGCCGCTCGCGGAGCGCGCGGGTGTCGGTCGTCCCATCGCCGGCCTCCGCCATCAGCTCAAGTTCGCGGATGACGGACACGACCTCGGGCGCATTCGCGGCCTCTGGCGGGGCGGTGTTCAGCACCTCTTCCGCCTCGGACCGCCGGCCGACGCCAAGCAGCGTGCGGGCCAGCCCGGCAATGGCCGTGGGATTTCCGGGTTCCACCTGAAGGATCTGACCGTAAAGGCTGCCGGCCGTGTTGAAGTCCCCCGCGGTCAGCGCCTGCTGCGCTTGCTCCAGCGCCTCTTCCAGCGCGTCGTCGCCCTGGCCCGACTGCTTGGCGAGTCGCTCCACGAAGGTCTTGACCTGGCTTTCGGGCAGGGCGCCAGCGAAAGCGTCGACGGGCCGGCCCTGGAAGAAGGCCCAGACAGCCGGGATCGACTGGATGCGCATCTGCGCGGCAAGCGCCTGGTTCTCGTCGACGTTCACCTTCACCAGCTTCACCTTGCCGCGGGCGGCCTGTACCGCGCGCTCAAGCGCGGGCGTGAGCTGCTTGCAGGGACCGCACCAGGGTGCCCAGAAGTCCACGATCACCGGTGTCTGCATCGAGGCATCGATGACATCGGCGCGGAATCCGGCCGTGTTCGTGTCCTTGATGGCGTCGGGGGCGGCGGCACCGCCGATGATGGTCTCCATGTCGTGAGTTTCCTCTACGAAGTGCGAAGGAACATGGGCCGAAGGGCCCGCGCGACAAGGCGGGGGTCAGCCGCCCAGGTCGATTATGTGCGGCGCGTGACCGCAGGCCTCAACAAATTTGACCAGATCGTCGCGTGCGATCGCCGTGGTCATGGTGTTGACCAGCGGATGGTAGTTGAGCGGTGTCGCGGCCATCATCGTCTGGTCCAGGACGACGGTGACGAGATGCTCACGATCATTAATGAGTGCGAATGGCGTGACCGAGCCCGGGATGACGCCCAAGACCGACATCAACCGGTCGGCCGAGGCGAAGGACAGCCGGCCCGAGCCCAACAGGTCGCCCAGGGCGCGCAGGTCCACGGGTGTGCTTTCCTCGCACACGACAAGCCAGTAGCGGCCTTTCTTGTTCCGCAGGAACAGGCTCTTGCAATGCGCGCCCGGAAGTTGACCACGCAACGCCTTGGCCTCTTCCACCGTAAACACCGGCTCGTGGCTGTGGGTCGTCACCTCGATACCGAGCTTGTCGAAGAAGGCGAACAGCTGCTCGGGCGAGGTCGGCTGGGCAGGGGCAGGCGTATCCGTCATGCGCGCCTGTATAGCAGGTCGCCTTGCCGATGCCAGTGGTGCGGCATCGGTGGAAGGTGCCGGTAGTGCAGATTCGTTGTTCGGCTCCGCATCAGATCCTTGCATTGCCGCCAGGCATGGCTATGATCCCGCGCCTGTCGTCTGATACCACGGCGGCGTTGGTGCGCGGGCGTAGCTCAGGGGTAGAGCGCAACCTTGCCAAGGTTGAAGTCGAGGGTTCGAATCCCTTCGCCCGCTCCAGTTTCCAAAGATTGTCAGATAGTTAGTGTTTCATCGGGATGGCCGGCTGGCGACGGGGCGCACCGCTGCTGGTCAGCGTCCGTTCGGCGGTGCGCGATACGGCTTGAAGTTCTCGCAACTGGATTGTTCACGCCGGAGCATTGGCGACGTTTCGAGGGAATACCGTCGATCGCGCGACGGAAGGTGGCATGCCCCACGTGCGCGCAGCAGCGGCTTCGCCTCGATCGTCTGACACGTCGTGGAAGGACCAAGAGATCTTGAAACGCCCTCTGTCCGCTATTGTGCTCGCCTTGATTGCGCCAGTTTCCGCCGCAGCACAGCAGCCCGACTACGCCGATCTGGTCGACATCTATCTGAGCAGCCTATCGCCCAGCGAGGGGCAAGAGTTCCGTGATCTCCGGCACCTTTGGGCCGCCGGCGCTCAGCTGATCCTTGAGGAGACGCCGTGTTCGGGCGAGGTTTCCGGGGGCATTCTGCCTCAATTGACCTCTTTGTCGGGCCTGGAGCACATCTTCAGCTTCACCTGTACCGGCGCCGATCATGTAGAGCGGCGTATCTTCGCCGACTGGTCCGTCATTGTTGATGTGCCGCCGACACCAGAACGCGTGTTTGAAGCTTGCCGTGCAGAGTTCCTCTTGCTGAGTGAGGGCCATCTCGACCCTTCCACACCGGAAGCCCAGTACGCTGTCGGCGAATTGGATGATGCTTTTCAGGTCGAGGTCGTCTGGAGACTACCGTCCATCGCCGATCCACTGACGGTCATTGGTGACTGTCGTCTGGATGACAGCTATCGCGTCCGCCGGGTGTCGATTT
>JANQQD010000392.1 GCA_028285185.1 Anaerolineae bacterium | reverse complement strand
GGAGGAATTCAACATGGTCGTGGGCGTGAAGTTCATGGCCAAACCCGGCCAGCAGTTCCTGATCCGCAAAGAGGCCTACCAGCGCATCCGCGACGCGTTTGAGGCCAACGGCATCCACTTCGCCCAGCGCCAAGTCACCGTGCAGGTGGCCAAGGACGCCTCGCCGGAAGATATGGAAGAAGCGATCACCGCCGCAGCCCAGGACTATCTGGAGGCGCCGCCGACTGACCCCGCCAAGCAACCGTCGGCGGCCTAACCCGCCGCCGATCGCGGTGTGCTTCCGGCCACACCGCCCATCCATCGGCGGTGCCAGGCCTGGTACATCAAAACGGGCCAGAGCGCGTATTGCCGGTTGGCCTGGCCCGACAGGTGCTCTGCCCACAGGCGCCGTATCGGCGGCACGTTGAAGACGCCGTCGCCAGCCAGCGCCTGCTCACTCAGTAAATCCTCCGCCCAGTCCCGCAAGGGGCCCCGCAGCCAGTCGTGGATTGGGACGGCAAAGCCCGACTTGGGCCGTTCGACCAGCTCCCGCGGCACATGGCGGTGCAGGATGCGGCGCAGCGTGAGCTTCGTCGTCCCCTCCCCCAGTCTGTCCGCGAGCGGCAGCCGCCACGCCAGCTCCACGACGCGGTGGTCCAGCAACGGCACGCGCGCTTCCAGCCCCACCGCCATGGTCGCGCGGTCGACTTTCGTCAGGATGTCACCCGGCAGGTAGGTCAGCATGTCGCGCAACTGCATGCGCGCCGCATCGTCCGACAACCCCGACTCATCCTCGGCGAACAGCATGGCCGGATCGTCGGCCACACCGACGACTGGCGCATCCGCCAGCGGCCATTGCACCGCCAAGCTGGGGTAAAGGCCAGCCCGATCATCGACCGAAAGCAGCCGCGCGAGCTTGTGCAGCTTATCGCCCGCTTGGCGTGGACGGGTCCCTGCGGGCAGCAACGCGGCCATATTGTCCCAGCGGTCCGGCGAAGGCCATGCCAACGCCGACGCGACCGCGCGCCGTACAGCGCGCGGCAAACGGCGCAGAGCCCAACCGAGCCGCGCCGCCATGCGGTGGCGGTTGTAGCCGGCGAAGACCTCGTCGCCGCCGTCGCCGCTCAGCGTCACCACGACCTCGCGCCGCGCCATCTCCGCCACAAGGAAGGTGGGGATCTGGGAGGCGTCGGCGAACGGTTCGTCGAACAGGTCCGGCAGGCGCGGCACAACGGCCAGCGCCGTTGCTTCGTCGACGGTCAGTTCAGCATGGTCGGTGCCGAGATGGTGCGCCACCCGGCGGGCATGGGCGCTTTCATCGTAGTCGATATCGGCGAAGCCGATGGTGAACGTGCGCACCGGCTGCGGGCTTGCGCGCTGCATCAGGGCGACGACGGCGGAGCTGTCGATGCCGCCGGACAGGAACGCCCCGACCGGCCGGTCGGCGACCATGCGGCAGGCCACGGCGTCGCTCAACAGCGCTTCGACCTCCTCCGTGTCCGGCGCCGGCAGGCCGGACCCGGCGGCGTCCAGCGCAACGCGGCGCACATCCCAGTAGCACCGCTGATCGATCAGCCCATCCGCTCCAACCATGGCAACATGGCCGGGCCTCAACTGGCCGATCCCCCGAAAGATCGAAAGCGGTGCCGGCACATAGCCCACGCGCATCAGGCCCGACAGCGCCTGCCGATCCACGGCCGGGTCCCAGGCGGGATGGGCGGCAAAGGCCCGCAGCTCCGACGCGAACACGATCGAAGACCCGACCCGGCCGAAATAGAGCGGCTTGATGCCCAGCCGGTCCCGCACCAGGGCCAGGCGACGGTCCCAGCTATCCCATAAGGCGAACGCGAACATGCCGACCAGTCGGTCGATGGTGGCCTGCAGGCCCCACTGGTCCACCGCCGCCAGCAGCACCTCGCTGTCCGACGTGCCACGGAACACCGCGCCCTGCGCTTCCAGCTCCGCCCGCAGTTCCCGGAAGTTGTAAATCTCGCCGTTATAGGTCAGGTGATAGCGACCGCTGGCCGAAGCCATGGGCTGGCGGCCCGTCTCGGACAGATCGATGATGGCAAGCCGCCGGTGCCCGAGCGCGATGCCGGCAGACGGGTCGGTCCATACACCGTCCCCGTCCGGCCCGCGATGCGCCAGGCTGTCCGACATGGCCTTGGTTATGCGGGCAAGCGTGCCTTGCGGTGTTTCAGCCCGCAGATCCCAGAAGCCGAAGATCCCGCACACCGACGTCCGGCCCGCGCTTTATGTCAGACCGCTTCGACGGAAAGCGTAGGCAGCTTCACGCGCACCGAGCGGCCGAGCAGGTCCAACAGAAGGATCACGCGGTGCTCGTCCATCGAGCAGTCGAACAGACCCTCAAGATCGGCAAACGCACCGTCGGTCACCCGCACGCGGTCGCCATGGCTGAAGGGATTGGCCTCGGACGTGTCGATCATGCCCGCGTCGTTCTGGCGCTCCATGATCGCTTCGACAATGCCGTCGGGAACTGGTGTCGGCCCGTCGCCGCCGGCAATGATCTGGCGGACACCGACGGTCGACCGAATCGGGGTCCAGCGCTGCCGTTCGAGATCCAGCGTGACGAACAGGTAGCAGGGAAAGAACGGGGCCGTCACAGTCTCCACCCGCCGTGCGTGCCGCCGTTTTTTCAGATAGCGTGGGCAATAGGTCCGATAGCCCTGGCGCCTCAGATTGGCCTCCGCCACGGCCTCTGCACGCGGATGGCACTGCACGACATACCAGGGTGTGCCCGGCCGGGGCGTTCCTGGCATCGAGCTCTCAGCGGGCATCATTGCGCTCAGTCCTCGTCAAGGGATTCGGGCCGCCGCCGCGAGATCTTCAGCATGCGGGGCGTGAGCAAGCGTTCCACCGGCATGAGGCGGGACAGCCGGTCGAAGGTGGCCTGGGGTGTCGCCAGATCGGTGATCATCACGGCATCCGCCTCGTCCGGTATGTCCCCGGCGATCACGGGCAGGCCGGCGAAATGCGTACCGGCCCGGCGGTCATCCATGACCGCGATCAGGTGCGCACCCTCCGGTGCGCACAGGGCCGCGATCTCGGTCAGCTCGCTGCAGCCGGCGAAGGCAAAGCGAGACCACCCCCGCGCCACGGCATCGCCCATCAGCATCTCGCATTCGGTGCGCGCCCGGCGGAAATAGGAGAATGAATAGGTCAGGTATTCCGCGGCCAGCCGGCTCTTCTCGCTGAAGCCCTGCGGGGTCAGATAGTACGCATAACGGTTGGCCGGGATCTGGGTCACCTTGATCCAGCCCTTGCCGATGCACCGCTTCAGATACGCATTGGCCAGGCCCAACGCGATGCCGA
>JANQQD010000385.1 GCA_028285185.1 Anaerolineae bacterium | reverse complement strand
CACGGCGACGTGCCAAGAGCTGTTCAACGCCTGCACCGCCCATGGCGGCGACGGCTGGGACCACTCCGCCATGGTGCGCGCCCTGGAGGTGCTGGCGGATCACGAGATCGGCCAACCGCCCGCGGGATAACGAAAGACAAAGACGCCGCCGCACACCGACGGCGCACAGCGGAGGGAAGACAACCATGATCGAACTGCCGCCGCCGAGAGAGGACGTGCTGGCCCGACGCGCCCAGATCGCCGCCGACCTGCGCGGCCTGGTCGACAAGCCCGAAGCGGTGATCGACGCCGCCGACGAGATGCGCGCCTATGAGACCGACGGGCTGACGGCCTATCGCCAGATGCCCATGCTGGTCGTCCTGCCAGGCTCCACCGAAGAGGTGAGCCGTGTGATGGCCTATTGCCACGACAACGGCATCCGCGTGGTGGCGCGCGGCGCCGGCACGTCGCTCGCCGGCGGTGCGCTGCCGCTGGCCGACAGCGTTGTGATCGGCGTATCCCGCCTGAGCCGGGTGCTGGACATCGACTTCGCCAATCGCACGGCGACGGTTCAGGCCGGCGTCACCAATATGGGCATCACCCGGGCGGTGGAGCACGAGCAGTACTTCTACGCCCCCGACCCGTCGAGCCAGATCGTCTGCACCATCGCCGGCAACATCGCCATGAACTCCGGCGGGGCGCACTGCCTGAAATACGGCGTAACAACGAACAACCTGATGGGCGTCACCCTGGTGCTGCCGGACGGCCAGGTCGTAGAGCTCGGCGGCAAGCATCTGGACGCCGCGGGTTACGACCTGTTGGGCCTGATCACCGGCTCCGAAGGCGGGCTCGGCATCGTCACGGAGGCGACGGTGCGCATCCTGCGGGCGGCCGAAGGCGCACGGCCTGTGCTCATCAGCTTCGACAGCAACGAAGCTGCCGGTGCCTGCGTCGACGCCATCATCGGCTCCGGCATCATTCCGGTGGCGCTGGAATTCATGGACAAGCCGGCGATCCACGCCACCGAAGCCTTCGCCAAGGCCGGCTATCCGCTGGACGCCGAAGCCATGCTGATCGTCGAGGTCGAGGGCTCTGAGGCGGAGATCGCTACGCTCCTGGACCGCATCGTGGCGATCGCCCAGGCGCACGCCCCCAAGACGATCCGCGTCAGCCAGTCGGACGCCGAAAGCGCCTTGATCTGGAAGGGGCGCAAGGCCGCGTTCGGGGCCGTCGGCCATATCATGCCGGACTATTACTGCATGGACGGCACCATCCCCACCGGCACGCTGCCGGAGGTGCTGGGCCGGATCGGCGAGCTGTCCGACGCCTATGGCTTCCAGGTGGCCAACATCTTCCATGCGGGTGACGGCAACCTGCACCCGCTGATCCTCTACGATGCCAATAAGCCCGGCGAACTGGCCCGTGCGGAGGAGATGGGCGCGGAGATCCTGAAGCTCTGCGTCGATGTCGGCGGTTGCCTGACCGGCGAGCACGGCGTGGGCGTGGAAAAGCGGGACCTGATGCCCGTGCAGTTCAATCCGACCGATCTCGATCAGCAGCGACGGCTGAAGAGTGCCTTCGACCCCCAATGGCTGCTGAACCCCGCCAAGGTCTTCCCGCTGACGGACACGCCACCGGCCTGGGACGACCCGGCCCCCCTGAACCTGCAAGCACATGGAGGCGGCGATGCACACGCTTCCCACTAGCGAAGCCCAGATCGCGGAATCGGTGCTGGTGGCTCGAGCCGAACGCACGCCTCTGGAAATCACCGGTGGCGGCACAAAGCGCCGGCTGGGACGCCGCGTGCAGGCGGCGGCGACGCTGTCGACTGATGCCTTGCGCGGCATCACACTCTACCGGCCGACCGAGCTGGTGATTTCGGCGCGCAGCGGCACGCCGCTGTCGGAGATCACCCAGACACTCGGTGAACAGGGTCAGGAGCTGGCGTTCGAGCCCATCGACCACCGCACGCTCTATGGCGGTGAGGGTGCGGAGCCCACGATCGGCGGCGTCGTCGCCTGCAACCTGTCGGGCCCACGGCGCGTCAATGCCGGGGCTGCGCGCGACCATCTACTGGGCGTGCGCGCGGTTAACGGCCGCGGCGAGGTGATCAAGAACGGCGGGCGCGTGGTCAAGAACGTCACCGGCTATGACCTGTGCAAGCTGTTCGCGGGCTCCTTCGGCACACTGGGCATCCTGACCGAGGTCACATTGAAGGTGCGGCCGAAGGCCGAACGGACGGCGACCCTGGTGCTGTTCGGGCTCGATGAGATCGCCGGTCAGGCGGCCATGGCCGAAGCGCTGGGCAGCCCGTTCGACGTCACCGGCGCGGCGTACTTGCCGGCGACCCAGGCACGTACCCTCGGGGTGTCGGCCCTGGCTGACACCGGAACATCGGCCACAGTCATCCGGCTGGAAGGCTTCACGGACTCGGTGGCTTATCGAACCGAAGCACTGCGGGGCAGCTACAGTTCGCGCATTGCGACGGCGGTGCTGGACGATGCCGACGGTGCCTCAGTGTGGGCCGACATTCGCGATGTCCGCCCGCTCGCCGCGAGCAGCGGTAGCTTGTGGCGGGTGTCGACGACCCCGTCGGAAGGCCCGGCGGTGCTGGCGCGGTTGCGCGAACGCTCACCCGTCGACGCCGTGCTCGACTGGGGCGGCGGCTTGGTCTGGCTGGCCGTTGAGGCGGGTGACGACGACGGAGCGGCGGCCGTGCGCGATGCCGTCCGACCGTCCGGCGGCCATGCCACGCTGGTGCGTCCGGCCGGCGGCGGGCCCGGCGAAGGCGAGGTGTTCGACCCGCCGCCGCCCGTGCTCGCCATGTTGGGCGATCGGATCAAGCGCAGCTTCGACCCCGACCGCATCCTCAACCCCGGCCGCATGTATGCCGGCGTTTAGTGGAGGTGCGCCATGCAAACCAACTTCACCTTGGCCCAGCTGGCCGATCAGGCCATGGCGGAAAGCGAGAAGATCCTGCGCACCTGCGTGCATTGCGGCTTCTGCCTGGCCACGTGCCCGACCTATCAGATCCTGGGGGATGAACTGGACAGTCCGCGGGGTCGGATCTACCAGATCAAGGAGATGTTCGAGAACGACCGGCCAGCGCCGGAGACGGTCGTCAAGCATATCGACCGCTGTCTCTCGTGCCTTTCGTGCATGACAACCTGTCCGTCGGGCGTGAACTACATGCACCTGGTCGACCATGCCCGCGTGCACATCGAAGAAACGCATCAGCGCGCCCTGCCCGACCGTATTTTGCGGGAGCTGCTGGCCCACCTGATCCCGAACCCGCGGCTGTTCCGGCTGGCGCTGGTGGGGGCGTGGCTCGCCCGACCGATCGCCCGATACCTCCCTGGCCGGCTGAAGGGCATGGTGGCGATGGCCCCAGCGCGGCTGCCCGGCCCCAGCCCCATCGACCGGCCGCAAGTGATCCCGGCAGACGGACCGAGACGGCGGCGCGTGACCCTCTTGAATGGCTGCGCCCAGCAGGTGCTGGACCCTGGCATCAACGAGGCGACGGTGCGGCTGCTGACCCGCCATGGGGTCGAGGTCGTGGTGGCGCGCGGCAACGGCTGCTGCGGCGCCGTGACCCATCACATGGGCAAGGAGGAACCGGCCCATCGCGCCGCCAAGGCGAACATCGCCGCCTGGTCGGCGGAGATGGAGGAGCATGGCGGCGAGGGGCTGGACGCCATCATCATCAACACCTCGGGCTGCGGCACGACGGTGAAAGACTACGGCTTCATGCTGCGCGGGGAAGCCGAGTGGGCCGATCGCGCCGCCAAGGTTTCCGCCATCACCCGCGACATCAGCGAGTTCATGGTGGAGCTGGGGCTGAATCCGCCGGTGATCGCCACCGGCCAGACGGTCGCCTATCACTCCGCCTGCTCCATGCAGCACGGCCAGCAGATCCGCACCGAACCCAAGCGCCTGCTGCAAGCGGCGGGCTTCCAGGTCCGCGACGTGCCTGAGGGGCACCTCTGCTGCGGCTCCGCCGGCACATACAACCTGCTGCAGCCGGAACTGGCGACCGAACTGCGCGACCGCAAAGTCGGCAACATCGAAAAACTGAAACCGGATCTGATCGCCACCGGCAATATCGGCTGCATGACTCAGATCGGCAGCGGTACGGGCATCCCGATCGTCCACACTGCGGCCTTGCTGGACTGGGCCACCGGCGGCCCCAAACCCGAGGCGCTGAGGGATCTGTCGGACCCCGCACAATCAGGCGCCGATCCGGACCGGTCGATGGCCGCCTGACGCAAGAGCGCCTTCCGAACCCTGGCCCATCCCTCGGGGGATCGGGCCAGGTGGCGCTGGGGGGCCACTTCCCGTCGCCCTTTCCTGCGACCGCTTGTGCACGTGTGCCCTATCGTCAGCGCGGTTCCAGCCGGTTACAGTCCCCCGCGTCATGCCGTTCGGTCTTCTGAAGTACGGGTTCGCCCGAAGCTATCCTGCCAAGCGCCTGTTTCCCGTCCGCCCGCCCCTGAAGGAGGGGTACGACGTCGTCATCATAGGCGGCGGTGGGCACGGGCTGGCGGCGGCCTATCATCTGGCGCACGACCACGGGATCACCGACGTCGCCGTCTTGGACAAGGGGTATCTCGGCGGCGGCAACACGGCGCGCAACACCACCATCGTCCGCGCCAACTATCTGACGCCCGAGGGCGTGTCCTTCTATGCCGAGAGCATGAAGCTGTGGCGGGACCTGTCGGTCCGCCTCGGCTTCAACATCCTCTATGCCCAGCGCGGGCACCTGACGCTGGCCCATACGGATGCCTCGGTGCGCACCATGCGCTGGCGGGCGGAGGTCAACAAGCATCTGGACGTGGACAGCGAGCTGATCTGGCCCGAGGAGATCGGCCGCCTGGTCCCGTCCATGGACCTCAGCCGCACCGTCCGTTACCCGGTGCTGGCCGCGCTCTATCACCCGCCGGGGGCGATCGCGCGGCACGACGCCGTAGCCTGGGGCTATGCCGCCCGCGCTGCCGACAAGGGCGTCGAGCTGCATCCCGAGACGGAGGTCACGGCGCTGCTCACGACACCGGACGGGTCGCGGGTGACCGGCGTGGAAACGACGCGCGGGCCCGTGCGGGCCAACCGGGTGCTGCAGGCGGTCGCCGGCTCCTCCTCCCTCATCGCCGGGATGGCGGGCTTGCGGCTGCCGATCCGGTCGATCCCGCTGCAGGCCTGCGTGAGCCAGCCGCTGAAGCCGTTCCTCGACCCGATCATCGTCTCCGGCTCGCTGCACACCTATGTCAGCCAGTCGGCACGCGGCGAGCTGGTGATGGGCGGCGCGACGGACCCCTATCCGCTCTACGGCACCCGCTCCACGCTTGACTTCAAGGAAGGGCTGATGGGCCACATGCTGGAGCTGTTCCCAGGCTTGAGCGAGGTGCGCATCCTGCGTCAATGGGCCGGCATCGCCGACATGACGCCCGACTTCTCCCCGATCATGGGACCAACCCCGGTCGAGGGGCTGTATATCGACGCCGGCTGGGGCACCTGGGGCTTCAAGGCCACGCCCATCTGCGGCGTGACCATGGCGCACACGCTCGCGACCGGCGAGGCACATCCGCTGATCCGATCCTTCGCGCTCCAGCGCTTCCGCGCCTTCGACCAGGTGGGCGAGAAGGGGGCCGCCAGTGTCGGCCACTGATCCCGTACGCACTACCCGAGCACTAATGCAGACGGACCGCCCATGAAGCTGATGCCCTGCCCCTTGAACGGCCTGCGCAACATCCAGGAATTTGTCTGCGGCGGCGAGGTCTCCGTGATGCCGGACCCGGCCGCCGTGTCGGACGAAGACTGGGCGGAGCATGTGTTCCTGCAGGACAATCCGGCCGGCGTCGTGCGCGAATGGTGGTGCCATGCCGCCACCAGCTTCTGGTTCATCGCAGAGCGCGACACGCGCACCGACGAGATCCTGCGCACCTATCCCGCGGCTGAGCTGTTTCCCGTGCGGCGGGACTTCGCCCGCCCATGACCAGCCGATACCGCCTACCCCCGCCCCACGGGCGCTATCTGGATCGCGAGACGACCGTCGGCTTCCGGTTCGAGGGGCGCCGCTATCAGGGAATTGCCGGCGACACCGTCGCGTCGGCGCTTTGGGCCCATGGCGTGCGCGTTCTGGCGCGGTCGTTCAAGTATCACCGCCCGCGCGGCGCCCGCTCTTTCG
>JANQQD010000374.1 GCA_028285185.1 Anaerolineae bacterium | reverse complement strand
ACCGTGATCGGACCCGCAGTTGGAGGACATGCCATGGCTACGGCCGCGCGCCCGCGCCGCAGCGTGCTGTATATGCCCGGGTCGAATGCCCGGGCGCTGGAAAAGGGCAAGACCATTCCGGCCGACGCCCTGATCCTGGACCTGGAAGACGCGACCGCGCCGGATGCGAAAGAGCTGGCGCGCACCCAGGTGGTCGAGGCCGTCCGCGCCGGCGGCTTCGGCCCGCGTGAGATCCTGATCCGCGTGAACGGGCTGGAGACGGCTTGGGGACAGGCCGACCTGGTGGCCACAGCCACGGCCGGCGCCCATGGCGTCTTGCTGCCGAAGGTGGAAAGCGCCGACATGGTGCGCAAAGCCGACGCCATTCTGGCGAGCGCCGGCGCCCCGGACGATCTGGCCCTGTGGTGCATGATGGAAACGCCCATGGGCGTGCTGAACGCGAAAGAGATCGCAGGTGCGACGCCGCGGCTTGCCGGTTTCGTGATGGGCACCTCGGATCTGGCGAAGGATACGCACGCGGCCCATACGCCCATGCGCCTGCCCATGCTGACCTCTCTGTCCTGGTGCCTGCTGGCGGCCCGCGCCTGCGGGCTGGCGATCGTCGATGGCGTCTATCTGGACCTGCAGGACGATGAAGGCTTTGCCGCCTCGTGCCAGCAAGGGGTTGAGCTTGGCTTCGACGGTAAGACGCTGATCCACCCCAAGACGGTCGCTGCGGCCAACGCCGCCTTTGCGCCTTCGGCGGACGAGATCGACTTCTCGCGCCGGATCATCGCCGCCCATGCGGAGGCTGCGGCCGAGGGCAAGGGCGTCGTGGTGGTCGACGGCAAGCTGGTGGAGAACCTGCACGTGGAGAATGCGCGCCGTCTGGTGGCACTGGCCGACGCCATCGCGGCGTCGGAAGCGACTGCCTGACACGCGCTTTGCAGACCTGTCAGCGGCAGGGGCAAGACTAAGGGTTGTCCCTGCCGCTATCCCTTCTTCTGCCCGGTGCCGCGGCCGACGAGAGAGAAATAGAGTGAATACGGCAGGCCGCGCAGCCGCTTGAGGATCGCCACGAACCGTCTCGGAAACGCGATCTCGAAGCTGCTGCCCTGAAGCCCGCGCACGATCCTCTCCGCGGCATCTTCCGCCTCGATGATGAACGGCATAGGGAAGTCGTTCTTGTCGGTCAGCGGCGTCCGGACGAACCCTGGATTGACCAGCTGAACCTTCAATCCCAAGCGATCGAAGTCGAACTTCAGCGCCTCTGTGAAATTGATCAGGCCGGCCTTGCTGGCGCCATAGGCGAGCGCCCGAGGCAGCCCGCGATATCCGGCGACCGAGGCGACGATGGCCAGATGCCCCCGCCGCCGCTCGGTCCAGGCCGGCATCAGCGCCTCGACGCAGCCGGCGACCGACACCAGATTCAGCTCGATCGTCGCGGCGAAGCTGTCGCGTTTGAGGGTCTCCGCACTGTCCTTCGCATAGGTCCCGGCATTGAGGATGGCCAGCGCGATGCCGCCATGCTCTGCCTCCAGCCGCTGGACGATGGCATGGACGGAGGCCGTGTCGGTGACATCGCCGGGGCACGCAATGATGCGCCCGGCCGGCGCCTCGCGCGCGAGCTCGTCCAGCCTGTCGGCACCGCGGGCCGTAGCCGCCACCGTCCATCCGTCGCGGGCGAGCCGCAGAGCGACGGCGCGGCCGATACCCATGCTGGCGCCGGTGACCCAGGCACACCCATCCTTCGGGCCGGTCGCTGAGTTGCGCATGCCTATCCTACGCGGCATCGACCGGCGCTGCGGCACCGGTCACCTGATCCATGAACGCCCGAGCATCCCTCCGAACCTCAGCCACGCGCGCCTCTGGCATGCGCGCCAAAGTCCGATAGGGCATGGCGAGACGCGGATTGCCCTCCAGTCGCGTGCGGTTCTCGATCAGGAAGTTCCAATAGAGATAGTTGAACGGACAGGCCGTGGGCCCAGCCTTCTTACGCACATCGTACGCACAACTGCCGCAGTAGTCCGACATACGGTCGATATAGGCGCCACTGGACGCGTACGGCTTGGAGGCCATCACGCCGCCATCGGCGTGCAAGGCCATGCCATGGGTATTCGGCAGTTCCACCCATTCGAAGGCGTCGGCATAGACGGCAAGATACCACTCGCACACCTCTTTCGGCGCGACGCCCAGCAATAGCGCGAAATTGCCGGTGACCATCAGGCGCTGGATGTGGTGGGCGTAGGCGAGATGCTTCGTTTGCCCGATGACCTCGGCCAGACAGTTCAGGCGCGTCTCGCCAGTCCAATAGAAATCGGGCAGCAGCCGGTGCGCATTCAGTGCGTTGGTCTCAGCATAGTCGGGCATCTTCAGCCAGTAGACGCCGCGCACATACTCCCGCCAGCCCAGCACCTGACGGATAAATCCTTCAGCCGCGTTCAGAGGGATGTCGCCGGCACGATAGGCCGCCTCCACACGCCGGATGACGGCCAGCGGGCCCAATAGACCGACGTTCAGGTAGAGCGAAATCAACGAGTGGAACAGCACCGGATCGCCCTGCCGCATGGCATCCTGAAAATCGCCGAACTGCGGCAGGGCATGTTGCAGGAAGTGCTCGAACGCCGACTCCGCGTCAGCTTCCGTCACGGCGAAGTCGAAAGGCAGCAGGTCGCCGAAATGGCCGCCGAACCGGCGGTCCACCAGGTCGAGAACCTCGCGGGTCTCACAATCGGGATCAAACCGCGGCGGCGCTGGCGGTTGGACAAGCGCCGGCAGAGCCTTGCGGTTGTCTGCGTCCAGATTCCACCTTCCGCCTTCGGGCTCGCCGCTGCTGTCCAGCAACACGCCGTAGCGCCGGCGCATCACGCGATAGAAATGCTCCATGCGAAGCTGCCGGCGGTCGCCCGCCCACCAAGCGAACTCCGACCTCGAGCAGAGAAAACGGTCGTCCTCGCGGATCTCGACCGGGACCCCGACGAAATCCTGCCACCCGTCCATATCGGCGTGGACACGGTACTCACCCGGTTCGGTGACCAACACCCTTCGCGGCCGGTGGCGGCGAACGGCTTGAGCGAGTTCGTCGCGGAAGCTACCGGTATTTCCCTGATCCTCCAGGCGCACATAGTCGACAGTCACGCCATCTTCGCCAAGTCGGGCCGCAAAGTGCCGCATGGCAGAGAGGATGAAGGCGATCTTTTTCTTATGGTGGCGGACATAGGTTATCTCGTCCGCCACCTCCACCATCAGCACCACGTCCTTCGCCGGATCCAGATCGGCAAGGGACGACACGTCAGGGCTTAGCTGGTCGCCAAGAACGAACCTGAGCGTTTCGCAGGTCAACGCAGCCCCAACGGCCTCAGCCGGCCAGCACGGCGCCGCCCGGCCGCAGCCGATAGCGCACTTCTTCGCCGCGGGCATCGAAGGACATGGCCACCCATTGGCCGACATCCGTGTACCAGGCGCTCAGCGTGAGATCCCCGGTGAAGGTATAGCGCTGTGCCCTGACCGTGCGGCCACCGGTCTCCAGCTGCTCGACGGCACCCGGTCGGGCGGACACGTTCAGAATGCCGCCGCGCTGCGTGTCCAGAACCTGCGATCGCCGGACGATCTCCTGGTTCCAATAGCTTGTCGGCATGATATCGGCCGGCGCCACGTAGCGCCCCTGCCCGCCGTCGACTTCGAGCCCGGCCGCGGTGGCACGGCCGGTCAACCGATAGTCACGACCGTCGTCATTTGTCTCGCTGTCGATGGCGACGAGACGCCCGTCTTCCCACACTTCCGTGTTCCGATGCTGGTACCGGAAGACCGTGACAAAGGCGACCGAGACCTGAAGGTCGATCGCAATGTCGACCTGGGTCCGGTTACCCTGCCGGCTGAAGGTGATCTGATGCGTTCCAATCGGATCGCCGCCACGCGTGACCTCGAACGGCATTCGATCGGCCGGTGGGATCGCCGCGGCCCGCGCAAGACCGATCGGCGCCAATCCCAGGCCCGCCAGCCCAGAGGCTGCGATCCCGCCCAAAAACAACCGTCGATCAACACCGGTACGTACGCGTCCCAAGGCCTCGGTTTCAGTCATCAGGTTCACCTTCCCGCTGGATATCCGTTGGGCCGCGCCGCGCCATCCATCTGCCCGCCGTTCGGAGGCACGCCGCAGACCCGGCCTCCGGAAACCGTCAGGGATTGACTGGGGCGATCACCGCCATCTTGCGGGGTTATACGCCGGCTCCCGCCCCGCCGATCACCTGGGAACGGATCCGTGATACCGACTTGAACTGCGACCTCGAGGCCCACCGCTGCAGAGTGATTTCACTACCGAGTCACGTCCATGTAACATATCCGTCACAGGGGGGTTTTATGGTCCGGCGCATCTTTTCCGGGCCCTTCTTCCCGGCCA
>JANQQD010000369.1 GCA_028285185.1 Anaerolineae bacterium | reverse complement strand
GCGGCAAGCGCATGGGGCTGGATGAAGTTCACGCTCTCATGGGCGGCAACGTCGAAGCCCTGCCATTCGATGACGACGCGGTCAGAGCCCTGGCGGATGGTGACACTGTCCGGACCATAGATGATCTCTGCCTGGCCCTCGGTGACCGTGCCGCCGGTCGGCAGCGCCAGCACCGGCTCCGACGCCAGCAGCACACTGACGACCGCCGCCGCGGTGAGCGCCGTCGTCCCCGCCAGCGTCCGACGCAACACGGGCGACGGCTCGGTGCCCGTCAGCCTGCGGCGCAACGGGTCGGCGGGCCGCCTGCGGGACACGCCACGAGGCGAAAGTGCACCGGATCGACCGGCTTGTTCGGTAATGCTCCGACGGTTCGACATGGAATCCCCCTCCGGCTCGCCACTCCCCCAGCGGGATCAGGCAGCGAGGCTTGACCTATGCAGATACGGGTATTACCCCCGGAACAAACCACTAAAAGTGCCGCGGGCGAGAAGAGGGATAACAGGATTTAGCGCAGATTCGTCATAAAGAAGTTCTGAAAGATTTCTGATGGTTTCCGATTCCGGCAGACTTGTGCGCCACAGATTTGAATGATGGGACGGTAGAGGCCGCCGGAGAACCCGATTCTATGAGCTGATGATCACATATTCATTAGCACAGTATCATGATTTTTCCTGGACGTCTGGATTATCATTCGGATTCTGTCAAATCTCGCCAGCAAGTCGACAAGAAAGTTCCGCCACTGGATGGACGAGATCGCCTCAAATCCGGTTGAGGGCGACCGTGGCGTCGATCCAGATGGGGCGGCCGACGACAGTGCACATCGCTGTCCTGCTGGGCCCTATTGGCAGGTCGCCGCGGCGTCCCAGACCTCGCCCAGGAAGGCCGCCACGCAGGTTTCCACCTCGGCCTGCTGGTCGCCGGCCCCCGCGGAGGCGTTGAGCTCGCCGAGATCGTCCGGACCCGTCACTTCGCCGATGTCGTCTTCCTCGTCCCAGGCATCGGTGCGGTCGGTCGGCGTCTGCAAGACGTTGCCGGGCCGGCCGGCGTCATCACCGGGTGCCGTCGGCAAGTCGCCCTGGTTTCCCGGTTCGCCACTGCCAACCGTCGGTCGCCGCAGCAATCCGCCGACCCCTTCGACCGGCGGCCCCAGCCCGCCATCAGGATCGTCGAATTCCACGAGATCGAACGTTTCGGAGAAGACATCCGCCTGGAACGGTGCCCCCAGTTCGTTGCTGAAGAACGCCGCACCGCCCGCCCGATCGCCCGCACTCTCCCGGCGCCGGATATCGGGCATCAGTGTGCCAGGATCCGTCCCCTCGGGCATCTCGGCGCCGGAGTCAGGGTCGCCGGAGTCAGGGTCGTCGGGGACAGGA
This sequence comes from Anaerolineae bacterium, assembly GCA_028285185.1. Lineage (GTDB taxonomy): Bacteria > Pseudomonadota > Alphaproteobacteria > DSM-16000 > Inquilinaceae > JACKIG01. Next base: position 25,237 of record JANQQD010000369.1, on the reverse strand, counting down.
TCGCTAAGGCCGATCGGTGCATCTAAGTCCACGGTGCCGAAGGCATCGAGATCGGCGCCCTTGGTGTTGACGACCGTCGTCTGGCCGGCACCCGAAGCCCCGACAGTCATGGTGCCGGCGCTCATGACGTCCAGTTCACCCTGGCTAAGGTGCATGCCGCCGTGATCTTCCCCGAGTGAGATCGCGCCGTCAGTGCTGCGCCGGAAGATGATTTCGCCCGCACCGGCGTCGATCGCCGGGCTCGACGGCGTAGCGGGATTGAGGGTCACCTGATCAGCCGTCACCGTTACCGTTCCGCCGTCCGTCAACAGGGCGCTCTCGGCGTTATGAACCCGGAGTTGGCCTCCGTCGAGCGCGGTAAGGGTCGCAGAGCCGCCATTGGTGTCGACAACGCCGTAGAGGTCGATCGAACCCGGACCGTTTTCCGACCGGACGACGACCGTCAATGTCCTGTCGGCCAGCGGCAGAGCGCCCGCCCCGTCATTGAGCGTCAGGGTATCCCACACCCATGCTCCATCGCCCGCCTCGACATCGAGAGCATTGAAAGTGTTCGAGCCGATCAATTGGACGGTCGAAGTCGTTCCATCATAGAGCGCGTTCAGCGAGACCGGACCCGAGATGGCGGTGGCATCCAGGTCTTCGGCGTAAATGGCGTCGGTGTTGCTGCCGCCGATCGACAGGGATGCGGCGGTGATCCTGTCGACTTCCGCCTGGGTAATCGACAAGCCCACTCCTAACGCGCCAACCGTCACGATTCCGCTGCCGTGGGCGGCCCTGCGGATTGCAACGCCGCCCGTTCCGGCATCGACGGCGGCATTGATCGCCAAGCTGTCGGTGACGAAGGTGACGTCACCGTTGTTGGTGGTCAGCGTGTCGTCCACGGTGATGCTGCCGCTCGCGGTCGCCGTCAGGCCGCCGCCGCCCGCCGCCGTCGACACCGGGCCGGCAACTGTGATCGTTCCCGGTGCGGTCAGCGCATTCAGGTTGACCGTGCCGAAGCCCGTCAGGTCCGCAGTACTGACGGTAACGCCGGTGGTGTGGCTGTCGCCGGATGCCGCTGCGCCGACGGTCAGCGTGCCGGCGGCGATGACGTCCAGTTCGCCCTGGCTGATGTGCACGCCGCCGTTGTCGTCGCCCACTGACATCGTTCCGTCGGTATCGCGCCGGAAGATGACCTGACCGGATCCAGCGTCGATCGCCGGGGTCGCGGGCGTGGCCGTATTGAGGGTCACGACGTCGGCGACAACCGTGACGGTTCCGCCGTCCGTCACCACGGCGTCTTCGGGCCCGACCACCCAGAAGTCGCCACCGCTGCCCACGGCGAAGTGCGCGGCACCGCCGTTGGTGTCGATGACGCCCTCGATATAGACAGTGCTCGGACTGCCCAGCGACCCTCCGACGGCCGTCCATGTCCGCTCGGCCAGAGGCAGGCTGCCTGGGCCATCATTGAGTGACTGCGTGCCCCACACATACGCCAAGTTCGACTCGGTATGGAGTGCGTTGAAAACGTTCGTGTTCCAAAGGTAAGTGGCTGACGACACATCGTGCAGCGCGCGCAGCGTAACCGTGCCCGTGATCGTCAATGTCGTGTCCACGTCTGCGACATCGAGCTGAATGGTGTTGCTGCCTCCAACCGTCAGGGTTGCGGCGGTGATCCTGGCCAGCTCAAGCTGGCTCACGTCCAGCTGCCCCCAAACAATGCTGCCAAGCCCGATATTGCCGGCGGTGGCTCTGCGGATGGCGACGCCGGCCGTTCCGGCGTTGACGGCCGCGTTGATGGCCAAGCCGTCCGTAACGAAGGTGATGTCGCCGTTGTTGGTGGTGACGTCCGCGTTCACGGTGATGCTGGTGCCGGCGGTGGCCGTCAGGCCGACGCCGCTGGCCGCGATCGACACCGCGTCGGTGACGGTGATCGTCTCACTGGCCACGATGCTGACATTGGCCAAGGCCGCGTTGAGGGTCGCAGGATCGACGACCAGGTCGTTCGTCGTATCTGCGGCATCGGCGATCTGCAGCAGCGTCGCCCCGCCGCCGGTCTGGATGGTGACGCTGCGCGGGTCCAGCAGCCAGTCGCCTACATCGCCATTGGGTGCCAGCGCGTCGACGCTGGCGCTGGCGGCCACGCCCAGATTGATGCCGCCCGAGGTCTCCACGAAGCCACCGTCCCCGCCCTCGGCCCCGCCGCGGACGCTGATGGCGCCGGAGAACTGCGTCGCCTCGTCCGCCCACAAGATCACCCGGCCGCCATCGCCGTCGACCGTGGCATCTGCGGTGACCGACGCGCCCTCAGCGAAATACGCAATGTCGGCGGTGGGAATATGGCCATCGGTCTCGAACGCCTCAACCGGATCGATGGCGATGCGCGTACCGCCCGCGCCCTCCTCCGGCGTGGCATAGGCGATGTGGCCACCCGGCTGCAGTGGGCCGCCCAGGTAATCGCCGCCGATCAGCGCGGTGCCGCCGCCGGCCTGGCCGGAGACGTCGATGTCGGCACCTTCGGCCAGCACCACGGTATCGCCCAGCACATGCACCGTGCCGCCGGCCTCGCCCGCATCATCGCCCGTGGCGTCGATCGTGCCGGCGACCGTGACTGCGCCGTCCTCGCCGCCCAACAGCACCACCTGGCCGTCCCGGCTTGCGACGGAGCGCGCCTGGACCACGCCGTCGAGATTGATGACGTTGTCGATCACTCCGGCCGCGGCGTCAGCCGTCAAGATCACCGTGCCGCCGTCGGACAAGATCGTGCCGTCGTTGACCACCAGCGCCTCGACCGGCTGGCCGTCCGACCCGATCGGCCGCACCGTCGTCGGCCGGGTAATCTCGAAATTGATCAGCCCGTCGCCGTAATAGTCCAGCGCCACCCCTTCACCGCCGCCGATCACCGTCACATCGGCGGCGATCGTGCCGGAATTGCGCGCCGCCGGCCCCACCAGCGCGGCCATGCCATGGGCTGTGATGGTGCCGTAGTTCTCCACCACAGCGGTCGGATCGCCGGTCTCGCCAACGGCGAATTCCAGCCGGTCGCCGGCCATGAAGCGGTCGCGGTCCATCACATCCAGCGCCGCCGCGATGATCGATTCCACGTTGACGTTGGCCTCGGCCCCGAAGGTGATACCCGCGGAGTTGGCGATGAAGATCCGGCCGTTGGCGGTGATGGTGCCGTCGATCTGGGAATGGCCGCCCAGCACGATGTTCAGAAGCTCGGCCAGTTCATGCGGCTGATTGTAGTGGACGCTCTCCCCGGCACCGACGTTGTACGACTCCCACTCGATGATGACGCGGTCGGACTGCTGCTCGATGGTGACGGTGCCATCGCCGTAGATGATCTCCGCCTCGCCGGCCGTCACAACGCCGCCGGTCGGCCCGGCCAGCGCCGCGCCTGAGCCGCAGAGCGCGGCCATGGTCAGCGCGGTCGTCCCGATCAGTGCCGGGCGCAGTGGCGGCGTGGGAAATCGGCGGAGCCAGCGGACCAGTGCTGCGCGCGGTTGGCGCCGGACATTGGCCCGACCAGGCACGCGTAGAGCCGGACGGCTGCTGCATGCAGCCCGCTTGCGAGAGATCGCCATGGGTTCTCCCCCGGGTGCACCGCAGGCCGAGATGCCGCGCATCGACAGCCGCGAGCGATGGAGAATTGGAATTTTTCAAGAGTTACGCTATCCGGCAATCTCTTAAAGATTCACCAATAACACTCAACAAATCCCCGGAGATATAAAGACTAAGAAGTAGAAACCATGCATTAACTATAAATCAGTCAGCAAAATTTTGCCGCATCGTGAGTACAACGCAAAATCCAATCTTCGCATCCATTTGATAAAGATACTTTACAATTAGCGCCCTGGGCATCTGCTTGGATCGCTTGGCCAATGCGATCCTGCGAGACAACTATCGGCGCCGATCTACTCTGTGAAGTGCTGATCAATCGGTCCGGACGAGAGACGTGCGGGAGCAGGAAACTCGGGGTCACCGTTGCCCCCGCCGGGATCACTCACAAGCCGCCGCCGTGGCCCAGACCTCGCCCAAGAAGGCCACCACGCAGGTCTCCACTTGTGCCTGCTGATCACCGGACCCGGCGGAAGAATTGAGCCCGTCGAGTTCTGCCGGATCTGTCACGCCACCGATCTCGTCTTCGTCATCCCACGCGTCCGTGCGGCCGTTCGGTGTCTGTTGGGCGTTGTCGGGCTCACCGGCGCCGTCAACGGGCACTGACGGCAGGCCACCCCCATCGCCCGGCCGACCGCTGCCATCGGCCGGCGGCTGCAACAGGCCGCCGGGGTCGCTGATCTCCACCAGATCGAAAGTCTCGGAGAATACGTCCACCTGGAACGGCGCGCCGAGTTCGTTGCTGAAGAACGCCGCCCCGCCCGGACGGTCACCGGCGTTCTCCCGGCGTCGCACGTTGGGGACCAGCCTGTCCACGTCAGCGCCGTCGTCCAGTGACGGCGGTGCCCACGTGTCCGGATCGTACTGAAAGCCGAACGGGCCGAGGCCGGTCACACCGACATCGCCCCGAGCCCGGTTGTTGTCGTTACCGCTGGCAAGGACGCCTACAGGTGCGGGGACACCGTTCACTGCCGAGGCCACACCGGCGGCGGAATTCGCGCCCCACCAGTTCACCTCCAGATCCGGCGTGCCCGTGCCCTGATGATTGAAGCCGAAGCCGCTATTGCCGTGGGCGAAGGCGCTGCCGGGCATGAAGTTCATCTGCACCAGCAGATTGTCGGTTCCGATATCCGCTCCGGCCCGCACATTCACACCGTCATCGCCATTGTCGGCCAGAACGTTCTGGAACACCTCGGTGCGCCCGGTGATGTCGCCAGTGAAGATCACGCCGTCGCCCGTGGCCCCCACAATGATGTTGTTGTGGACGGCCGTGGTCTCACTTGACCCGATCTGGCCAAACGCAATGCCGTCGGCGTTGCCGTCGATGATGTTGCGGCTGACCGTCACCGAGGCATCACCAAGAACGTCGCCGAAGTGGATGGCGCTTTGGGTGCCGCCATGGATCGTACCGGTGGTCGCAAATGTCGCCAGATCGATCGCCGCCGTGCCGTCGTAGGCCACCCCGCCTTGGGTCGCCTGCCCATTGCCGTCTATCGTAACGGTGGCGGTTCCGCCAACGGATCCCACGAATCCGATCCCTCTGGTGGCGCCGGTGATAGTGTCGTTGCCGGTGACGGCGACGGATCCGCTGGTCAGGTTGCCTTCGAACTCCATCCCAATGCCGGTCTGACCTTGCATCAGCCCATTGTCCACGATCGAAACCTGACTGCCGGACATTGGATTGATATCTATCGCTTCATTCTGACCGATGATCTGCCCATTTCCGCCGAAGTTGATCGCCGAGCCTTCGACGGTTGCCGTCCCGCTGCCAATCACGACAACGGAGTTGACGATGTTGTTATTGATCAAGAGAGCATCACCGGCTTCACCGATGATATCTGAGTTCCCGGCGATTGTGATGCTGCTGTCGGTGAACGTGCCACCGGAGACCGCAATGCCATCAACGCCTCGGATCTCATCATTGCCGACAACCGCAACATCCGCGCCGTTGGAAATGTTCACGACATAGAGGCCGACATAAGACGCGCTGCGGATCAGCGTGTTGTTTGCGACCGTAAGCGTACCGCCCGCGACGCCCAAGAATGTGATGCCGTACGATCCGCCGGTAATCGTGTTGGCGTCGACCGCATCCGCGCCGCCAATCAGGATGTTGGCGTCCGTCTGTGCAGCGAACTCAATGCCGTCGCCGACCGTGTCGCTGATGTCGACGCCCTGAATCGTCGCTCCACCTATGGCGCCGAACAAGAAACCCTCTCCGCCGGCGCTGACGGTGTCGATATCGGCACCGTCCCGCAGGATGACATCTCGGATCAGATAGACCGCATCGCCGTCGGTATCGCCCACGTCGATGGCGTTCTCGCCGAAATCCTCGAAGGCGGCGCGGTCGGCGCTCGAGGTGCCGCGAACGGTCACGTCCACGTTGGCGGTGACGCCGTCGCCGATGTCGCCCTGGCTGCGCACGCCGTCGACCAAGTTGGACATGTCGACATTGATGATCTCGATGTCCGTCAGGTCCGGGGCTGCGGTGCCATCCAGCAGCACGCCGACTTCCCCGGCCGCACCGGTGCCCTGCAGCAGCAGATCCTGCACCGTCACGCCATCGGCCGCGATGGTGACGGCCGGGCTGGCGGCGTTGACCACAGTGGTGGCGCCGGCTCCGTCCAGGGTCAGGTCGGCGACATCGATGGTGACCCCAGCATAGCTCCCGGCCGAAACGCTCACCGTCGCACCGGCTGCCGCAACATCGACAGCGTCCTGCAATTCGGCCCCTCCGGCCGAGCCGAGTACGTTGACCGTGCCGGCCGTGCCGCTGATGCCGTTCGTGGCGGACACGTTGCCATCGAGCGTGACGGTCGCTGCGTCGAAAACGACGGTGTCTGTTGCACCTACGGTCGCGCCATTCGCCACGCTGATCGTATCGGCCTTGGCGGTTACCGCGGCGAAGGTGCTGGCGCCGCTAAAGCTGATCGTCGATCCGGAGGCGCCGTTCAGTCCGACCGTGGCAAAGGCGCTTAGATCGGCGCCATCGACGGTCAGGGCCGTCGTGTTGCTGCTGCCGATCACGGAATGGCCCACGGTCAGCGCGCCGGCGGTGATCCGGTTCAGCTCGGCCTGAGTGAGATGCAGCCCTGCGGCCGCACCGCCCAGTCGGATCTCTCCGCCCGAGGCCCTGCGGATGGCGACGCCGGCCGTTCCGGCGTTGACGGCCGCGTTGATGGCCAGGTCGTCGGTGACGAAGGTGACGTCGCCGTTGTTCGTCGTGACGTTGGCGTCCACGGTGATGCTGGTGCCGGCGGTGGCCGTCAGGCCGACGCCGGCGGCCGCGATCGACACCGCGTTGGTGACGGTGATCGTCTCACTGGCCACGATGCTGACATTGGCCAGGGCCGCGTTGAGGGTCGCAGGATCGACGACCAGGTCGTTGGTCGTATCCCCGGCATCGGCGATCTGCAGCAGCGTCGCCCCGCCGCCGGTCTGGATGGTGACGCTGCGCGGGTCCAAGAGCCAATCGCCGACATCCCCGTTCGGTGCCAGCGCGTCGACGCTGGCGCTGGCGGCCACGCCCAGATTGATGCCGCCGGAGGTCTCCACGAAGCCGCCGTCTCCACCCTCGGCCCCGCCGCGGACGCTGATGGCGCCGGAGAACTGCGTCGCCTCGTCCGCCCACAAGATCACCCGGCCGCCATCGCCGTCGACCGTGGCGTCTGCGGTGACCGACGCGCCCTCGGCGAAGTACGCGATGTCGGCGGTGGGGATGTGACCATCGGTCTCGAACGCCTCAACCGGATCGATGGTGATGCGCGTGCCGCTCAACGCCTCCTCCGGCGCGGCATAGGCGATGTGGCCGCCCGGCTGCAGCGGGCCACCCAGATAGTCGCCCCCGATCAGCGCCGTGCCGCCGCCGGCCTGGCCGGAGACGTCGATATCCGCGCCCTCGGCCAGCACGACGGTATCGCCCAGCACATGGACCGCACCACCGGCCTCGCCCGCATCGTCGCCTGTGGCATCGATCGTGCCGGCCACCGTGACGGTGCCTTCGTCGCCACCCAGCAGCACGACCTGACCGTCACGGTTCTCGATCGTTCGCGCCTGGACGATGCCGTCGACGTTGATGACGGTGTCGATCACGGCCGCTGCAGCGTCGGCTGTTAGGATCACCCGGCCACCATCGGACAGGATCGAACCGTCGTTGACCACCAGCGCATCGACCGGCTGGCCGTCGGAGCCCACCGGCCGCACCGTGGTCGGTGCGGTGATCGCGAAATTGATCAGCCCGTCGCCGTAATAGTCCAGCGCGAAGCCCTCGCCTGCGCCGATCACCGTCACATCGGCCACGATGGTGCCCGAATTGCGGGCCCCCGGGCCCACCAGAGCTGCCATCCCGCTGGCCCGGATGGTGCCGTGGTTTTCCACCACCGCCGTCGGGTCGCCGCCTTCGGCCAAGGCGAAGTCCAGCGCATCCTCGTTCATGAAGGCATCGCGATTCATGAGGCTGAGCGTCGTGGCCACCACCGACGCCACATCGACGTTCGCCCCGGCCCCGAAGGCGACGCCGGAGGGGTTGGAGATGAAGACCTGGCCGTTGGCCTCGATGTTGCCCAGCACCTGGGTCGGGCCGCCGCCGAGCACGATGTTCAGCGCCGCGGCCAGCGCATGGGGCTGGTTGAAGATCACGCTCTCATGCGCGCCGACATCGAAGCTCTCCCATTCGATGATCACGCGGTCGGAGGCCTGCTGGATGGTGACGGAGGTCTCGCCATAGATGATCTCCGCCTCGCCCTGGGTCACGACGCCGCCGGTCGGCCGCGCCAGCGCCCCTTCCGGCAGCATCAGCCAGCCAAGCATGGCGACGGCCGTCAGCGCCGTGGTGCCGGGCAGCGCTTTGCGCAAATGGCGCGCGCCAGCCAGACGCGGCCACCGGATCGCAACGGGGTGGACCTCGCGCCGGACAGTGGCCCGGCCAAGCGTACGCGCAGCCACTCGGCTGCTGCACGCAGCCGGCTTGCGAGAGATCGCCATGGATTCTCCCCTCGGTGCGTCGCGGATCGGAATGCCGCACATCGACAGCCGCGAGCGATGGAGATCTGGAATTCTTCGAGAATGACGCTAGCTTGGAATCTCTTAAAGATTCACCAATAAAGCTCCATAAACTCTCTTAAAAAATGAAGATTGCTAAATGAAAACTACGCATTAACCATGAATCAGACCGTGGAACTATGCTCTAGCATGAATACTACGCAAAATCGCATATTCTCATTTACTTGATGAAGATACTTTACAGTTAGCGGTTCGAGTGGATCCGAACCAGACCGTCCGGCAGGGCGGCACCGTTGAGCGCCGCCCTGCCGGACGGGTGTCAGTTGTTGTTCTGAATCAGGGTCGTCGTGGTGACCGATACACCGCGGACGAAGGCTATTTCCAGGCCGCGAAGCGCATTGAGCACCGGATTATCCGTGATCTCGATGCCGGCGCCGGGGCCGGCGAAGGTCGTCGTGACGGTCTGGTCGAACTGGATCGCGTCGATACTGGCGAAGATCTCGTTCTCCACGATCCGAACCTGCGCAGTCCCCGCGACCGCCTGGATGTCGATACCGTTACCGTCTCCGCCATTCGCTAGACCGACAGGCACAGAGGCCGTGCCGATGGCATTGTCCAGGATCGAGACGCGGGCGTTGTCGCGCACGCCCTGTAAGGCACCGATGCCATCGCCAAGGCCGAAGGCCTCGACATCGAAAATCCCGATCCCGTCATCGCCAGCCGCAATCGTGTTGCGCAGTATGGTCACCCGGCTTTCTCCGCCGATGCCGTTCCAGAAAGCGACGCCGCGGTCTTCCCGCCCCTCGCCTGCGCGGATGAAGTTGAAGGCAATGCGCAGACCCGTCGGCCCAACTTCCACGGGTCCTGCCAGCCCCTCGTCGAGATCGACCAATCCGTCGAAGCGGATCCCCATATCGCCATCGGACGTCCGCTCGTTAGCGCCAGCCTCCAGAATCCTAATGTCGAGACCCTCAATCCCAACACGCGAATGCCCCGTCACGTCGCCACCGAAGTAGATCCCATTGTGCGTTGTACCGCCTCCGGCAGTTGCTGCTCCGACCGTGAGACTGTTGCCGGTCACTCCCGGACCCATCGAAATGTCAGAGTCTGCAACCGTACTGCTGAAGCGGATGCCGTCGCCATCGAGCCGACTGTCAAGCCCGGCGGTAATCGTGTTGCTGCCGATGTCCACCCGGGCAAGAGAGACCTCAGACGCGAAGTTGATGCCGTGACGTTGCGCGGTCACGGAATTCCTGGAGATTAGAAGCCCAGACCGGGTGCTCACTGGACCGAAGCTGATCCCGTCGCGTGCGGCGACGACGCTGTTGTCCCATATGCCAATGGGCGTACCGGAGATACCTCGTGTGAAGGCAATACCATCTTCGTTGAGTGAATCCAGGATGTGGTTCCCGGCGATCACCGTTGCCGGCCCGCCTTTGAAGCCGAACCTCGTCGTGACCGCTTGATCGAATTCGATCGCGTTCAGGTTGGCAAACACGGAATTGCTGCGGATCTCGAAGACCGAGCCATCGGCAGCGCCCCGGATATCGATACCATTGCCGTCCGCATTGTTGGCGAGCCCCACACGAGCGCCAGCCGCACCGATTTCGTTGTCTTCAATCCGAATGCGGGCCCGATCGCGCAGCCCCCATTCGGCGCCGACACCGTCGCCGAGCCCGAAGGCCTCCACATCGAAGATGCCGATGCCATCGTCACCGGACGCAATGGTATTGCCGCGAATTTCGACCCCGCTAAAGCCGCCGATCCCGTTCCAGTAGGCGATGCCACGGTCTTCGGCCCCGTCACCGGCGCTGATGTCGTTGTTGAGGATGCGCAGCAAATCCGGGGCGGACACAGGGCTAGGACTAAAGCCGAGATCGACGAAGCCGTCGAAGCGGATTCCCATATCGCCTACGGATACTGGCGAGGCTCCGCCCAGAGTCAGCACATCGATCGTGTTGTCGAAGATCAGGATGACCTTGTCGACATTCGGCGACCCGATCAGGTTGCCCCCGAAATAGATGCCGTCATGGGTCGTACCGCCGCCGAATTCTGCGGCACCGACCGTGATCACGTTGCCGCCACCGATGAACAGCGCAGAGTCGATGATTTGCCCCGCGAAATGGATACCGTCTCCGTTGAGGCCGGCCACATTGCCGGCGTCAATCATGTTACCTCGTATCTCCAACTCGGCGCCGCTTATCGCGGCACCAAAGGCGATGCCGTGCTGCGCCGCCACGACGCCATCATTGTTGTTCGCGATCAGTACCCGTGCGCCCGACACGCCTCTTTCGAAGGCGATGCCGTTCTCCTGAAGCGCGTCCAGCGTCTCGTTGTCTGTGATCTCGACGCTGCTGGCGCCATCGGCGGCAAAGCCTATAGTGACGGTTCGGTCGAACTCGATGGCGTTCTGCCGCGCGAACACGTCGTTGCCGACGATCCGCACCTGAGAGGCATCCGTCACGCCTTGAAGGTCGATGCCGTTGCCGTCTTCGCCGTTGGCAAACCCAACGCGCACCACGTCCGTGCCGATCGCGTTGGCTTCGATCAAGAGACGGGCATTGCCGCGAACCGCTCGTCGCGCCTCGCCTGCTCCATCTCCGATCCCAAAGGCCTCGGGATCGAAAACCCCGATGCCGTCATCGCCGGACGCGATGGTGTTGCCCAGGATCGCTACCTGGCTATCGCCGCCGATGCCGTTCCAGAAAGCGATGCCGCGATCTTCCTTGCCATCGCCCGCACTGATTTCATTGTCGCGGATCCGCAGACCCTCTTGCGAGGTCGACTGCAGATTGACGAAGCCGTCGAAGCGGATCCCCATATCCCCGACAGATATCCTAGAAGTGCCGTCCAGAGTCAGCACGTCGATCGTGTTGTTGGCGATCAGAATGGTCGTCTCAACGCCCGTCAGCCCACCGCCGAAATAGACCCCGTCATGCATCGTGCCGCCGCCGGAAACCGGCTTTCCAACGGCGATGACGTTGCCGTCGGATGGCTCATCGCCTATGAAAATGTCTGAATCGGCGACCGCGTCCGCGAAGTGAATGCCATCGCCGTCCGGTTCACCGCCGAGCCCGGCCTCAATGACATTGCCAAAGACCTCAACCGTCGCATCGGCAACCACGCCGCCGAAGCTGATGCCGTGTCTCGCTGCCGCGAGTTCGTTGCCGTCGATCAGCAGCAGCGGGTTCGGCGCAAGGCTTATGGCGGAAAAGGCGCCGGCGAAGCGGATGGCATCGCTGTCCAGATCGCCGACGAGCCCGGCTTCGACCGAATTGTCACGGATCTCGACCCAGGAGTTGATCACGTCTCCGGCGAAGTCGACGCCGTGATGCGGCGCCACAAGGTTGTTGTTGACGATCTGGACGAAGGCGTCCGACAGACCCGCTTCGAAGTCTACGGCGTTCTCGCGGAGCGAATCCAGGGCCCCGTTGCCGAACAGTCCCATCTCCCCAAGCGCCGCAAACCCGCCAGTCGACGTGACCGTCCGGTCGAACTCCACCGCGTTCATGTTGGCGAAAATGGTGTTCTCGATGATCGAGAAGACTGCTGAGTCGACAACGCCTTGGAAATCGATGCCGTTCCCGTCGATGCCGTTGGCCAATCCGACGCGCGCATCGGCCGTCCCGATGGCGTTGTCCCGGATGGTCAGGCGGGCATCGTCGCGCAATGCCTGCCGGATGCCCGCACCGTCGCCGACTCCGAACGCCTCCACATCGAACAGGCCGATGCCGTCATCACCGGACGCGATGGTGTTGCCCAGAATGTGGACATTGCTGAAGCCGCCGATGCCGTCCCAGAAGGCAATACCCCGGTCTTCCTGGCCCTCACCCGCACTGATCTCGTTGTCGACGATGCGTAACTCGGGCGCTTCCCGGTCCAGATCGACAAAGCCGTCAAAGCGAATCCCCATATCGCCAACGGCGATGGACGAATTGCCGCCCAGGGCCAAGACATCGATGGTGTTGTTCGCGATCAGGATCGGATCGATCCCAAACAGCTCCGCGCCGAAATAGATACCGTCATGGGTCGTGCCGCCGCCGCTTACGGCTGCTCCCACGGTGATCGTATTGCCGTCGTCGGTCGCCGATCCGCCTATCGTGATCGCGGAACCAACGCTCTGATCGGCGAAATGAATGCCGTCGCCGTTTGCGCCGGCCGTGGTCCCTGCATCGATCTCGTTGGCGGCGATGACGATCGCCGAAGCGAAGGACGGCTGGGCAAAGAAGATGCCGTGCACGCCGGCTGTGATGCCCCCACTGCTGGTGATTGTGACAGTGCCGTTGGTGATCGTGCCCAGGGCAGCGATGCCATTGCCACCGGCGTCAACCACGCTATCCAGGACTCGCAAGAAACCACCGACCATTACGCCGATCTCAATGCCATTTCCGGTGACGTCACCGACGTCGGCACGCTCGATCGTTGCTCCGCCGATGTCGCCGAAGCGCAATCCGCCATCGCCGGTCGCGACGCCATCGCCGTCCCCATCGCGCACGATGACGTCCTGGACCAGATAGACCGCGTCACTGTCGACGTCGCCGACATCGATGGCGGCATCCAAGATGTCCTCGATCACCGCGGGGGCGGCATCGTCGATCCCACGGATCGTCACATCGGCGGCCGCGCCAACTCCGATATCGCCCCGGCTGCGAATGCCGTCGTCGAGGTTCGAGAAATCGACATCGACGATATCGATGCCGGTCAGATCCGGCGCGGCAGTGCCGTCCAGCAAGACGCCAACCTCGTGGGCGGCGCCCGTGCCCTGCAGCAGCATGCTTTCCACGGTGGCACCATCGGCAGCAACCGTCACTGCCGGGCCGGCGGCGTTGACGACGGTGGTCTCACCGACGCCCGCTACGGTCAGATCGGCCACATCGATCGTGAATGCGCCATAGCTGCCTGCCGCCACGTTGACAGTCGCGCCGGCCGCCGCGAAGTCGACGCCATCCTGGATGTCACCACTGTCCGACAGTACATCGACGATCGTTGCCGTGCCGCTGAGTGCGCCTGCGTCAACGTCGCTCTCCAGGGTAACGGTACCGGCCTGGAAGACGATCCGCGAGCCGGCGTTCGCGCCGATCAGCGTGACGCCGCTCTCAACCGAGATCAGTCCATCCTGTGTATTCGCGCCGGCACCGTCGTCCGCCGTCAGGGTCAGGCTGGTAGCCGCCCCCCAGGTGACGTCCGCGCCGCTCTCCATGGTCCATTCACCGTCGCCGGCGCCTGTGCCCTCGACCGATGTAAGCAATTGCACATTGCCGGCCTCTAACGACGCGACGAGTGCGCTGTCCCCGATCTCGTTGGCATCGTCACCGCAGGCGGCCAACGCATCGTCGCAGATCGACGCCTCGATCGGGTCGATCAGGAACAGACCGAAACCGCCTTCGGCCGCGCTGGTGTCGACCTGGCCGGTCACATATACCTCCGGCGCCGACACCTCGACGAAGCCGCCTTCGCCGCCGTTGGATCCGCCCCGGGCACTGATGCCGCCGTGGAAGTAGGCCTCGGCTTCCGCCCACACGACCACTGTGCCCCCGTCGCCGGCATCGGTCGCGTCGGCTGCAGCCACGGCGCCGACGCGGACATAGACGACGTCTGCCAACGGGAGGAAGCCGTCGGCCTCGTATGCCGCATCGAGGACGATGGTCGTGCCGGAACGGCCGGACACCGCAGGCGCCAGATAGGCAATCTCGCCGGCCGGCGCCAGTGCGCCGCCCGGACTGCCACCGATCAACGCCGTACCGCCGCCGGCCATCCCCGAAACATCGACCACCGCACCGTCCGCAAGATCAACCGTGTCGCCCAGCACATGGACACTGCCGCCCGTCTCGCCGGCGTCGTCGCCTACGGCGTCGATCGTGCCAGCAACCGTTACGGTCCCGTCATCGCCACCGACCATGGCGACTTGGCCGTTCCGGCTCTCGACCGACCGTGCCTGGACTACGCCGTCCAGATTGATGACGGTGTCGATCACGCCAGCCGCGGCGTCGGCCGTCAGGACGACACGGCCTCCATCGGCCAGAATCGTACCGTCGTTGACGACCAGAGCTTCGACGGGATTGCCTTCAGAATCCACAGGCCGCGTGACCGTCGGATTGGTGATCGCGAAGTTGACCAGCCCGTCGCCGTAGTAGTCGAGCGCGAACCCTTCTCCGCCGCCGATGACCACCACGTCGGCGACGATCGTTCCGGCGTTGCGCGCACCCGGACCGACCAGCGCTGCCAATCCGCTGGCATCGATGTCGCCATGGTTTTCCACCACCGCCGTCGGATCCCCGGCGATGCCGAAGTCCGTACGGCCGTCCATGAAATCGCGGTTCATGACGTCCAGGGACGTCGCAACGATCGACTGCACGTCGACGGCCGCGTCGGGACCAAACACGACACCGGCCGGATTGGAGATAAAGACCTGCCCGTTGGCGTTCAACGAGCCGAGAATCTGAGACGGACCGCCCGACAGGACACGGTTGAGGGCGGCCGCGAGCTGATCGGGCTGAATGAAGCTGACGGACTCGTCACCGGCGATGTCGAAGGTCTGCCAGTCGATAACAACGCGTTCGGTACCTTGCCGGATCGTCACCGACGACGGGCCATAGACGATCTCCGCCTGGCCTTCCACCACGGTACCATCCGTGGGCAGCGCCAGTGCCTGGTCGAGGTCCATGAGTGCGGCAAGTGCAGTCACTGCCGTCAGCACCGTCGTACCGGCAAGCACCTTGCGCAGCGCCGACATGCCGCGCGTATCGGACCGGTGCGTACGCGGCGCCGCGCGGCACTGAGAGATCGCCGAGTGCCACCTGAGGAATGGGCGACGGCCGGCCGCGCCACCTCGGAGGCCTTCCTGTCTTGCAGTTCCGTATCGGATCGCCATGACGTCGAGCTCCTGGTTGTGGCTCGCTTCAAGAGCGAGGGCTAACGGTTCCGACGAACGGGCACGGGCGATCGCCGCCGGTCGGGCGGCTTCAATAAAGCTCAGTTTTTATCGACATTGTTATCAAATAAACGGATAATAATTTTTACCTATAGTGGTTCGCATTCACAATAACAACGTTAACCAATTACATATACTGACGTCAAGCTCATCGCTATGACAGTATTATCTGCGGCAGATCCGTGAATCATTCACAAAAGCGGAATGCATAGACTTTTATTGATCAATCCGAGGCCATCCTCATCATTCTTATGACTGAACCCACAAAGAAACAGGCGGATAGTTGCTCGGCTGAGCGCTGCCTCGGGAATGTGGGGAACTCGACTATCAATACCTGCCGAACGCGCAGGGATCGCCGGCCGCCCCCTGGCATCTGCCGCGGCGGGAACCATACGGTGGTCGGCACAAAAAAACCCGGCGACGCACATGGCGCCGCCGGGCCAGAGACTGTGTAACTGGAATAGGGCCTACTGAACCTGGGTGTAGGTGCCCTCGGTCCACTCGTACCAGACATAGGCCGGCTGCTGGATGTCGCCCTTCTCGTCGAAGGTCAGCTCGCCTAGCACCGTGTCGAAGCTGTTGCCATGCATCGCTTCGATCACCGGATCGAGATCCGTGGTGCCGGCGATCTCGGCAGCCTGGGTAAACACCTGGATGGCGGCATAGGTGTAGAGCGTATAGCCCTCAGGCTCGATGCCCTGCTCACGGAACCGCTCCACAACCTCGACGGCCGACGGCAGCTCGCGCGGGTCCGGGCCGAAGGTCATCAGCGTGCCTTCGCCCGCCTCGCCCGTGATCGACCAGTATTCGTCGGTTACCAGCGCATCACCGGAGATGAGCTGCGTGTCCATCCCCTGCTCGCGCATCTGGCGGACCATCAGGCCAGCCTCGGTGTGGTAGCCGCCGACATAGAGAACGTCGACGCTGTTCTCTTTCAACAGGGACACCAGAGCCGAGTAGTCACTCTCGCCGGCCGTGTAGGCTTCGTAGAGGGTCTCGCTGACACCCAGCCCATTGAGTGCCTCCAACGTCGCGTCGGCGAGGCCCTTACCATAGGCGGTCTTGTCATGGACGATGGCGATGTTCGCATCGGCGAAGTTCTCGGCCAGATACTGCGCGGCGATCGAGCCCTGCTGGTCGTCACGCCCGCAGACGCGGAAGACGTTGGAGCCGCCTTCGTCGGTCAGGGCCGGATTGGTCGATGCGGGCGAGATCTGCAGGATGCCCTCTTCCGTGTAGACCTCACTCGCCGGGATCGACGAGCCCGAGCAGAAATGGCCGGCCATGAAGATCACGCCGTCGTTGACCATCTGGTTGGCAATCGACACGGCCTGGCGCGGGTCGCAGGCATCGTCACCGACCAGCAGCGTCACCTCTTCCCCCAGGATGCCGCCGGCAGCATTGAGATCGGCGACCGCCAGTTCGGCGCCGTTCTTCATCTGCTCGCCGAAGGACGCATACTGCCCCGTCATCGGACCGGCGGTGGCGATGACAACCTCCGCCTGGGCCGCCGTGACGCCCATCGCGACAGCCGCAATGGACCCCAAGAGGATGGACTTGATCGAACGCATATTGTGAGCTCCCTGATAAATTTCACTCAAGCTTGCGGTCACCCAACAGGGTGCCACCCGCATCCCGCCGCGTCATCGCCGGCACCCCGGCGCAATCGCGGCACATGAGCATGCCGAAGGGTGGGGGCACGCTGTCCTGCGGGATGTTATAGGGCACCGTTTGGCCGGCTGTGCAAAGAAAAAAGCCGCAGCGGCTCGGACTTTCCCCGTACCGGGTGGTTACCAACGGCTTCCGCGACGATGCCGGAAGGCATCTTTGCACTTGCGACAAAGGCCTCCGACGCCAGCACCGGTCGATCGAGTTCTCGGCAGATCTGCTCTATACGGGCCGCAGTGTTCATGGCGTCTCCGAGGAAAGCCACTTCCCGCCGGAAATCGCCCACTTCCCCGGCCGCCACCGTGCCCAGATGCAGCCCAGCCCTGAACTGCGGCACCTGCCCGTAACGCACCTGAAAATGGCCTTCCCAGGCGTCGATGCGTCGCATGGCATCGAACACGGCTTCGGCAGGCCGGGCATTGAGCAGAGCCGTCCGGACCGGCCACTGCGCGATCATTTCGTCGCCGACATATTTGTGCACTTCGCCGCCGGCATCCACGACCGCCTGGGCAAGACAGTCGAAGGTATCGGCGAGCAACTCATGAAATCTCAAGTCGCCGATGCGCTCCGCCAGGGCTGTGGACCCGGCGACGTCGGCAAACAGCAGGATCCGCCGTTCCAGGCGCGGCTCGGCATAGCGCCCGATCGCGAAGTTCACCAGGACGCGGGGACCCACAAGCTCGGTCAGGCCGATGGACAGCATGACGACAAAGCTGACAGCAAACGAGAATACGACGTCCCGCACGGACAGTGACGCAATCGACGGATCGGCGGCGGGGGCAAATGCCGGCGGCACAAGGGCGAGAACGGTGACGATGACGCCGGTATAGGCGAACAGCCGCAGGATCATCAAACTGCGGAAGGATCGGCGGACCGGCCCTCTGACCCCGCCGCGCAGCAGAAACAGCTCGAACCCCACGAGCGCGGCGCAGATCGTGGCGCCGACCACGGCCCCGGCCATAAGCGACCTTGGAACAGGCAGAACGCCGAACGCCGCGGAATAGGCGGCGCCGATTCCCGCGGAGGCGGCGACGGCCACGACCAACACGCGCAGCTTGGCGCTCGTCGTCCCCCGCATCCGCATGCTGCCCCGTGCTGTTTCCCATTCGTAACCAATCCGCCGGGCGACTATAGCCTGGGGACTGGCGACGGCGGAAACGTCGCGCTAGCTTCGCGCGCGGTCTACCTACAAGAAACGAGCATTCCGCCCATGACCTCTCTGCGATGGCTTTGCGCCCGCATCGGCCTCTCGGTCGCCGCCTTCGTCCTCGGCCTTGTTCTTGCCCTTCATTCGGCTTCGGCACAGGAAACGACGGACGAGGCTCCGCAAGACGTTTCCGCGGAACAGGTGGAAAGCCTGATCGGCACTCTGGAAGACGAGCAGGCGCGTACGGAGCTGATTGCCCAGTTGCGCCTGTTGATTGCCGCAGAGCAGCAGGAAGAGGAGGCCGCCGCACTTGAGACCTTCGGGGCCCGAATCCTCGGCCTCCTGGAGGCGCGCCTCGCCGCCATCTCTCAGCAGTTCGACGCCCTCGGTACGGCCGTGTTCAACCTGCCGCAGCTTTGGGACTGGGTTCAGCAGGAATTCGCAAGCGATATCCGGCGCGCGCAGTGGGAGAACACCCTGCTTGCGCTGATCGTGGTCTTGGGCAGCGGCATCGCCGCTCTGGTCCTGACCCGACTGGTTCTGCGACGTCCCCGCCGGCTCTTGGAACGGCCGCGGACCGACGATCGATTCTTCGACCGGCTGTTGATCCTGATCGGGCGAACGCTTGTCGACCTGCTGCCGTTCATCATCTTCGGGCTGGTCGCCTATGGCGCCATGGCGGTCTTCGACCCGATACGCAAAGCCCGTCTGGTGTCCGTCGCCGCGATCAACGCGGTTCTCATCGCCGCGGCCGTGCTTGTCGTTGCGCGCGCCATCTTCACGCCTTTGGCACCGCATTTGCGGCTGGTCAGGACAAGCGACGAGACCGCCGACTACCTCTATGTCTGGATCCGGCGGCTCACCTATCTCTGCGTCGCCGGCTTCCTTGTGACGGAGGTCGGGCTCACCCTGGGTATGAGCCTCGGTCTCAGCAACGGGATCATCGCGCTGATCGGCCTGGTGGCGGCGGGGATGGTGATCGTGTTCGTGCTTCAGAACCGCGGTCCGGTGGCGCAGTTCCTCGGCGGCACGAAAGGCGGCGGCGACGAGACATCGGGCGATGGTGACGAGCAGGAGATGGCAAGAGGCCCCGTGATCCTGTCTCTGCGCCGGATGGTGGCGGATATCTGGCACATCCTGGCGATCATCTACGTCATCATCGCCTATGGCGTCTTTGCGCTCTCGATAGAGGGCGGCTTCGTCTACATGATCCGCGCGACGGTGCTTTCCGTCGTCGTCCTTCTCGCCGCCCATTTCCTGTCGCGGCTGGCCGTCGGCGCGATCGACCGGATCTTCTTTGCCAGTGCGGAGTTGAAGGCCAGGGGCCGCACGGGCAAACGCCGACCCAGTCGCCTGCTTCCGCTTGTGGCGCGGATCGTTCGGGTCGTCTTCTTCGCGGTCGCCTTTGCAATCGTCCTCGACATCTGGGGCCTGGGAACGCTTGAGCTTCTGCGGGGCGATTTCGGGCAAGCCCTGCTGTCCAGTGCGGCTTCCATTGCGCTGGTGCTGGGCGCGGCCTTTATCGCCTGGCAGATCGTCTCACAGGTTGTGACGAACCAGCTTGCCAAGGCTGAACGGGCGGGGCGCCCGCCGCACGAAACACAGCGCATGCGGACGTTGCTGCCACTGTTCCGCAATGTCGCGCTGGTCGTGCTGATCACGATCGCGACTTTCATCACGCTGTCTGAGCTGGGGATCAACATCGCACCCCTGTTGGCCGGTGCCGGTGTGGTCGGCCTGGCGATCGGCTTCGGCGCGCAGACGCTGGTGAAGGACGTGATCACCGGCCTGTTCAACATCATCGAGAACACGATCGCCATCGGCGACGTCGTGCAGGTCGGCGGCCATGCCGGCCTGGTTGAGGGCATGACCATCCGCACGGTCAAGCTGCGCGACCTCGCGGGCAGCGTACACACCGTGCCGTTCAGCGACGTGACCTCGGTGCTGAACATGACCCGGGATTTCTCGTATTACGTCTTCGACGTGGGTGTCGCCTATCGTGAGAACGTCGACGACGTGATCGAGGTGCTGAAGGAGATCGGCGCGGGCATGGAGACGGAGATGCCCTACAGCGCGCTGATTCTCGAGCCGATCGAGATCCTGGGCGTCGACGCCTTTGCCGACAGCGCGGTGATCATCAAGGCCCGCATCAAGACGACGCCGATCAACCAATGGACCGTGGGACGGGAATTTAATCGCCGGATGAAGAACCGGTTCGACGAACTGGGGATCGAGATCCCCTTCCCCCATATGACGCTCTATTTTGGAGAGGACAAGCAGGGCAAGGCACCGTCCGCGCCGATCGCGCTCAGCGCACCGGATCTGGTCGCTGCGCTGGCCGGCCGTTCCGGAGACGGCGGGGCAGCCAAGGCCAGCCCTCAGCCCAAGCGACCCGCTGCGGCAGAGCTGTCACCGGCGTCAGGCGCCCGCGGGGACGACGAGGCCGTGAGCACCCCCGGCCACGACGGCGATCACTGATCGCAGGATCGGATCGACGCTCCGGTCAGAGCGCAGCCGCCGTCTTGAGGAAGCTGCGGATCAGCTCTGGCGATTTGTGCCCCGGCCGATCCTCCACACCGCTGGAGACATCGACGGCTTCGGCCCCTGTTTCGGCCACCGCTTCGGCCAGGTTGCCGGCATTCAGGCCGCCTGAGAGCATCCAGGGCTTGAGCCAGCGGCGGCCGGCCAGCAGCGACCAGTCGAAGGGAATGCCGTTGCCGCCAGGAAGCGCGGTGACGTTGGCCGGCGGTTTCGCGTCGAACAGCAGGCGGTCCACCGATCCTTCAAGACCGTTGACCGCAGCCAGATCCTCCGCCGTCGCCACCGGGATCGATTTCATGACCGGGATGTTGAAGCTACGCCGGATGGCCTCCAACCTTCCCGCGGTCTCGTCCCCGTGCAGTTGGATCAGGTCCAGCGGCACCTGGCCGATCACCTCATCCAGGCGGTCGTCGTCGGGGTCGACGAACAGGCCCACAACACGCACGCCGGTCGGGGCCAAGCGGGCGAGCTGCGCGGCCAGGTTCGGGCTGACGGCCCGCGGGCTGCGGGGATAGAAGTTCAGCCCGATAAAATGCGCGCCGCCGTCGACGGACGCCTCCATCGCCTCCGGCGTGCTGATCCCACAGATCTTGACCGACAGCCTCATTTCGCTCCTGCCAACTCGTACGCAATCCGCCGGGCCGCTGCCGTGGGGTCGGTGGCACGGGTGATGGGCCGCCCGATCACCAGATAGTCGGCCCCCAGCGCCAGCGCCTCGGCCGGCGCCAAAACCCGCTTCTGGTCGTCCGCACTCGCCCAGCCCGGCCGGATGCCCGGCACCATCAAGAGGAAGTGCGGCCCGAACCGGGCCCGCAGATGCGCGATCTCATTCGGTGAACACACAATACCATCGAGATGGGCATCGATGGCCAGTGTTGCCAGCCGGTCAACCTGATGCAGCGATTCGGCATCCTGGCCGATATCGCGCAGATCGCCCTCATCCAGACTGGTCAGCACGGTAACGCCCAAGAGACGCGGCCGCGGTACCTCGAACTCTGCCGCCGTCTCACGTGCCGCGGCAGCCGCGGCCTCAAGCATCGCGCGCCCACCCGAGGCATGCAGCGTCAGGAACGCAGGCTTCAGCGGCACCAGCGCCCGCACGGCACTGGCGACGGTGTTGGGAATGTCGTGCAGCTTCAGATCGAGGAAGATCGGGCACCCCAGCCCCGACAGGCGCCGCACCCCCTCCGGCCCCTGAGCGGAATAGAATTCCAGCCCCAGCTTGAGGCCGCCGACGATATCCAGGACCTGCGAGGCAAGACCCAGCGCTGCATCGAGCGAGGCCGTGTCGACAGCGCAGAAGACGGGAGAGGAAAGGGTTTCGGGTTCCATCGGCATTGGCTTTCTGCTGCGGGATCCAAGGCAACCCACCGGCCATCCTACAACAAGCGACGCTGCAGCGCACCATAGGCAACCGATGGTTTGTACCGGCCGCCTGCGCGAAGTTCGGCGTTCCCTGCCGACTGGCCGGCCTGCTAGCCTTGGTCCGTCCCCCTCTCCGCTATCGCATTCCAGGATCATCGACAGATGTCGGATATGCCTGACCATCGCCACCAGCGACCCTATGTCGTCGTCGACGTATTCACGACTGACCGGTATGGCGGCAACCAGCTTGCCGTGATCACCGATGGACGTGGCGTCTCAGATGTCGAGATGCAGAAGATCGCCAACGAGTTCAATTTCTCGGAAACGACCTTCGTTCTTCCGCCGTCCGATGACCGCAACACGGCCAGGGTCCGCATCTTCACGAAGGTGCAGGAGGTGCCGTTTGCCGGCCACCCGAATGTGGGGACCGCCTATGTTCTGGGGCGGCAGGGCCATGTCTTCGGTAAGCCGGTCGGCCGGACCATGCGCTTCGAGGAGGCAGCAGGTTTGGTCGAGGTCGAACTTCTGGACGGCGACGACGGCGTTTCGGGCGCGGCGATCGCAGCGCCGCAGCCGCTGGCAATCCGCGCCACTTTAGAGCCGGCCACGCTGGCCGATTGCATCGGCCTGCAGCCGGACGAGATCCTCCTGACACGGCACACGCCGACTATCGTCTCAGTGGGCCTGCCGTTTTGTGTGGGCGAGGTGGCGCTGGCGTCGTTGTCTGGAGCGCGTGCGCGCTACGATGCGTTCGCCACGGCCGCCACGGATGGCGGGTATGCCGATGCGACTGGCCGCTTTTCGACGTTCGTCTATGCCCGGATAGGCGACGGCTACGATCGTCTGCGCGCGCGCATGTTCGCACCATTGAGCGGCACCTTCGAAGACCCCGCAACCGGCAGCGCCTCGGCGGCGCTCGGCGCCTATCTGGCGAGCCTGGATCCCCTGTCGGAAGGCACGCTCAGGATCGACATAGCACAGGGGGTCGAGATGGGCCGGCCGAGCGAGATCGCTCTGAAAATCCGCAAATCGGGCGGACAGGTGGCCGAAGTCCAGGTCGCCGGCCGATGCGTGCAGACGATGCGCGGCGTGCTGGATCTTGCCGACGGCGAGTAGGCGCTCAGAACCGGGCGGCGGCACTCCTCACGTTCCGCACTCGGCAATGCCAAATCCGGCCGGGCGGAACAAGACGTCGAGCCTTGCTTATGAGAGCAACGCTTTCGCAGGGTGCGCCGTCGGTGCATGATCGTTTGCGTCATCGACTGGCGAGCATTGCCATTGAACAAAAAGTGAGTGAGCGCTCGCCTTAATTTCAGCACAATCTTCCGACACAGTTCCGCTGACGCTTCAATTGTCGCCGACCCTGCAGGAACCCCTATGCCAGACGCCTATCTGACCGCCGCCGGCGCCTTTCTGCCGGGCCCCCCGGTCGCCAATGAGGGGATCGCGTCTCGCATCGGGGCGATCGACGACCGCTCCGAAACCTTTGGGCGGCTTGCCCTCAGGCAAAACCGGATCACCACGCGGCACTATGCACTTGAAGACGACGGCACCGTGCTGCGGTCCAACGCCGAAATGGCGGCACTGGCCGTGACGGATGCGGTCGGCAAGTCCGAACGCACGCTGGCCGATATCGACCTGCTGGGCGCGGCGACGACGCAAGGCGACCTATTGGTGCCGGGGCACGCCAGCGCGGTGCAGGCCGCGCTCGGCATTGGGCCGGTAGAGCTGGCCAGCGTGCAGTCGGTCTGCGCTGGATCGCTGATCGCAGCCAAGGCGGCCTCCCTGCAGGTGATGGCTGACGGCAAGCAGGCGGCGGCCGTGGCCGGGTCGGAGTTCTCCAGCCGCTGGTTCCGGCCCGCCTTCTACGCGCGGGCCCCGTTGCAGGACCCGCAGTTCCGCACTTCGTTGGAATTCCTTCGCTGGACCCTTTCCGACGGCGCCGGCGCCATCGTCATCGAGCCGAGGCCCAACGAGCGCAGGCAGAGCTTCCGCATCGATTGGATCAAGCTGGTCTCGCTGGCCCACATGTTCGACCCCTGCATGGCCGCCGGCGCCCCGCCGGAGCGGCGATCCGCCCGCGCCGGCGGCTGGAGCCACGATCCGCGGGCAGCGCTGGCGGATGGTGCGCTGGTGCTATGGCAGGACATGCATCTGTTGAAGCGCATCATCCGCGCCTGGGTCGGCGAGTACCTGAAGCTGATCGATCAGGGCGCTTTCGAGCCTGAGCAGGTGGACTGGCTGCTGTGCCACTATTCAGCGGAGTCGCTGCGCGAGGAAATCGTCTCGATCCTGAAGACGACGGGCGGCATGATCGATGCCGAGAAGTGGTTCACCAACCTGCACACCAAGGGCAACACGGGTGCCGCGGCCTTGTTCATCATGCTGGACGAATTCATCACCCGCGGGATTGCCAGCCCGGGCGACCGCGTACTGTGCATCGTGCCGGAAAGCGGCCGCGCGATGATCGGGTTCATGATGCTGACGGCGATATGATGGTCGTGAGGATGACAAGGTCGGGGTGCCGCCCCCGGAGATCCCCGCCTTCGCGGGGATGACGGGAAGAATTTGATCGTGAGGGTGAATTCGTCGTCCCGGCGAAGGCGGGGACCTCGTAGGACAGGGCACGGACGCTGAGTTTGAGCACCAGCAGGTGCGTTCGGATATGCGGGAGGACATTGATGGCTGAGACGGAAACACTGGCCCCGGACGGGCCGTCCGACACGAACGCCTTCGTCCAGCAGACCATGCGCGGGCTCGCCATCGTCTGGACCGACTTCGAGGCGCGCCTGGACCGTGTGCCGATTATCGACAAGCTGAACCGGGGCGCGCTCAGGCTGGAGGACTATAAGGCGCTGCTGATCAACCTGCGCCAGCAGGTGGTCGATGGCGGATGCTGGATCGCGCGGGCGGCCAGCAACATCGACGTGGCGCATTTCGGCCTGCGCTCACTGTTCATGCGCCATTCCACCACCGAGCACCGCGAT